>DASPNQ010000013.1:0-25764 GCA_035626435.1 Vicinamibacterales bacterium
CTCGGCCGGCACGCTTGAAGGCTTGCAGGTGCCGTCCGGCACCGCCAACCTCGAAGTCAAGCCGTTCGCGCTTGCGGGCGTATCGACGGACCGCACGGTGACGCCCGTCGTCGCCGGCGATCGCCAGGCGCGCATCGGCGGCGACCTGAAGTACGGCATCACCCAGGGCATCACCGTTGATCTGACCGTCAACACGGACTTTGCGCAGGTTGAAGTGGACGAGCAGCAGGTCAACCTAACGCGGTTCAACCTGTTTTTTCCGGAGAAGCGTGATTTCTTCCTTGAAGGGCTCGGCACTTTCGCATTTGCCGGCCGTGCCAGCGCGGGTCTCGCGGCGGGCACCGGCGACACGCCGTATCTGTTCTTCAGTCGACGGATCGGCCTCGATCAGTCGCGCGTCATTCCGATCGTCGCCGGCGGGCGCCTGACCGGCAAGGCGGGCGCGTTCACGTTTGGTGCGCTCAATGTCCAGACCGCCGATGACGACGCGGCTCGCATCGAGCCGGCGAACTTCAGCGTGTTGCGGGTCAAGCGCGATGTACTCCGTCGCAGCAGTATCGGCGGGATGCTCACGCATCGCACGGCGACACCGGGACGCCGCGGCTCGAACGACGGGTTTGGCCTCGACGCGGCGATGTCGTTCTATCAGAACATTCGCTTCGATGCGTACATCGCGGGCACGCGCAGCGAGGGCCGTGACGGGGACAACCTCAGCTACCGGGGCTTCTTCGACTACAACGCCGACAAGTACGGGGTGCAACTGGAGCGGCTGGTCGTCGAGCCCGACTTCCTCCCGGAAATCGGCTTCGTCCGCCGTACCGATATGCGCCGTAACTTCGGGTTACTGCGCGTCAGCCCGCGGCCTCGCAACGTGCCGAACCTGCGGCGCGTGACAGCGGCGGCGAGCTTGAATTACCTGACGAACAACCAGGATCGGCTGGATACGCGCGAGGCGATTGGCCGCGTCGAGACCGAGTTCACCAATAGCGACCTGCTCAGCGTCGCCTACACCGACAGCTTCGAGCGGCTGGTGCGCCCCTTCGCGATCGCCGGCGGTGTAACGCTGCCGGTGGGCGCCTACAATTTTCACACGACACGGATCGGCTACATCGCGGGCCAGCAGCGGCCGTACTCCGGGGAGGTCGTCTTCGAAATCGGCACCTTTTACAACGGCGACCGCCGCACCCTGTCGATGAACAGCGGCCGCGTGCAGGTGACGCCGCAGGTGTCCCTCGAGCCGAGCCTGTCGATTAATTGGGTCGATCTGGTGCAGGGTTCGTTCACCGCCAAAGTCGCCCGCACCCGCGCCACCTACACCATCACCCCGCGCATGTTCGTCAGCGGCATCGTCCAGTACAACACCGCCGGCACCTCGTTCGGCAGCAACGTCCGGTTCCGCTGGGAGTACCGGCCCGGCAGCGAGCTCTTCGTCGTCTATACCGACGACTACAACACCGAGGACGTGCGCCCCGAGGGACCCGCAGGGACGGCCCTGGCCCGAGACCTGACCGCGCTCCGCAACCGCGCCCTCGTCATCAAATTCAACCGTCTCTTCCGCCTCTAACGCGGTTGTTCGGTGCCAGGTACACTCCAACCACCCTCGGTGGTTGTCAGGTGCCAGGTACACGCCAACCACCCCGCGTGGTTGTCAGGTGCCAGGTACACACCAACCACCGTGTGACCTGGGGGCCACGGACAAATGACGAAGCTGGGCGGTTGAAGTGTACCTGGCACCTATCAACCGTGGTGCCTGTGCTACCCAGAAGGTCACGGTCGACGGTCGGAGTGTAGCTGGCACCTAACAACCGCGGTGGCGGTGGAAATCACAATGAGTACGGTCAGCGGGTGGAGTGTACCTGGCACCGAATAACCGGGTGAGCGCGGGGAAGCGATAATTAGTGGCGCAGGCGGCGAGGTTGAGAGTGGGTGCATGCAGGTAATTTTTGCGACGTGTGATCACTTTCCGCAGACGACGGCGGACGATCAGGTGCTTGCCGACGCGCTTCGTGCGGCCGGGGTGGACGTGGAGCCGCTGCCCTGGACCACCATCGATCCCTACAGCGTCGTCGACGCGCCGCCCGTCTTACTGCGATCGACGTGGGACTATCACCGCCTTCCGACCCTGTTCCGATCCTGGCTACAGGCCCTCGCGGATTCCGGACGCACCGCATGGAACCCGCCGGCGGTCGCGCTGCGAAACATCGACAAGATTTACCTGAAAGATCTCGAAAACCAAGGTGTCGCCATCCCCGACAGCCGCTGGCTCGATCACCCGGATCGTTCGGCGATCGATCGCGCCATGAACGAGCAGCGTTGGGAGCGCGCGGTCCTGAAGCCGCGGATCGCCGCAACCGCGTACGGGACATTCCTCGTCGACGCAGCGACGCAGCTGTCCGACGACGATCTTGGCCCGGCGCGATCGTCGGGCGCGCTGCTACAACAGTACGTCCCCGAGATAAGCCAGTGCGGCGAGATGTCATTGGTGTTCCTGGCTGGTGAATTCAGTCATGCGGTCCGCAAGCAGGCGCGCGATGGCGACTTTCGGGTGCAAAAGGATTACGGTGGCACCGTACAGGCGGCGACGCCGTCCGCGCCGATACTGCAATTCGCACAACGCGTCGTCGATCTCGCAGCGTCTGAATGCCTGTATGCGCGCGTCGACGTGGTCGAGGCCGACAATGGGCCGCTGTTGATGGAGCTGGAACTGATCGAACCGGAGTTGTATTTCGCAATCGTGCCCGAGGCCGCCACTCGCATGGCAAGCCTGCTCGGCGATCGATTGCGGCCGTGATGCGCTCCTCCCGAGGCAAGGCCGACGGCTGCTCTTAGCTGTTGCGAATAAACGTCACCGTGCCGATCGACCCCCTGAAACGTGTCCGGGCCGAGCACGGTCCGTTGGATCACGGCGTCCGGCCGGCGCTTCAACACCCGTGCCCCACTTTCGATCGTGACATGCGGCATCGTCTCTGCTTCGTCGCTCCAATAGCAGCCCACCAAGGGCGACAGTCGTTCATACCTGGCGGAGGAGTCATTGCCGGCGGTGTTGCCGCAGTTCTCGCGGGGCCGCGGGTTTAAGGCCGTCGCCCAGGTAAATGTCCGACACACGATTGGCTGACGCGGTCGCATTGCCGGACGATACGTTGCAACAGCACGGCGACCGATGTGTGCGCATCGGGAAAGCGATCCAGATACGCGCATCTTCCATCAGCAACGACGGTCGCAGTTCCGATCGATGCGGCACGGCGTATCCACACTACAATTCGCGCATGCGCTATCTCGTGTTCGTCGTCGCGCTCAGTGCCGTTGTCCACGCCCAGACCAATCGCATTGACACGGTGACGCCATCGGCGCCGGACCTCGCTGCCTACGGGCCGCATGACGTTGGCGTGCGTACTCTGCAGGTGACGGACCGTAACCGTCCGGACATTCTGAACATCAAGGAAGGCGGGGCGACCGTTCGTTCCGATCGGACGTTGACGCTCGAAGTCTGGTATCCCGCGGCGCTGTCGGCAGGCCAAAAGCCGGGCGGTGACTATCGTGTGATCACCCGCGATCCGGCGATCACCGCAACCATTCACGGCCGGGCGGTCAGGGACGGCAACCCCAAGGCCGGAGCGCATCCGCTGGTGATCATCTCGCACGGGTATCCGGGCAACCGTTACCTGATGAGCCACCTCGGCGAAAATCTGGCGAGCAAGGGCTTCGCTGTGGTTTCTATCGATCACAAGGACAGCACCTACGACGACCAAAAAGCGTTCGCCAGCACGCTCTACAACCGGCCGTTCGATCAGCTATTCGTGCTGGAGGAGATCGATCGCCTGAGCAAACCGGGATCGGGCAGCTTTCTCGCCGGCGTCGTCGACGCGTCGCGGACCGGCATCATCGGCTACTCCATGGGCGGGTACGGCGTCGTCAACGTGATTGGCGGCGGTTACAGCGACGCGTCCGCCACGTTTTCGGCGGCACCGCCGAACCGGATGCTGGCGGAGCGCGGCGCAGCGAATCCTGCTTACCAGAAGGCGCGGGACGGACGGATCAAAGCCGCCATCGCGATCGGCCCGTGGGGGATGCAGAGCGGCTACTGGGACGCGCAGGGGTTGCAGGGCATCCGCACGTCCGTGCTGTTCGTCGCCGGCAGCGTCGATACGGTGTCGGGTTATGAAAAAGGCGTCCGCGCGATCTACGACGGCGCGGTCAACGCCGATCGTTATCTGCTGACCTTCATCAACGCCGCCCACAATGCCGCCGCACCCATGCCGGCGCCGCGCGAGGTCTACGGCGCCACGCCGTCCCCGAACGTCGACGCATTCGCCCATTACGCCGATCCCGTGTGGGATACGGTGCGCATGAACAACGTCCTTCACCACTTCGCGACCGCGTTCTTCCAGTGGCATCTGAACACTGACGCCGCGATGCGTTCGTACCTCGACGTCGTGCCGAGCGGCAAGGACGCGGTGTTCTCGGTGGATCGCGACGGCAAGCCGACGCCGATGCACACCTATTGGAAGGGGTTCCGACGCGGCACCGCGGTCGGCTTGATGCTCGAGCACAAAGCCCCGTAATCCGGCCGGCGAAGGATCACGCCCGTCGCTGCTACGATCGGACGATGGTCCGTCTCCGCCTTCTTCTGATCACGGCTTGCCTGTGTGCGACGCTGGCCGCTTGGCAGCCACCGCCGCTGCCGTCGGCGATCCCGGGCTCACAGCTCGTAGAGACGAGCCGTGAAGACGGCCCACTCGAAGTGCGAGCGGCGAGGGCCGATAGCGAAGCGGTGCTGGCCGGCCTCTCGTACACCAGGCAGAGGTACAGCGCGCCGCGATCGATTCTCGTCGACGCCTTCGTGGTCACCTATCGCGATGCGTTGTTCGCTGCCGGGTGGAAACTGCTCGACGTGCCGCGGCTCGACGTCAAGCCACTTCCCGAGGGCATCGTCAATGTCGGCGCGCAATACATGAACAACGGGCGCAACATCTACGCCCGTATTTCGCGCGCGCCCGACGGAGCCTACGAGATCAATTTTGCCGACGTCGGCGCAGAGGATTGGGCGGGCGCGTTGGCCAAGGGCTGCCGCGTCCCGATCCACAGCCTGCACTTCGAACTGAATCGACCGGCATTGCGAGTCTTCGAATCGACACCGACGCTCGAAAAACTCGCAAGCTTGTTAAAGGCGAGCAGCGCGCCGGCGGTCGAAATCCAGGGACACATGGACAACGTCGGTGAATCGGGCGTTGCCGAACGCCAGCAGTTGTCGGAGGCGAGAGCGCGGGCCGTGGCGGAGTGGTTGTTCGCCCGCGGCGTGCCTACCGCAAAGGTTTCCGCGAAAGGCTACGGCAAGGCCAGGCCGATCGCCGACAACGATACCGATCTTGGCCGCGCGCTGAACCGCCGTATCGAGATCGCGTGTCAGCCGGTCGGTTGAGCGCCGCCCAATCGGCTGATCTGCGGCAGTCCGATCAGGCGACCGACGCCTGATAGTCCTCGAACGCGCCCTTGAAGTCCTCGATCCGTCCGTGATCGAAGTGCCACACGCGCGTGCCGACCTCGTCGATCAGATCCTCGTCGTGCGTCACCAGCAGCACGGTGCCCTCGAACTTCTGCAGCGCGACGTTCAACGCGTTGATGGACTCGAGATCGAGATGGTTCGTCGGCTCGTCGAGGATCAGCACGTTCGGCTTCTGCAGCATGATCCGGCAGACAGCAGCCGCGCGGTCTCGCCCCCCGACAGGGCTTCCGTCGGTTTGAGGCCTTCTTCTCCGCTGAACAGCATCTGGCCGAGCAGGCCGTGGATGTCCTGCCGGGACGCATCCGGATCGAACTGATGCAGCCAGTCGACAGCGGTCATCCCCTTCTTGATCAGACCATTGTGATCCTGCGGGAAGTAGCCGATCGAAACTTCGTGCCCCCAGCGCAGTTTGCCCGAGTCGAGATCGGACGGCGATGCCGGCTGGTCTGGCACATCCGACAACAACGCCTTGAGCATCGTGGTCTTGCCGGCGCCATTGCGGCCGACCAGCACGATCTTCTCCCCGCGGCTGATGACGCCGCTGAAGTTCGAGAAAATCTGCTGCGCGCCATGCGCCTTCGACAGGTTCTCGAACTCCAGCGCGGTGCGGCCGGAGGGACGGTTCATCGAGAACTTGATGTACGGCCGCTGGATGTTGGATCGCGCAAGCTCGGTGGTCTGCAGCCGCTCGACCTCTTTCTTACGTGACTGCACCTGGCTGGAGCGGGTGCCGGCCGAGAACCGCGCGATGAAGTCGTTGAGCTGCGCGATTTTCTTTTCGCGCTGCTCGTTCTGCGATTCAAGACGCGCTCGAATCTGCGTCTTGGCGAGCACCATGTCGTCGTAACCACCGGTGTAGGTGATGATCGTCTGGTAATCGATGTCGGCGATGTGCGTGCAGACCGCGTTCAGGAAATGGCGATCGTGCGAGATCACCACCAGGGTTCCGTCGTAGCGAACCAGGAAGTCGCGGAGCCAGTGGATCGAATCGAGGTCGAGGTGGTTGGTGGGCTCGTCAAGCAGCAGCGCCTCGGGATGGCCGAACAGCGCCTGCGCCAGCAGGACCCGCACCTTCTGCCCGCCTTGCAGCTCACCCATCACGCGATGATGGAGTTCGTCGGGAATATCCAGCCCCTGCAGCAGAATCGCGGCGTTGCTCTCGGCTTCGTAACCGTCTTCCTCGCCGACGATGCCTTCCAGCTCGCCGAGGCGCATGCCGTCGGCTTCGGTCATGTCGGGCTTCGCATACAGGAACTCGCGCTCTTCGAGCGCGCTCCATAAGCGTGCGTTGCCCATGATCACGGTGTCGATCACCCGGAACTTGTCGAAGGCAAACTGATCCTGTCGCAGGACGCCGAGCTTCTTCGGCCGGACGACCGCGCCCTTCTGAGGCTGGGTGTCGCCGGTCAACAGCTTCATGAAGGTCGACTTGCCGGCACCGTTGGGACCGGTCAAACCGTAGCGTCGGCCGCTGTAAAAAGTAGTGGTGACTTCGTCGAAAAGAACTTTCGAACCGAAGCGCATGGAGACGTTTTCGACGCTAATCACAACCCTTGATTGTAGCATCCGGCCGCGCGATTACTGCGGCGTCACCGGCCTGCATTTTCACTTCGACACGCGTTCGCACTTCATCCGGCAGTAAACGCAGGTCAGCGATCGCGTAGTTCCGGCCTTCGGTCGTGATCCAGCGGCCAATCGCCGCCCGCGGGTCGTAGGTATCGATTTCCTTCATGCGCTCCGGGACCCGCGGATTGCCGAGCACGGCCAGATGCAGCCAGTACGCCGTCTCCGGATCGGCGACGAGATAATCCGCGCACGCGGCGTCGAGGTTGGCCCGCAGCCACCTGCCCGCGGCATGGAGATCCGTGTCGACCACTGGCACCGGGCGCGGCGTGCTCAACGCCGGTTGCGCAACGGCGATCAGCAGCACTGCCGCCGCCAGCCACCCGGCGGTCTCTGACTGCCGCGCCGCGCGCGCGATCGCAATCGCCGCGAAGACGGCGAGCGGATAGATCACCAGGTAGAACATCTTGAACGCCATATACGGTGTGTCCGCGCCCTGGATCGTGGCGACGGTGTACAGCGCCAGCGTCTGTAGCGCCACGCCAATTATCAACATCGTCGACACGCGTCGGCGCGGATCGCTGGCATGAACCGCGACACCGAGCAAGGCGAGAGCAGGCAATAACCAGCCCAGACTGTCGACGGACGGACTCAAGACGGCACCGCTTGCGCGCACGATCACCAACCATTGCCATCGCCCGATCGCGTGATAGAACGCAACCAATGCGAATGGCACCAGCACTATCGCGAGAGGTTGCCAGCGATCACGGCGCGGCAGCCGACCAAGGGCGAGGATCAGGAACACCAGTAACGGCGGCCCCATCCAGATCGGCCAAGTCAGAAACGTCGCGACCAACATCACGGCGATGACGATGGTCGGCACTCGTCCCGTACTGCGCTCCTCGACTGCCCTGCTCTCACCGTCCCATACGATCATCGCCCACCACATTGTCACGGCGAACAGCGTCGAGACGGTCTGCGCGAGAAACGCATCGTGCGTGAATGCACCAAGGAAATATTGCGACGGCAGCAGTAACAGGATGGCCGCGACCACCGCGTACGGAACGGGGAGTTGATGGCGTCGCGCGATGAGGAAGACGAATCCCGCTGTCAACGCTGCCGCAAGGGCGGTCAATGGGAAGAACGCGTGCAAGCCATCAGAGCCGAACCACCGTCCGCTCATCACCGCTAACAAGTGCGAGCCGGGCGTGTAATGCGCCATCTCCCCCATCGATCCGTCGAGCGAGCGATCGTGAACCAGCGAGCCGTGCCGTTCGATGTAGTCGACGAGGAGCAGGTGGTGAGTGAGATCCGGGCCGCGTCCGGGAGGCAGCAGCGACGGCCACGCGAGCCGCGCGGCGACCGCGATTCCGAATCCGACGACGCCCGCCCACGCCGCGAGCTCCGGAACGGATCGCTCGACGCGCGCCGTCAACATGCCGGCGACGGCGACCACCGTCGCGATCGCGGCGGCCAACCAGGGCTGCACGCCGAAACCGGCGGCGTCGACGAGGTATCCGCTGATTGCCGCCAGTGCCAGCCAGCCCGTGACGAATACCGCAATCGCTTCGGCGAGCGAATAATGCGCCGGCTTCAATGAGTAGATTCTAAGGGCTTAAGTTAAGATCGCCGCCATGGCGACACGTATATTGATGACCGCGATGGTGATGTGCTTCGCGGGAATCGCCGCGAATTCGTCTACCGTTGTGGTCGCCGCGGCCGAGAATTGGTCGCGCTTCCGTGGCCCGAATGGCACCGGCGTCTCGAGCGCGACGAACCTGCCGGTCGAATTCGGACCGCAGAAACGCGTCAAGTGGAAAACACCGCTCCCGCCGGGGCATTCCTCCCCCGTGTTCACCGATTCGCGCATCTTTCTCACTGCCTATGAGGGCGACAAAGACGCATACAAGCTGTTCGTAATGGCGCTCGATCGGAAGACCGGCACACCGCTGTGGAAGCACGAAGTGCCGCGCACCCAAGCGGGCCGGCGGGAAAACGTCAACGGTCCGGCGTCGCCAAGTCCTGTCACCGACGGCGCGAACGTCTATGCGTTCTTCCAGGATTTCGGCCTGATCAGTTACACCGCAGACGGCAAGGAGCGGTGGAAACTGCCGCTCGGACCCTTCACGATGTTCTATGGGTTCGGCGCCTCGCCCATCCTCGAGGACGGCTTGCTGATCCTCCCGGTTGATCAGGATCTGACGGCGTATCTGCTCGCCGTCGACGCGCGTACCGGCAAAGAGCGATGGCGCGTTCATCGACCGCACGTGATCTCCGGTTACTCGACGCCGACCATCTGGCGTCCGAAAAACGGCGGACCGGCGCAGATCCTCGTGCCCGAATCCTTTCAGCTGACCGCCTACTCGATCGAAAACGGCAAGCAGTTGTGGTACGTCCGCGGCCTCGCGTGCGAGATGAAATCGGTCGCAAGCATCGACGACGACACCATTTACATCAATGGTTGGGGATTCGGACAAAACCAGGCCGGGACGCAGATCCCGACGGTCGACTTCAAGGAAGGCCTGGGACGGCTCGACAAGAACCGCGACGGGCTGATTGGCCGCGACGAGATGGCGGCGCACACCCCGGCCGATCGGATGGAGCGGATGCTCAAGCCCGAAGCCGGCTTCGATGCGTTCGACGGTAACCGTGACGGCAAGCTCGACGCGAAGGATTGGGAGATCTTTCGATCGATGCTGGCCGCCGAGAACGGGTTGATTGCGATCAAACTGGGCGGCTCCGGAGACATGACCGCGACCGCCGTGAAGTGGAAATACCTACGACCCGTGCCGCAGGTGCCGTCGACGGTGCTGTATCAGGGCGTGCTCTTCATGGTGAACGACAGCGGCATCCTGATTTCATTCGATCCCGCCACCGGCACCGTCATCAAACAGGGCCGCCTCAAAGGCGCGATCGACAAGTACTTCGCATCGCCGATCGGTGCCGACGGCAAGGTCTGGCTGGTCAGCCAGGACGGCACGGTTTCGGTGGTGACCGCGACGGGCAACTGGGAAGTGTTACAGGTGAACACGCTCGATGACGAGGTGTTCGCCACGCCGGTCCCGGCCGACGGCGAACTGTTCATCCGGACACGCAGCGCCCTCTACAACTTTGCGCACTAGCATCGTCCTGCTGATCGCGCTCGCGGTGGCGCCGCTTGCGGGCCAGCGGCCCGTCGATGTGCGCGGCCGCGACACGTTTCGTGCGGCCTCCGAGCTGGTGACGACCGCCGTCACCGTCCGCGATACCGAAGGGCGCCTGGTCAAGGATCTCGAACAGCCGGATTTCATCATCGAAGAGGACGGCGTCGCTCAGCCGATCACGCAGTTCACCAAGGCTCGCGTCCCCGTCAGCGTGTCGTTGGCGCTCGACGTCAGTGACAGCATGCGCGGCCAGCGGATGCGCGACGCCCGCGGCGCCCTCGCGCATTTTCTCGATACCCTGCTGGCGAACGACGATGAGGCGTCGCTGTTGGGGTTCAATCACGAGACGCGGCTGTTCGGCCCATGGACGACCGAAAAGTCAGGGATGCGGGCCCGCCTCGACGCCATCACGCCATCCGGCGGCACCGCACTGTACGACGCCATTGATGCCGCACTGCCGTTGTTCGAATCTCGGCAGCATCCGCGCGCCGCGATCCTGCTCGTCTCCGACGGCGCCGACACTGCCAGCGATACCACGCCGACCGCCCTCAAGCAAAAGCTCGTTCGCAGCGACGTGTTTTTGTACGCCATCGGCATCAACTCGATCGATGCGCGCAACTCGACGCGGATCAATCCCTTCACATTGAACGAGCTCACCAGCCAGGGCGGCGGCTACACCGAAATCATCGCCAGCGCGGACGAGCTCGGACCCGCCACCGAACGCATCGCCGAGGAGTTGAATCACCAGTACGTGATCGGTTACACGCCGATCGCGCGCGGCGACGGCCGGTTTCACACCATCCGCGTCAAGGTCACGAATCCGTCCTACCGCGTCAGGGCACGGCGCGGCGTTGTGAGGTAGGCTAACCGGCTATGAACAAGTCATTCCTGTTGCTTGGAGTGGTCGCCGCATCCGTGTCGGTGGCGGCGCAGGGCGCGCCACAACCGAATTGGACCGCGATCGAGGCGGAGACCCTCAAGCATTTCGAGGCCATCGTCAAGATGGACACCACGGATCCGCCGGGCGGCGAGAAGCCGGTCGCCGATTATCTCAAGCAGGTGCTGGAGGCCGAGGGCATTGCAGTGCAGGTGTTTTCGAAGGAGCCGAACCGCCCGAATATTGTTGCGCGGCTGAAGGGGACCGGCAAACAGCGCCCGTTGCTGCTGATGGGACACACCGACACCGTCAACGTCGATCCGAAGAAGTGGACGCACCCGCCGTTCTCGGCGGTGCGCGACGGCGGCTACATCTACGGCCGCGGCACCGTCGACGACAAGGACAACGTCGTCGCCAACCTGATGATCATGCTGACGCTCAAGCGGCTGAACGTGGCGCTCGACCGCGACGTGATCGCACTATGGGAGGCCGGTGAGGAAGGCTCGTCGAGCCTGGGCATTCAGTTCGTCGCCAACGAGCATTACGACGCGATCGACGCGGAGTTCTGCTACGCCGAAGGCGGCAGCGTTACGAAGACCGGCGGCCAGGTCAAGTTTGCCTCGGTGCAGACGGTGGAAAAGATCCCCCGCGCGATTACCGTGACGGCGAAGGGTGTGGCCGGCCACGGTTCGGTACCGCTCGAGACGAACGCGCTCGCGCATTTGAGTTCCGCCGTCGGCAAGATTGCTGCGTGGACGCCGCCGATGCGCCTGAACGAAACGACTGCCGCCTATTTCAAGCGGCTCGCGTCGGTGTCGTCGCCTGAGGAAGCCAAGCGTTATCAGGCCCTGCTCAGCCCTGACCCGAAGGTGTCCGGTCCGGCAGATGACTACATGCGCAAGAACGAGCCGCGCCACTGGTCGATGCTGCGCACGTCGCTGTCCCCAACGATCATCACCGGAGGCTATCGGACCAACGTGATCCCGTCCGAAGGCACCGCGACCATCGACACCCGCCTCGCCCCCGACGAGGACCCCGCAAAGTTCCTCGAGCTCGTCAAGCAGGTCGTCAACGATCCTCAGGTTGACGTGAGCTACGGCGCGCGGGATTCGCGGCCGTCGACCCCGGTCGCGAAGCTCGATTCCGAAGCGTTCAAGGCGCTCGAGGCCAACATCACCAAGCACTACAAGGCGGTCACCTTGCCGACGATGAGCACCGGCGCGACGGATATGGCGTTCCTGCGCCGCAAGGGGATGCAGTGCTACGGCATCGGACCGGCGGTCGACAGCGAGGATGGCCCGAAAGGCTTCGGCGCACACAGCGACCAGGAACGCATCTCGGAAAGCGAGCTTTACCGCTTCGTCCGTTTCAGCTGGGACGCTGTCGTCGATCTCGCTCGCGCCAAGTAGTTGCGCTATCCGGAGACGCGCAAGAGCGATGTCGTCGACGTCTACGGCACGACGGCCGTTGCCGATCCGTACCGTTGGCTCGAAGATCTAGATTCACCGGAAGTCGCTGAGTGGGTGGCCGCGCAAAACGCGGTCACCTTCGCGCACCTCGAGACGCTGCCGCTGCGTCGTCACTTCGAGCGGCGGCTGACCGAGCTCTGGGATTATCCGCGCACCAGCCTGCCTATCATCCAGAACGGCCGATTGTTCTACATGAAAAACAGCGGCCTGCAGCGACAGGCGCCGATCTACATGCGGGCGTCCATCGTCGATCCGGCAGTGGTGGTATTCGATCCCAACGCGATGTGGCCGGACGGCAACACCTCGCTGGCGCAGTACGCGCCGTCGCCCGATGCGCGTTTGCTCGCGTATGCGGCCGCGGCAGGCGGCGCCGATTGGGAGACCGTGCGGATTCGATCAATCGCGGCCGGCGAAGACCTTGCCGACACCATCGCGTGGGTCCGGTTCTCGGACCTGTCGTGGACGCATGACTCGAAAGGCTTTTTCTATTCACGGTATCCGGAGCCGCCCGCGAACAAAGTGCTCGAAGCGGCGCTGACCGGCCATGCGGTCTATTACCATCGCCTCGGCACGCCGCAGTCGGATGACGTCCTGATCTATCAGCGGCAGGATCATCCCGCCTGGATCGTCAATGCGACCGTGAGCGATGACGGCAACTACGTCTTCATCCGCACGTATCGCGGGGCCGACAACAACAACCAGCTCCACTTCATCGACCTCGCGCACGCTGCCCTCCCGCAGGTCACGGCGCCAGTCATGTCGATTGTCGATACGCTCGATGCCGAGTTCACGCCGATCGGCAACGAGCACACGCGCCTGTTCCTGCGATCCGACAAGGACGCCCCGAACCGCCGGATCATTACGATCGATCTCGACTCGCCGGATATCGCTCTCGCGACGGTCGTCGTTGCCGAGCAGCCCCACGCGATCGAGAACGCGGCGGTGGCGCGCGGCCGCGTAATCGTGCAGTATCTCGAACACGTGCAGAGCCGGCTCCGCACGTTTACGCTTGACGGACGCGCCGCCGAGGAGATCGCGTTACCGGGGATCGGCGCGGTATCCGGACTCTATGCCCGGCCGGATGGGCTCGAGGTGTGGTTCAACTTCAGCTCTCCGCTGACGCCGTCAACCGTGTACCGAATCGATCTTCACTCACACGACGAACTGGCGTTCGAAGCGCCGGCATCGCCAATCGAGACGTCGCGGTTCGAGACACGCGCGATGTTCGCGACGTCGAAGGATGGAACCCGTGTGCCGTTCTTTCTCACCTGCCGGCGGGATCTCGACCTCGACAGCCGCAACCCGACGATGCTTTATGGGTATGGCGGGTTTTCGATCAGCGTCCTGCCCGCGTATCGCTCGGACGTGCCGGCATGGCTGGAACTCGGCGGAGTGTTCGTGAGCGTGAACCTGCGCGGCGGCGCCGAGTACGGCGAGCGGTGGCACAAAGCCGGTTGCCTCGAACACAAGCAGAATGTCTTCGACGACTTCATTGCGGTGGCCGAATGCTTGATCGACGAAGGTTACACATCGCCAGAGCGGCTCGCCATCATGGGCGGCTCGAACGGCGGCCTGCTCGTCGGCGCGGTGATGGAACAACGGCCCGATCTGTTTGCGGTTGCCCTGCCCGCCGTGGGCGTGATGGATATGCTCCGCTACGACCGGTTCACGGGCGGCAGGCTGTGGGCGACGGAATATGGATCGTCGTCGGATCCGCAGCAGTTCGACTGGCTGTTCCGATATTCGCCGCTGCACAACGTGCGGCCGGGCACGTGTTATCCCGCCACGCTGATCACGACGGCCGACCACGACGACCGCGTCGTGCCGAGCCACTCATTCAAGTTCGCGGCGGCGCTACAGGCCGCGCAGGGTTGCGAACGGCCGGTCCTGATCCGCGTCGAAACCCAGGGGTCGCACGCCTATCGTCCGACCGATCGATTGATCGCCGAGCGCGCCGATCAGTGGGCGTTTACCTGTGCGCATACCCGCGTCGACCGGCGCCCTTAAGTCCGGACGGCCTTCTGCATCGCGCCGAACAACTCGATGTGCGCTTCGACGACGCGCTGGCGATCTTTCTCCTCGACCTCGAGCGACCAGTTATCGCGAATCGAGGTGCCGCCGAGAATGATGCCGTCCGATCGCGGCATCATGTGCACGAATCCCGATTCGGGCGTGGCGGGAGTCCGCGCGCCGCCCGTGGTGCCGTAATTGATTTCCGATTGCGGGATCAGCACCACCAACTGCCCCTTCAACGGCGTCAGCTCCGCGTCGTTGAACAACGCCTTTGCGCCCAGGCCCGTGCAATTGACGATGACGTTTTCGGGCAGCGCCGCGACGTCCCGTGGCGTCTCGAACTTGCGGATCACGACCCTGCCACCCCAGTCGAGAAAATCCTCCATCAACGCATCGAGGTAGATCGACGGCTCGATGCGCATCTCGTCCCGCTCGATTGCGTACTTCGTTGGAAAGGGATGTTCGCCGGGTTGCAGGATGACGCGGCTGCCCTGGACGTCCGACGGGAGTAACGCATTGGTCCCCCGGCCGGCCTGTTCGTTATCCGTCGGCGCGTACTGCTTGATCCAGGTGATGCCGTACCTCGATCCCGCCATCAGCTGCAGTCGGCGATACGCGATGCGGACGGCATCCGTGAACTGCGCGTCCCATTCCGGCGTGCGCATCTTGAATTCGACGAGACCCGAGGTCGGCGTGAAGCCAGCCAGCGACATGTTGGAGGTGGTGTCGGGCGGCACCGTCGCGGCGTAAATCGTCACCTCGAAACCGTGACGTTGCAGCTCGCGCGCCGCCGTCAACCCGGCGACGCCGGACCCAAGCACCGCGGCTTTCCGCTCGGTATGCGGCAGCGCGAGATCGGTCGCCATCGACGCCGTGCCCCACGATAACGACATTCCCGCGCCGCCGTGGCCGAAATTGTGTATCAGCGTCTTGCCGTCAAGCTTCTCGGCGCGCAGGACGAATCCCGACGGCCGGTGCGGCCGCAGGCCGATCGTCGTGCGAATGACGCGATCCCACGCCACATTGACCACCGGCAGCCGCAGCATGGGTCGCCGCGCGGCGACCACCGCCCGCGAAGCGGCCTTCGGCGCGCATGCATCGAGCGCAAATCCGAGCGACGCCAGGCCGCCCAATTTCAGAACAGAACGACGATCCATTGTGCGGGCGATGATACTACGCGGCTCACCTGCACCGCCGCGAACCATGCCCAACGACCCCGCTGCCTCGGCTCAGTTGCGTGCGTCGGTTCATCGAGACGACGCGCTAATCGTCGCGAAGCACGACGTTGGGATCGACTCGCGAGGCGCGCCAGGCCGGCAGCCAGCAGGCCACGGCTGCGACCAGCGTAATCGTCGCCACCACTCCGACCATCGTCGGGACGTCCGTGGGCTGCACGCCGAACAGCAGTGACGCGATGAGTCGATTCAACCCGAAGGCGCCGGCGAGACCGGCAACGATGCCGATGGTGGTCAGCGTCAATCCCTGCTTCATCACCTCGGACAGCACGTTGCCCTGATCGGCGCCCAATGCCATGCGGATGCCGATTTCGCGCCGTCGCTCCGCGACCATGTAGGACAGGACGCCGTAGGTGCCGATCGCGGCGAGCAACAGGGCAAGTGCGGCGAACCCGCCAAGCAACTGGGCGAGCAACCGCGGCCGGCGAATCGATTCTTCGAACACGCCGTTCATGTCCCGCAACCGCACGATCGGCACCGTTCGATCCGCTTCGCGCACGATGCCTTCGATGGTGGGGCGCAGGCTCGCGGCTGGCAGCGTCGTACGCAGCACGATGTTCAAGGTGGTCGGCGCGTTGTTGATGGGTGGCGGCGCCACCGCCGTTTGATCGATCAACACGTACAGCTCGGTGCCCGTCTTTTTGTCGACGCCGCCCTGCTTGACGTCCTTTGCCACGCCGATCACGCGGAAATCCGGCACCTGCGCGAATGGTGCCAGTCCGGGTTTCAACGTCTGGCCGATCGGGTCGCGATCTTTCCAGAACGTGTTGACCAGCGTCTCGTTGACGATCACCACCGGACCCGAGGCGACGTCGCTTGGCTGAAACGATCGTCCTTTCACGATCGGGATCCCCATCGTCTCGAAGTAGTCCGTCATCACCGACTGGTAGTAGTCGACGTTCTCGAACGGTCCCTCGGGCGGCGCCGTGTAATTGCCGATGTCTGTGTCGTTCGCATTCAACGGGCGGTTCGGCGGCAGGCCGGACATGGCGCTCGCGCCTTGGACGCCGGCGACGCCGCGCAGCTTCTCGAGCAGGCGCTGATAAAACGCCGCACGCTGCGCCGGTTGCGGATAGTTGACGGTCGGCAGCTGCATCTGGAACGTCACCAGGCGCGACCGCTCGAAGCCGGCGTCGATGGCCGAGAGGTTATAAACGGTGCGAATCAACAGGCCGGCGCCGATCACCAGCATGACGGCAAGCGCGACTTCGACCATAACCAGGCCTCGGCGAATGTGATGACGCGCGGCTCCGGTGGCGCCCTTCGCACCGCCTTCCTTCAACGACGCCGCCAGCATCTTGACGCGCGTGTGCATCAACGGAGCGAGACCGAACACCACGCCGGTGAGCACGGACACGCCGAGCGTGAAGATCAGTACGAGCGGATCAACGGCGACTTCGGCTGTGCGGGGCAGGCTCGTGGGATAGCCGCGGATCAACGCCTGCACGCCGACTCGCGCCAGGATCAAGCCAAGCGCACCGCCGGCGATCGACAACAGGATGCCCTCCGTCATGAACTGACGAACCAGCCGGCCGCGCCCCGCACCAAGCGCGGTGCGCACCGCGAACTCCCGGTGACGCGTTTCGGCGCGCGCCAGCAGCAGGTTAGCCAGGTTCGCGCACGCAATCAGCAGCACGAACGCGACCGCAGCCTGCAGCACCCAGATCGCGCGGCTCGCACCGCCCACGATCTGTTCCTGAACCGGGTGCATCTGCAGAATGTGGCCGCTGTTGGTCTTGCGCTCTTCGGCGGTCTTCGGCAGCGGCTGGAACACGTGGTTCTTCTGGCCCGTGCGTTCGCCCCATGACGCGATCAGCGAGTTCAACTCGGCTTTCGCCATCTCGGGCGTCACGCCGTCTTTCAATCGTCCGACCAGATACAGGAAGTGGCTGCCACGGTTCTGCCGGTTGTTCGGATTGAGCGCGATCGGCAGCCACATCTCGGTGCGGTTGTCCATCACGTCGGCGCCCGGTGGCATCACGCCGATCACCTCGCGCCGGAATCCATTGATCTCCACCATCTGGCCGACGATGTTCGGCTGGCCGCCGAAGGCGGTTTGCCACAGTTCGTACGACAGGATGCAGATCGCCGGCGGTGGCACGGGCCCCGTGGGGTTCGGCGGCGGCACGAGATCGGTCTCGCCTTTTGCGAACAGGCGCCCCGCCACTGGTTGCACGCCGAGCGCCTGCAGCAATTCAGCATCGACAGACGCCGTGCGAACCCGCATTGGCCGATCGCCAGCCGACAGGTTCGCTTCGCCGGTGGTGTAGGCACCGACGGATGAGAACGACTGGTTGAGTTCTCTGAATTCGAAATACTCAGGCGGCGATACCCAAAACTGATCAAAGCCGAAGGCCGTGAACTGCGTCGTCAAATACATCAGCTGCTCGGGTTGCGGGTAGCCGAGCGGCCGCAGGATGACGCCATTGACGATCGAAAAAATCGCGGTATTGGCGCCGATTCCCAGCGCAAGGGTGAGAATCGTAATGATGGCAAAGGCGGGCGCGCGCAGCAGACCGCGAAACGCGAGTCGCACGTCCTGTCGGATATTTTCGGTAGGCATGTCGCATTGGACGGGCTGGAATACGAATTGGTTTAAAGCTATAAGTTGGGCCCTTGAGCCGTGTCTTGATTGCGACGCTGGCGCTTCTGCTGGTCTCCGATGACCGGGCGCCCGTCACAGGTTTTTTTGACTTGCCAGTCGCCGGCGGTACCGCGACGTTCGAGATGCTGGGATTGCTGCCCGAAGAACGCGGCCACGCCATTGCCCTGCTCGCACGTGAGCTGTTCACGCAAAGCTCCACCGCTCTCGCTCGGGCTACGGCTGTCCGAAATTTCGTCAGCCTGCTGGGGCAGCCAGGCCAGCCACCGCAAGACGCGAACATCCAGCCGGTCACGATTGCTGTACCGCTGACCGCGGACCACTGGCGCGATGTGTTGCAGGTGCCGGACAAGGGCGATCTGTTCAGCGCCTTGATCTCGAATCGATCGGCGATGCTGGTGTGCGCCGGCGCGATGTCGACGACGCCCTCGACGCGCGCCTTTCTTGAACGCGATCGCGGTCTGTTGCGATGGATCGTCCGAACGGCGCCAGCTGCCTTCTGGACCTCGGCGCGGTCGCTGAACATCGAGCGCGATCGCGTGATTGTGCCCGGCGGTGCCGCCGCCGAACCTGTCTGGGAAGCGCTGGCCGCGGAAAAGGTGACGCGCCCCGCCGATTTCGTGCGGGCGTTGCTGACACGTGACGGGGGCCGGCTCGCGTGGTTTTTCGATGCCGTTGGTTCGATGACGCCGGAACGTGCCGCGATGGTGTTCGGGCCGGCAGCCGTCGCCACTCAGATCGAAAACGCGCGCGGTTGGTATGCCGCGTTCCGATCCGCCGATTCCAACTGGCATCTGGAAGAGCATCCATTCCTGCGCGGCGTCCATGACCCGTGGATGGTGTCCTCGCAGATCGCCATCGAGCACGGAGCGGTCGCGGCGCCGTCGCAACAGTGGTTGTGGGAAGCACTGTTTTCACGGGTCGAATACGATCGCAAGTCTGCCGCCGCGCAGCGGCGCGGCGGCGATGCGGCGGCAACCCTCTCCTGGCTCACGCAGCAGGTGACCAGCGCCACTGCCAAGGAACGTCGCGATCGCTTCGAGATGATCCGCTTCGCGCAAGGCGTGTTTCCGGCCCTGCGCGACGACGAGTGGACGGACGCGCTGATCGCGTTGAGCGGCTTCCGGCGATACAAGGCCGTCCTGATCACGCTCGATCGTATGGATGTGACCGCGCCGCGCGTGTATGCGCGAGTCGTTGAATCCGCGCGTCAGCTTCACGATCAGCTGTCCGGCCGCGACGAGCGGCATGCGGTGATCGCCTTTCAGGCGGCGCTTGCGGTGCTGGAACGTGCGCGGTTGAGCGGCGCGATCGATGTGTCGACGGCCGAGCGCATGCTGCTGTCCCTCAGTGACGTCGTCATCCCCGGGACCGACGCCCGGCGCGAAACCCGTCCCGCGCAGGCCATCACGCGATGGATGTTGTCGACCATGATGGATGCGCTGCCGCCGTTGCTGCAGCCGGATCGATGGACCGGTTCGGCAACCGCGTATGAATCGCGCTTGCTGCAGGCGTTGGCCGGCGCGCCGTCGGATTCGGAAGCGCCCGTCACGCGGTGGGAGGATTTGGAGTACCGCGTCGATTGGTTTGCCGCCGAGCATGCGCGTCTGAAGCGAATCCGCGAGCAGATCGAGTCTCCCGGTCTGGACGCCGCTGTGGCGTCCGGCGACGCCGAAAAGATTTCGAGTGCGCTGCTGGCGCTGATTTATACCCCCGCGCTGGGCGATCCCGAGGGCCCGGCGCTCCTCGGCCAGGACATCGCGCAGCGGCACGATTTCGGTCTGGTCGGACCGGCAGGATTACGCCGTGAGTCATTGGCGTGGGCTCCCCCGCGTGAACAAGTCGGCGCTGGCAGCCCATGGCACATCGAAGGATCGCTGCTCGGCCTCGATATCGCGTTGGCGCGGCTCGCGCTGCGGCGCCTTGTCGACAACGAAATGCCGTTGGCGCCGACCATCAACCTCAACGATCAACTCAACTTCGCTCGTACGGCACTGGTGCTCAACCCGCGCGACCTGACCGATGCCGATCGCGATCGCATCGTCGCCGCGATTGAACGCGGGCGCGAGCGACTGAACAGGGCCGCCACGAATCTGGACGCGCTCATGGCGATCGCCGCCGAAGTACATCTGACGGCGCCGGTACGCGAGACCCTTGCATGGACGCTGACGCGCACTCCTGATCGCGTGACATCGCTGTTTGGTCTGCGTGACCTGCTGTGGCTTGGTCAACCCGACCTTCCGCAAGCCACGCTTGATCGCTGGGGCGTGTACGCCGAGGCGTTGCACAGTCGCGCGCGCCTCGCCATGCCGCGCCCGGCGAGCTGGGAGCATTTCGCAGGCCGTTCAGATGGTGGGTTAATCGCGACGCAGACCCCGGATCTCGTCTTGCGGCTTGCGCAGGAAACTGCGCGCCTCAGACTCCCGGCTCAGCTGGTACCGGGCCTGCTGATGTACGCGGTCCAGGATTACTGGCATGACGTCGAATCCCGGTTCCCCGACGACTGGCCCTCGATGGCCCGACAAGCGCTGGCGCTTTCGCCGGCCCGGGTAGAAGATTACGTGGCGGCGCTCGCCGGCAACGGCCCCCTCCGCCCGCACTAGTCACGTTTGGTGCCTGACACCAACCGTGACAGGCAATGGTTGGTGTCAGGCACCAACATGAAGTTGTTGTTGCTGTTTATGAAAAGTATTGGCGTATTTGTCGTACTCGCCTCGATCGCGCTGACTGCACGGGAACCGCAGGCCCCGCAGCTGGCGATTCGGATCGTGTCGCCGGAAGCCGACAGTTACATCAGCGGGACGACCCGGTTGAAAGCCGAGATCCTGCCGCAGATGCTGGCGACGCGGGTGGCACAGGTCCTGTTCTTCGCGGATGGCAAGCAGGTGTGCAACGTCCTCGATCCGATCAATGCCGAATGCGAGTGGGATGCGGGCGCCGAAGTGCGGCCGCATGTGTTCCGCGTGGTGGCCAACCTGATCGGCGGTGGCCGCATCGTCAACAGCCTGCGTACCAAGGGCCTCGACCAGGCGGAAAAGGTTTCGGTCGACGTGGTGCAACTGACTGCCGTGGTTACGGCCAACGGCCGGTTCGTATCAGGGCTTCAGCAGTCACAATTCAGACTGCTCGAAGACAACGTCCCGCAAACGATCGGGCATTTTTCGGCGGAAGGCTCACCGCTCGAGATCGTCATCGCGATCGACGTCAGCGAGAGCATGACGCTGGCGATGCCGCAGTTGAAGAACTCGGTGAAAAAATTCCTGGCGGCGCTGGGGCCAAAGGACCAGGTCACGGTGGCCGCCTTCAACGACAACATGTTCACGTTGACGAGACGCGAAACAAATCCGGCGCAGCGCACGCGCGCCATCGACCGCCTGACCGCGTGGGGCGGAACCGCCCTGTACGACGTGATTATCCGCGGCGTACAGCAGCTGTCGCGGCAGCCGGGCCGGCGCGTGCTCGTCGTGTTCAGCGACGGCGACGACCGCACGAGCCATGCGACGATTCACGCGGTCGAGCAGGCGGTGCGCGCCAACGACGCAACGTTGTTCATGGTGGCGCTGGGCCGAGGCGTCAAAGAAGCGCAGCTCAAATCGGGGATCGAAAAGCTCGTCGAGCTCAGCGGCGGCCGGGCGCTGTTCGTCGAGCGGAGCGATCAGCTCGACGAGCCGTTCGCGCAAATTCTCGAGGAGCTGTCCAACCAGTACATCCTCGGGTATGAGTCGAAGAACACCGCGCGCAACGGCTCCTGGCGTGAACTCAAACTGGAAATCCCCGGCACCAATTACAGCGTGCGTGCGCGCCAAGGCTATCGCGCACCCGGATCGTAACCAATGACATTCAACGCTCCACCGTCAACCCCGTACCGCGCTCGATGCCCCGCCGTTACGTTCGCCGCCACGCTCGCGATCGTCTCGGGTACGCTGACGCTAGGCGCTCAGACCCAAACGCCGCAGCTCCCGCGGCCGGCGTTTGAGACGCGCACGGAACTCGTCCTCGTCGACGTCAACGTCGTCGATCGAGACGCGAAGCCGGTGCCAACGCTGACGGAATCCGACTTTACGCTCGAAGTGAATGGGCAACCGCGCAAGCTGGCGTCGGTCCAATACATTTCGACGATTCCGGCCAATGCCAGCCCGGCGACGCCGCGCGAGTCCGTCTACTCGTCGAACGAAAGCGCGACCACCGGCCGCTTGCTGTTGTTCGTCGTTGACGAGCAGAGCCTTCGTGTCGGCGCGAATCGCGCCATTCTTCGCACCGCCCAGCAGCTGTTCAGCCGTCTTGCGCCCGGCGATCTGGTCGGCCTGGCGCGGTTGCCGAGCGGCTTCGGCAACGTCGAGTTCACCGCGGATCGCCAGCGCATCAGCGACGGCCTGATGCGCGTCAACGGCGCGGCCGGCACGCGCGTCGGCATGATGCACATCAACATCAGCGAAGCCTGGGCGCTTGAAAGCGGCGACGTCTCGACCTTCATGGAAGCCGTCGCCCGCGAGTGCAGCGGCATGACCGGCGCCGACCTCGAGGCCTGCCAGAACCAGCTCGAATCGGACGCGCGCTCGATGATCCTCGAAGCCAGCTCGCGCTCCCGCGTCACGCTGAGCGCACTCGAATCGCTGCTGCGCAACCTGGCACAGCTGAAAACGCCGGTGAACCTGGTGCTGATCTCCGAGGGGATGTTCGTCGCCCGCGATCGCCAGAACATGGCCGCCCTCGGCCGACTCGCGGCGGAGGCGCGCGCGACCATCCACGTGATCCGGCCGGCCCAGAGTTTCTTCGACGTCGAAGCGAAGTCGCCGCAGACCGGCATGACACGCTTTTTCGATGACGGGCTGATGGCCGAAGGGCTGGAGCAGGTCGCGGGTCAGACCCGCGGCTCGATGAGCGTCGTCAATGGCGACGGTGCCATTCAGTTCGATCGACTCGGTCGCGAGCTGTCCGGATACTACCTCCTCGGATTCGAGCCGACCGAAGCCGATCGCACGGGCCGCGAGCGGCGCATCAGGGTCGACGTGCGGCCGCGCGGCTTGACGGTACGATCGAGGCCGACGTTCGTCATCCCCGCCGCGACTACGACTGCCGCCGATATGACGCCGATGCAGCAGCTCGGCGAGGTATTGAACTCGCCGCTGCCGGTTCGCACCCTGCCGATCCGCGTGGTGAGCTACAACGCGATCGATTCGGGAACCTCGAAAGTGCGGATGGTGATTAGCGCCGAAGTCGGCGAACCTGCAGCAAGCGCGGCGGAGTGGCCGGTCGGGGTGGTCATTCTCGACAAGAACGACAAGGTCGTATTCAACCGCGGCGGCATGTCGACGCTAGAACCGGCGAGCAAAGGCGCCGAATCGCCGCGACTCGTCTTGACATCGGTGGCGCTCGACCCCGGCGAATATACGTTACGCCTCGGCGTGGTCGACGATACCGGCCGCGGTGGCAGCGTCCATCATTCGCTCAATGCCAGACTGACGCGGCTTGGCGGCAACATCAACGCCGGCGACTTGATCCTGGTGCCGCAACCACCGTCACCCGGCGAGATGCCGCGGCCGCGGCCGACCAACATCATCGACAGCGAAACGGTCACCGCGATGCTCGAGATGAACGGCAACGAAGCGATCCTCGGCAAGACGAAAGTGACGCTGCAGGTGTCGGATGCCGAAAACGGCAATCCGCTGATCAACGTCGAAGCGAGATCCGCGCCACGCGGCGATGCGCGCGCGTTTGCCGCGACGATGCGCCTCGGCGTGTTGCCGCCGGGCGAATACATCGCGCGCGCGGTGATTGCGCCGCCCGGACAACCGGAAACGCGGATGACGCGGGCATTCCTGCTGGCGCCGAGCGCGGCCAACACGACGGAGGCGCCCGATCTCGGCGTGCCCCTCGATCCCGACGCGCCCCCGGCGCCGGTCGCGCCGTCGCGGATCCTCGCACCCGTACCGCGCTTCTCGGTTCGCACCGTCCTGCTGCCCGAGGTCGTACACCCGTTTCTCGACGGGTTGGCGGACATCCACCAGCCCTCGCCGGCCGTGGACGCGCTGATCGAGAAGGCGAAAGCCGGAACCTACGAGGCCCCGGCCGATCGCGGCGCGACGCCCGAGGACGAACTGAACCTGACGTTCCTGCGTGGCTTGAGCGCGATGAGCAAAGGCGAGATGGCACAGGCAGCCGCCTGGTTTCAGCAGACGCTCAAAGGCGCATCCGATTTCCTGGGCGCCGCCTTTTACCTCGGCGCCACGCACGCGGCCAGCGGACGCGATCGTGAAGCGATCGGCGCGTGGCAGATGGCGCTGCTCAGCGAAAATCCGGCGGCGGTCTACCCTGCTCTGGTCGATGCGCTGCTGCGCACCGGCGACGCGCGTCAGGCACTCGACGTCCTTGAAGAAGCGCCGTCCGCATGGTTCAACGACAACGAGCGCTTACGGCGCGAGGCAATCGCGCTGGCGATGGTCGGCGATTACAGCGGCGCGCTGCCGAAGCTGAAGGATCAACTCGATAACACCAGCATCGACGATCAACCGTTGTTGTTCGTGGCGATTCAAGTGCTCTACAAGATGTTCCAGCAGGACAAGAGCCTGAGCCCCGACAACCAACAGCGCTTCAAGAGTTACGTCGAACGCCACCAGAAGCTTGGCGGACCCGATCGCAATCTGGTCGAGACCTGGCGGCGCGCCGTGCTTGGCAGGTAACTCCGATGTGGTGTGTGGAGCGCATTCTTAAATTTCTCTGAGGACCTGGACTGGATCCGTCTGCGCCACCCGCCGCGCCGGAACCAGGCATGCCACCACCGCCACCAGCAGCAGGACGAGCGGCGCCACTCCGAAACTGAGCGCATCGCGCGGCGAAACCCCAAACAGCAGCGGCGCCAACCTGGTTGATGCTGCGACCGCAACGCCGATGCCGACGGCAAGTCCGGCCACGGTCGCAATCGCCATCTGCTTCAGCGCGACGGCGATGACATCGCCGCGGCTGGCGCCAAGCGCGCTGCGGACAGCAAGCTCGCGTTGCCGTTGCGACACAGAATGTGAGAGCACGCCGAACAGCCCGGTCGCGGCGATGATGGTCGCGAGCATCGCGAATCCGAAGAACAACACCGCATACAGCCGCGGGCGGGATAGCGACAGTCCGACCCGCTGGTCCATCGTCATAACCGTATCGAGGGCCAGCGCCGGATCTTCCTCGCGCAGCGCCGTACGCAGCGCCTCGATATGGCTGGCGGGATCGTCGACCGTACGCAGAACGACGAACATCTGCGGCAGGAAGAATTTCGAGAGCTGGGCAAACGCGATGTAGATCTCCGGCTGGGGAGCGCTGTCGAGCGCATCCTGCCTGACGTCGTCGACTACGCCAACGATGGTGATGTCCGGC
>DASPNQ010000014.1:0-5406 GCA_035626435.1 Vicinamibacterales bacterium
TGATCGCCGCGGCAGAATTGTCCAGCACCAGTTGCGCCTGGGTCGCCAGGTCCGCCTGCATGTCGGCGCGGAACCGGTAATAGTCCCACGTCACGAACGCCGTCGACGCCAGGCCCAGCACCGCCGCGCTGATCATCATCAGCAAGGCGGTCAGCTTCTGGCGGATCGACAGCCGGTTCAGCATCAGGGCTCTCGCACCTGGCGCGCCAGCCGGAGAAGCTTCGAGCTGACGTTCAGGCTGTGGCGGCCGGCGGCGGCGCGATTGATGTCAAAGCGGATGCGGCGCTGATCGCGCACGAACGCGATCACCGGCTCGTCGTCGACCGCGCCGTCGGCGACGGTGAGCACCTGGCTGCTGCGAACGGCATTGAACCACGCGCGCGCATCGGCCGTACGTGCGTCACCGACGTAAAGAATCTGGCAATGCCGGGCCTCGTCCAGCCCGTCGAGCGCGACCGCGAGGAGCGGCTTGCCCTCGACGTTTTCACCCTGCACCGCTGTGCGCAACACCCCGAAGAAGGCGTTGTCCTGCGTGACGCAAATCCGGATCTCTCCCGGGCTGCGCTCGCGCATGGCGACCGCGGGCCAGGTCACGTATTTCGCGAAGTTGTAGAGGAACACGGCCTTGACGTTTGCCTCGAGCGCGGCATCCGATTGCGGCGTCGCCGGCGTCGGCGCCAACAGCGTGACGACGGTGGCAATCACGGCGACGCGTCGCACGCGGGCGCCTAGAATCGCCATACCGATCGGAGCGTGACTGACCGCTCGTAGGTTTCCGGAACGGTTGCGCGGAACTCGAGGTGCCGCTCGTGAAGCAGGCTGGTGCCAATCAGCGAGAGGTCCCAACCGGGCCGCAGGCGATAGCCGACGCGGAGGTCGAGCTCTGCATACCGATCAACCCGCGGTTGAGGCAGGCTGCCGATCACGCGGACGTAGCCGTCGATCTCAATGCGATCCGTCGCGTTGATGTACGACCGCAGTTTGAAGAGATGGCTTGGGTCGTTGGCCTCCGACGCACCGCGCGTGACGTCGGTGCTGCCGGGATCGAACGAAAATTCCTTCCACAAGTAGGCGTGCGACGCGTGCACCTGCCACCAGGGGGTCACCTGCGCCACCGCGGTCGACTCGACGCCGCGCGTCCACGCATTCAACATGTTCATCAGCGTCACAGGTTCGCCGGGCCGCACCTCCTGCGAGCGCAAGTCGTCGTAGCGGTTGACGTAACCGGCGATATCCATCGAGAAACGATCGTGGAATTGCCGGCGGTAGCCTGCTTCGTAGGCAATCACCGTTTCTGACTTGAAGTCACTCGACCCTGTCAGCTGCAGCCGATCCCCGCCGGGGGCGCGGATCCGCAGGTCGGTATCAATCCGTGTCGGCGCGCGCACCGCCTTCGACAGCGCACCCCAGATGGTCGTTCGAGCCTGCGTCCATCGCGCGCGGAGGGTGGGCTGGAGCTCGAAGCCGGTGAACTCGTTGCGTTCCAGCTTGGCGCCCGCCGTCACAAACAGGCGAGGGTTAAGGGCGATCTCATCCTGCGCGAAGACGTTGAAGCGATGTGAGGTGCGCTCGCGCGGCTCGAAGAACAACGAGCCGTCGGCTACGGAATCGTCACCGTGGTAACGGCGGTAACCTGCGCCGAAAATCAGGTTGTGCCGCGATACCCGCCATTGGTGATCGGCGTCGACGTCGATCGTGTCGAGCACGCCGCGATATTGGTCCGGCACGCGGCGGTAGGTGTGGTCGTAATACGCCTGCACCGACGACGTGTAACCGGAGCCGGTTCGCGTCCAGCGGCCCAGCACGTTGCCGCCGGCCAGGTTCGTTTCGCCGCCATCCGGCCGGCCGATGGTCCCGGTGTAGAGGTCGCCCTGCAGGAACACCTGGCCTTTGCCGGCTCCCGATTCGATGCGGAATCCCGCCTGGCCATGGTCGAAGTCGTCTTTGGCATCACCGCCGGTCAGCAGGTGATGGGAATCTTCGAAGCGCGTCTTGACGTAGGCCCGATACGAGCCGGCATCACCTAGACGGCCGCCATGCCGGATGGCGTACGGGCCGAATTGATTGGTGCCGATCGAGGCGTTGACAAAAGTGCCGCGGGTATCGGCGGCGCTCTTGGTGATCACGTTGATCACGCCGTTGACGGCATTCGCACCCCAGATGGTGCCGCCCGGGCCGCGCGTCACTTCGATGCGCTCGACGTCGGCAATGAGCACGTCCTGCACGTCCCAGAACACCCCGGCGAACACCGGGGAGTAGACGGTGCGCCCGTCGATCAGCACGAGCATCTTGTTGGCCGTATTGATCGCAAAGCCGCGGGCGGTAATCGCGTATTGCGCGCCGGAGGTCTGGGACACGTGCAGGTGTCCGGCAAGGCGTAAGGCCTGCGGGAGCGACATCACCCCCATGCGGCGCAGGTCTTCTCCGGTGATGACGGTGACGGCTGCTGCGACATCCGCCAGCCGCTCGGTCCGGCGCGACGCCGACGTGACGTCGGTATCGACCAATTCTTCAATGGAGAGCTGTTTGAGCTCGTCGACTCGTCCGGTCCGCGGCGTTTGGGCCGCGGCCAGGCCGTGCACGCACAGGACGAGGAGTGACGCGAGCAGGGGTCGCATATGGCCGCCGTTCACGGTATCAAAAAAAGGCCGGGGCGAGTGTGCGATGCACTCGATCCCCGGCTACCCCCACTTCTCCATCTCGTGACGTTGTGAGCTGGTGATCTGGTGATCGCGATCTAGAGATCTAGAGATCTAGAGATCTAGAGATCTGGAGATCTGGAGATCTGGAGATCTGGCGATCTCGTCCGATCGAACTCACGAGCGACGGGATCGCGCTAGTACTGATGCGCCGTATTGTTGAGCCAGTTGTCGACGTCGCGTGCCGCCTGGTCGCGGGCGATGCCGTAGCGCTCCTGCACCTTGCCCACGAGCTGGTCCTTCCGGCCGTCGAGCTGATCGATTTCGTCGTCGGTCAGCTTGCCCCACTGTTCCTTGATGCGGCCCTTCAACTGAGCCCATTTGCCTTTGAGGACGTCGTCATTCATAACAAACTCCGAATCTGGTGATCTCGTGATCTCGTGAACTGGTGATCTGTCTCGTGACTTCGTGATCTTGTGATCTCGCGATCTATCACGTGATCTTCGATCTATCTCGTGATCTGCCGATGCTCAAAACCGAAGATCGATCCGCTAGATCGAACATCGATCGTCAGATCAAGCGATCTCGAGATCAATACATCGATCTCGAGATCACCAGATCATCAGAGCACTAGATCTCGAGGCTCCGTTTACGGGTTCGCCACCACCCTCAGCTGGTTGTCAACGCGGTAACCCGGCGCTTCGGCGGCGGCAATCCGCGCCGCTTCGTCGCGCTCGGTGGCCGACTTGACGGACCCCTTCAACACGATGGTCTTCGTTTCATGGAACGTGTCGACGTTGATGTGGCTCGCGTCAACCGTACGGTCGGCCATCAGCGCCGACTTGACGTCGATGGTCTCGACGGCGCCCTTCAGGGCTCCGCCGGTCTCACGGGCCGCCTCCCTGGACTCGGCCGCGGCCTCTTCGGCGGCCGGACGCGCCTTGTCCTCGGCTGTGTCGGCGGCTGCGGCTGCCTTATCGGCATTGATCTCGGCGTCCTTCTTGACGCCCGCGGCGGTGTTGTCACACGCCGCCAATACCAGGCCGCTCATCAGTGCGATCGCCAGAAATCCGTTCTTCAAGCTCATTGCCGGTCCTCCTACGGGCGTAACGCCCATCGATGGAATTACAAGAACCGCGCCGTCGCAGGTCGTCGCGATCGCGAGAGCCAAGAGGCCCGGTGGGGTCAATTGCGGAAATCCCTGACTCAAAATGTTCACTCTCGTTCGATGGCCCAACCGTCAGGTCCGAGCCCGTGCCCCGTAAAAGATGAGCAGGCGTTTACACACTTGTAGTAGCAAAGTCGCCAAAACACGGGAAAAATGCGGGAATACGATTTGCAAGTAAGGCCGAGTTTCGTAAAAACGAGGTACTTCTATGCACTTGGCCCGTAAGGCTGTCGCACGCAAAGTGCGTCCGGTTCTGACCGATGGCGCCGGCACCGACACGCTGGACCTGAAGGTTCTGTACGCCGTCCTCGCGGATTACCAGCGCGGCAACTTCACCTCACGGATGCCAGACGACCGCACCGGTCTCGCCGGCAAAATCTGTGACGCGCTAAATACATCCATCGAGAGGAACGAACGGCTCGTCAAAGAGCTCGAACGTCTCAGCACCGTCGTCGGTAAGGCCGGTAACGTCAAGCAGCGTGCGGCGCTGCCATCCGCTGAGGGGGCGTGGAGCACCGCCGTCGAATCGGTCAACACCCTGATTTCGGACCTCGTGCAGCCGACGACTGAAGTCGCGCGCGTCATCGGCGCGGTCGCCAAGGGCGACCTGACCCAGACGATGTCGCTCGAAATCGACGATCGCCCGCTGACTGGCGAATTCCTGCGCACCGCCAAGGTCGTCAACACCATGGTGTCGCAGCTGTCCACGTTCTCGTCGGAAGTCACGCGCGTGGCGCGCGAAGTCGGCACCGAAGGCAAGCTGGGCGGCCAGGCGGTGGTCAAGGGCGTCGCCGGCACTTGGAAGGACCTCACCGACAACGTCAACCTGATGGCCGCGAACCTGACCTCGCAGGTGCGCAACATCGCGGAAGTGACGACGGCCGTCGCCCGCGGCGATCTGTCGAAGAAGGTTACCGTCGACGTCAAGGGTGAAATTCTCGAGCTGAAGAACACCGTCAACACGATGGTGGACCAGCTGTCGTCGTTCGCGTCAGAAGTGACGCGCGTGGCGAAGGAAGTCGGCACCGAAGGCAAGCTCGGTGGTCAGGCCGACGTGCGCGGCGTCGCCGGCACGTGGAAGGACCTTACCGACAACGTCAACGAGCTGGCCGGCAACCTCACGGTGCAGCTGCGCGACGTGTCGAAGGTGGCCACCGCCATCGCCAGCGGCGACCTGAACCAGAAGATCACGGTGCAGGCGCAGGGCGAAATTCTGCAGATCAAGAACGTCATCAACACGATGGTCGACCAGTTGAGCGCGTTCGCGTCGGAAGTGACGCGCGTGGCGAAGGAAGTCGGCACCGAAGGCAAGCTGGGCGGCCAGGCTGACGTGCGCGGCGTCGCCGGCACGTGGCGCGATCTCACCGACTCGGTGAACTCGATGGCCGGCAACCTGACGGCGCAGGTGCGAAACATCGCCGACGTGACGAAAGCCGTGGCGGCCGGTGACCTCTCCAAGAAGATCACCGTTGGCCACGGCCGTCGTCACGTTGGCGATGTTTCGCACCTGGCTCGTGAGGTTCGACGCCATCGAGTTCACGGAGTCAGTCAGGTCCTTCCAGGTTCCGGCGACGCCCTTCACTTCGGCCTGACCACCCA
>DASPNQ010000015.1:0-9986 GCA_035626435.1 Vicinamibacterales bacterium
CGCATCACATGTTTCTCACCGGCATGGGCACCACGTTGACGTCGTTCTTTCAGGTGACGACGTTCATCATTTCGATTCCGTCGGTGATTCTGATTTCGTCGCTGGTGCTGACGTTGTGGGGAGGATCAATCACGTTCAACACACCGATGCTGTTCGCGTTGGCGTTCCTGCCGATGTTCGGTATCGGGGGCCTGACAGGGCTGCCGCTCGGCCTCGCCGCGAGTGACGTGGCGCTGCATGACACCTGGTACGTGGTCGCACATTTTCACTATCTCGTCGCCCCTGGGACCGTGTTCGCGTTGTTCGCTGGCATCTATCACTGGTGGCCGACGCTGACCGGCCGGCCGCTCAACGAACGGCTCGGCAAGATTCATTTCTGGGGATCGTTCATCTCGATGAACACGATCTTCCTGCCGATGTTCGCGATCGGCCTGATTGGAGTGAATCGCCGTTTGTGGGATGCCGGCGCAAGTTACGCGCATGCTCAGCCGACGCTGCAATGGCAGACGCATATGACCTATGCGGCGTTCGCGCTCGCCGCCTTCCAGTTGCCGTTTGTTTGGAATCTCGTCGCGAATGCGCGACGAAAGCCGGGAACTGGAAAAGCGGAACCGGAACAACTATCAACGGCGGCGTCCTGGCCGCCGGATGCCAGCTCGCGGCTTGGCCTGTGGCTCTATCTCGCCTCGGCGGTGATGCTGTTCGCGTCATTGTTCTCCGGCTATGTCATGCTGCGAGGCGGTGCCGTCGAATGGCCCGATCGGATTGGCACGTTCCCGTGGCTCGAGACTGTGCTGCTGGTCGCAGCGGCCGCAACGTTCGGTCACTCACGCACGCGGCTGATCGCGTCGCACGCCCTGGCGTTGACGTTTGTCATCGTGAAGATATTCAGTGATCTGGTGTTGTTCGATCTTGGCGTCCGGCCGTCGACCAACCTGATGTGGGCGTGTTGGTTTACGTTGACGTGGGTGCATGCGGCGCACGTCCTCGGCGGTGCGATCTTTACCGGCTGGCTGGCCGGGCCATCGTTTCGAATGGGCGGTGGCGAGGGCATGCGATGGCAATCGCATGTGGCGGCCACGCGCCGCTATTGGCTGTTCGTCAACGTCGTCTGGCTGATACTCGTCGTTGCCTTTCATATCGTCTGAGAATCCTATGGCCTGCCCGATTTGCGTCAGCCCCGAAGGAACGGCGATCAATGACGGGATGCGCGCCGGCGCCGCCGTATTACTGATCGCCGCGGTCATGGTCGTAAGCGCAATCGTTCGATTCGCGGTGAGGCTATGGGCCTCTGAACGCGCGGATCAGAAGACGGCATGATCGAACGCTGGCTGCCGGTCGCCGCATCGGATCATGCGCGTCTGCTCGACGGCGTGATGCTGAGCGTGCACACGCACATGGCGCTGATCTTCGTGGCGTGGCTGGGGTTGTTCACTGTTGCGCTGATCAAGTTCAGGAAAGGCCGTAATCCTGAGCCGCGGCCCGCCGGCATTGGTGCCATCGTACCGGCGATCATGATCGGCGCGGTGATCGCCGGCGACGTGATCATTCTCGCGACGCAGGCGCTGCCGGCCTGGGCGGCCCGCAACGCGCCGCCGCCGCCCGGCGTGCAACCGCTGGAAATCCGCGTCACTGCGGAACAATTCGCGTGGAACATTCACTATCCGGGCCGCGACGGCCGGTTCGGCGCGACCTCGCCGGCGCTGATCAGCGCGTCGAACCCAGTCGGCATCGACCGAGACGATCCCGCCGCCGCGGACGATATCGGGTTGTTGAATGTCCTGACGCTGCCCGTGAATCGGACGGTGGTGGTGCGGCTGACCAGCCGCGACGTCATTCACAGCTTCACGTTGAACGAGATGCGGGTAAAGCAGGACGCCAACCCCGGCATGTTCGCTCGCGTGTGGTTTACACCGACCGTGATCGGGCGCTGGGAAATCGCGTGTTCGCAGTTATGCGGGCTGGGGCATTACCGGATGCGCGGCGAATATCAAGTGGTGGACGACGCTACTTTTCAATCCTTTCTCCGCGCTGAATCCACTCGTCCCATCCGCCCTTGAGAGCTTTCGCGCCGGCGATCCCCGTGGCCGCAAGATCGACGGCCGCGCGCGCCGCCGTCATTTCGCTCGCGCACGCACAATACGTGACGATCGTCCGCCGCTCGCCGGCAAAGCGGTCAGCGTGCTTCCGTATCTGCGTGTAATCGACGTTGACGGCGCCGGGAATTCGGCCCTTTGCGAACGACTCGGGATCGCGGACGTCGATGATCAGCACGTCGTCATTCGCCATCAACGCCTTGAGATCGTCGACGGTAATGCGAGGCACGTTGCGGATCGCCTGGAGGGCGACGGTCAGGACTAGCGCCGCTGCCGCGAGCTTAACCATGATTCCCTGAACCGTTTCTGTTCGTCGGTGAGCGTGCCGCCGGTCCGTTCGAGCGGCACGACTTCCATCCGCGGATCCTCGTCGAGCGTCAGCGTCGTATTGACGACTTCGCCGCTGCGCCGCACGAAACGCAGAGCGACGCGACCCCCCGGCCGGTGCCGCGCCAGCGCCTGTTCGAAATTCGCCATCGAGGTCAGCGCTGTGCCGTCAATCTCGACGAGCTGATCATCCTGCGCGACGCCGGCCTTGTAGAGCTGCGACTCCCATGGCACCAGTGAATTGACGACCAACCCGCTGCCGCCGGCCTGCAACGCGACCTGGCCGACAAACGGGCGGCCCGGCGCGCGTTTGCGCAGCACCAGCCCGGCGCGAAGCAGGAGACGCGCGTAGTCGACGACCTGTGTGCCCTCGACATACCTGGTGAAGAAGTCATTGGCGAAACCACGATCTCCCGACACCTTGGCCAGCGATTCCTTCAACCCGTCAATCGTGTAGGTGGTCGAGACCTTGCCGGGCTCTTTCTGTCCGGGCCGGCCGAACTGCGCCCATAACGCGCGCATGTAGTCATCAGCGCTCACCGCGCCGTCGGAGCGATCGCGCAGCGACAAATCGAGACCGAGGCCAATCGCCTGCCCATAGGTGTAATACGAGATGAACAGGTTCGGCCACGCCGTGCGGTCGATCGACACCGCGGCATCGACGAATGGCGCCAGCCGGCTCATGTCGACCGCGCTTCGGAACATCCGGCCGGGGCTGAGCACCACCGTGTTGATGACGCCGGCAATCTCCGACGCAAACGTCTCGAGCGTGGTGATGCCGGCGCGAAGTTGAATGAGGCCGTCGAAATAATTGGTGAAGCCCTCGCCAAGCCACAGATCGTCGCTCATGTCGGCTTCTTCGAAGTCGAACGGCTCGACGCCGCGCGAGCGCAGCCGCTCCATGTTCCACGCATGAAAGAACTCGTGTGCGACGGTGCCAAGCATGCCGGCGCGCTGCTGCGGGTTGCGTAGCGCACCCGAGCTGGTCAGCGAGGTGCTGTTGCGATGCTCCATGCCGTCGCCGCTCGCCCACGGCATGTACACCGACAGGAACGTATAGGTGTTGGTTTCGAAGTTCGGCACCTCGCCCCACATCGCCGTGGTCTCCCGCACGATGCGCTCGACATCGCGGGCGAAGGCATCGGCTTCGGCGTCCGTACCGTCGTGGGTCAGCGCGATGCGGATGGTCGGCGCCGGACCGCTGCGCGGCCGGCCGTCATCGACGGTGAATTCACGCAGCGTGAAGTCGCTGAAATCGGTAGGGCTGTCCATCAGGTAATGGATGTTCGGCGCCGTAAACACCAGCGGGTCGCCCGTCGGGTAGAGCTGCGTTGCGACGCGCCACTTTCGGCCGGGAGGCTGCACGAAACGCACGCGCGCCGGCCGCTCGAACCAGCCGCGCGCGAAGATCAACGCCGCCGGAATGTTGATGTGCGCGTAGCGGTCGTTGACGGCCAGATACGTGCCGTCGGTGCGGTCGCCGAACACTTTGTAGGTAACGACCACCGTGCCGTCGTGCGCCGCGACGTCCCATTGATGCGGGTCGGGACGCGTCGCGGCGAGCGGCTGGCCTTTGCCATTGACGATCGCGACGTCGAACACGTTCTTGGCAAATTCGTGGAGCGCGTAGCGGCCAGGCGAGGTCCGCGCCATGCGCAGCTGCAGCGGCGCGGTCGGCGCGTTGGTGAAGCGCGCCTCGACCTGCATCCAGCGGTGCTCCGGAGCCGGGAACGACAGTGTGTACTCAATCGGCGCCTGCGCCCATGCCGGCGCTGCCCACACGATGAAAGCAATGACGACGAGGAAACGTTTGGCCATGCGCGGGAACTTCGCCTCAGGAATCGAGTTTGGCGAACTCTTCACGTGCCGTGACGAGCAGCGGCAAATCAGGATCGGCGTCCTTGAACATCTCGAATAACTGCAGATAGGTCTTGCGCGCCTCGTCCTTCTGACCGAGCTGCGCCTGCACGCGCGCCAGCATCGCGTAGCCGAATGCCGGCGTCGGACTCAGGCTCTTGCGGGCCTCCGACGAATTGAGAAACGCGAGGCCCTTCGCGGCTGATGCAAGGTCACCCGCCTGCATCTTCGCGACCGCCCACATGCTCACCACGTCGGTTGCCGAACCGCGAAACGGTACGGGCTCCAGCAACGCCGCCGCTTCGGCCGGCTTTCGCTCGCCGAGCTTCGCCAAGGCCTGAAGCACCCGTTCGCCGTCGACCGGGCTCGGCCCCAATGGTCCCGTGGTTTTCAGCTGTTCGAGCGCCTTTGGCAGCAATTTACGGGCCGCGGCCGCATCGCCGGTGAGCGCCGCGACGACGAGCTGGTCGTCGAGGTGTGCGCTGCTCAGGACGCCATCTTCCTCCGCTTTTGCCACACGCACTCGCGCACGATCCACCAGCCCGACCAGCGCTTCGCTGATGGCCAGTTGCATCATGGCATTGCCCGCGAGCGGTGCGCGGCTCAGCGCCAGCGCGCGCGACTGGTAGTCGCTGGCAAGACCGGCGGCCTCGTTCATGCGTCCGCGGTATGCCGCCGCAAACATCCGTATGCCGATCATGTCGACTTCATCGCGCCGGCCGCGGACCGCGTCCGCCTGCTGCTCGGCGTAGGCGAAGTCCCCCATCAAGATAGCCGTCTGATACAGACCAACGCGGGCCGCGGTTGAATCATTCAGCTTGACGGCATTCTCGTAAACACGACGGGCGTCGTCATAGCGTCCGAGCTCGAAATACGTCTGCCCCAGATTGGACCAGCCGAGTGGCTGATCCGGGGCCACCGTCGTTGCGAGCTCGAGCTTGCGAATCGCTTCCTCCCGATCGCCCTGCTGCTTGTGGAGCAGCGCCGCGTTGGTCAGCGCCGTGTAATCGTTCGGATACGTCGCCAGCGACAACTTGTAGGCGTCCAGGGCCTTCTGCAGATCAGGCTCGACCGTCGAATAGTAGCGGCCCTCGATGTAGAGACGTTCGACTTCGCTGACCTTGCCGCGCAGCTCGTAGGCCCGCGCCGTCATCTTTCGAGCCTCTTCGATCTGCCCGATGTTGGCGTAGACGGTCCCGAGCCGCGCGTAGGCCAGGGCGAATTCGGGATCGAGCTCGATCGCGCGCCTGAAAAACGGCACCGAGTCAAAATCGCCGGTCGCGCGCCGCGTGCGGATGCCCTGGCTGTACGCTTTCAATGCGTCGAGCGATCGCGTCGATGCCTCTTCGATTTTCGCGTCGTAGCGCTGAATCGACGCCAGCGATTCACCGAGCTTCTCTCGGAACCGCGATACCGCGTCACCGAGCGCGGCCAGCACGCTCTCCTTTGACGGCGCCTGCGCCTGTTCTTCGGCGATGACCCGGCCTTCCACGCAATCCTGCGCGTTGAGCGTGATGACGTACGACGAGCCGAGCATCGCAATCGTCCCGCCAAGGAGGGCCTTCGCGCCGGCGCGCTGACAGACCTCCCTGCCGACGTCCGCCGTGATCGCCGTCGTCGGATCGCGGCCCATCAGTCGCAGCGTCGCCTGAACCTGCTGTTCGGGAACGAGGTTCAGGAACGGCGATTGCCGCAGCTGCAGCGCCAGCGCCTCGCCGAGCGTGTCATCGAACATGACGTCGCCGGTGCGGTTGATCACCGACGACAGCACCACCGCATCCTTTTGGGTGAGCGCCGGTGTCGCGATCGTTCGATACAGCATGAACGCTGCGACGAACACGATGGTGAGGATCGGGACACCAACAAGCAGCGGCCGCCACGAACGTCGAGAGGTGGCCGCCGGAGTGCGCGCCACCCTCGGCGACGCCGCCGTCACGCCCGATTCGGTCGATCGCTTCAGCCGTTTGAGGTCGGCGCGCATGTCCGCCGCGCTTTGGTAGCGGCTGTCGCGATCCTTTTCGAGCGCCTTGAGGATGATCCGATCGAGCTCGGGCGGCAGACCGGCCTTGAGTTCCGACGGGGGGCGGGCTGCCTTGGTCAGCAGGCTTTCGAAGATCGTGGCGACCGTTTGACCGCGGAACGGCAACTGGCCGGTCGCCATTTCATAGAGCACGACGCCGGCCGAGAACAGGTCGCTGCGCTTGTCGATCTCCTGACCGCGCGCCTGTTCCGGCGACATGTAGGCGACGGTGCCGATCGTCGTCCCCGTCGTCGTCAACTGATCCGGCGACCCGATGGTGGCACCATCCTCTTCAGCCGGGGCGTGGGCTTCGCTCAGCTTGGCGACGCCGAAATCGAGCACTTTGATGTCGCCGCGTCTGGTGACGAACAGGTTGGCCGGCTTGATGTCACGATGCACCACACCCTGTGAATGGGCCGCGTCGAGCGCGTCGGCCATCTGCGCACCGAGCTCGAGAACCTCTTCAACCGCCAGCGCACCGCGAGCGATACGCTCTTTCAGCGGCTGCCCGTCGAGCAGCTCCATCACCATGAACTGCCGGCCGTCGTGGGTGCCGATGTCGTACAGCGTGCAGATGAACGGGTGATTCAGGGTCGAGATGGCGCGCGCTTCACGTCGAAACCGGTGGACCGCGTCGCCGTCGGCACCGGTGTCTTCGGGAAGGAACTTGATGGCGACCTTGCGGCCAAGCCGCGTGTCTTCGGCCTCGTAGACGACGCCCATGCCGCCGGCCCCCAGCCGAGACAGGATCCGGTAGTGCGAGATCGTCGTGCCGATCACCGTGTCACGTTCTCCGGTTCGTCGAGGACGTCGCGAATTTTCCTGGCGAGCTGCATCGGCGTGAACGGTTTCTGCAGGAACGGCTTGCCTTCGTCGAGCACTCCGGTGCGGACGATCGCTTCGTCGGTATACCCGGACATGTACAGGACGCGGATCGACGGGCGCAACGCCACCAGCGCCTCCGCAACGGCAGCACCGCTCATGTCTCCGAGTATGACGTCACACAGCGCCATATCGAAGTGCCGGGTGTCATCGCTGCCCAGCGCAAGGCCGGCCCTGCCCGAGGCCGCTTCCGTGACGGAATAGCCGAGGCGGGTGAGCAGCTCCTTCGACAGCCGCCGCACGGATGCGTCGTCTTCGACGAGCAGGATGTGCTCGGTGCCGTTGGGCATTTTCTCGATTCCGGAGTCGACTACCGCCTGTTCGGGAGCCTCGGCGCGCGGCAGGTAGACCCGAAACGTGGTGCCGAGTCCGATCTCGCTGGACACCGAGATGTGTCCCTCGCTTTGACGGACGATGCCGTACGCGGTCGACAGGCCGAGGCCGGTGCCTTTGCCGACGTCCTTGGTCGTGAAGTAAGGCTCGAAGACGCGCGCGCGTACTTCCGGCGCCATGCCGATGCCGGTGTCGGCGACCGACAGCATCACGTAATGGCCCGGGCGCGCCTCCGGCGAACCCGCGATCGCGGCTTCGTCGAGCACCGTGTCGGTGGTCTCGACCGTCAGCCGGCCGCCTTGCGGCATCGCGTCACGGGCGTTGACGACCAGGTTCATCACGACTTGCTCGACCTGCCCCGGATCGACGCGCACGAACGCGTTGCTGGCCTTTGCGGCGACGGTCATCGAGATGTCCTCGCGGATGACGCGGCGCAGCATCGGCTCGACCTTGCTCAGCGTGGTGTTGAGATCGATCACCTTGGGTTGCAGCACCTGACGGCGGCTGAACGCCAGCATCTGCCGCGTCAGGTCCGCAGCCCGCATCGCGGCGCGGCCGATCTCTTCGGCATCCGCGCGGCGCTCGTCTTTCGGATCGAGCGACGTCAGGACGATCTCGGTGTAGCCGATGATCGCCGTCAGCAGGTTATTGAAGTCGTGCGCGATGCCGCCGGCAAGGCGGCCGACCGCTTCCATCTTCTGCGAATGCCGCAGTTGCTCTTCCAGCAGCAGCCGCTTGCTCATCGCGTCATCGCGCTCGGCCATGATCGCGGCGAGCAACAAGCCGCTGAGCGAACCGAGCGCCAGGAACAAGAACAGCAACAACTGCGCGAATTCAGCCGCGAACGCGGCAAACGGACCAATGCCGAGGCCGGCAATCGCGGTCGCAAAGGTTGCGACGACGGCAACCACCGTCGATGCGCCCTTGGCCCCGAAGCGGAGCCCGGCCCAGCCGACAACCGGGAAGATGATGAACGTGATAGGAACGATGCGCGTCGCGAAGATGCCCCACAAGCCGAATATCAGCTGGGAACCGACCAACAACGTCAGCAACAGTCCGATCGCCTCACCGATGCGTTGCCACGTCCAGTTAATCGATCGCCCGTAGACCCACGCAAAGATCAGCGGCGCCATCACCATGACGCCGAGCCAGTCGCGCAGCCACCACAGCACGAACTCGTACGCAATCCCGTCAAGGGTGCGCGCGCCGAAGATCAAGTACACGGACAACGACAGCAGCGCCGCGCTCAGCGCGCCGACCGGCCCGGCAATCAGCGACAGGATTACCGGATCGCGAACGCGCTCGAGGCGCGGATCGAAACCCAACGTGCGCATGATGCGCACATCGATGAGCGGCTGCACCACCTGCACGAGCGACAAGACGACGGCGAGCGGCAGCGAGTTGTACGAGAGCGCGAGCGCGCACGACCCGGCGACGATGCCGGGCAGCAGCCGATAGCCGCCGATGTAGATCACGGCAACCGCAAGACCGGCGGCGGGCCACAGCGGCGTGACCGCCCGGCCGCCATCCGTCGGCCACAATGCGAGCGCCGACAAGCCCCATGCCAGTAGGGCGACGAGCGCGTTCAGGACGATCGTTCCGGCGAGCTCGTTTGCAGCGAACCACGAGCGGGTATTGGTAATGGCGGAGAACCGGCTCACGCTGGAAGGATTCTTGCACAATTCCCTTGCATGGATGGGCTGCGGTGACAGGCGACGTGATGGAGTGGCTGCACGATCGTGCACTGACCCTCGTCTTGATGGCGATGTTCCTGCTGTTCCTCGTCGGACAAACCATCACCGGCCACTGGGAGTACAACGACGAACAGCTCGAACACGGCGAGCCCGAGATCTCGCTGTCCAGTTATCTCGCGACCGGTCACATGTGGGAAGCGACCTTTGAAAACTGGGAGAGCGAATTTCTGCAGATGGCGGTGTTCGTGTTGTTCTCGACGTTCCTGATTCAGAAGGGATCGCCCGAATCTCGGCGTCCGCATGTGAAGGAGCTCGTCGATGCCGACCCGCGCGATCACGCCGACGATCCCGACGCACCGTGGCCGGTCCGCCGCGGCGGCTGGATTCTGCGGATTTATGAAAATTCGCTTGGACTCGTGTTCGTCGCGCTGTTCCTGGTCTCGTGGGTCGGCCATGCCATCGGCGGCTTCGCCGCGTTCAAGGAAGATCGCCTCGCGCACGGTCTAGCCGCGGGCTCCTTCGGTAACTACCTCGCGTCGCCGCGGTTCTGGTTTGAATCCTTTCAGAACTGGCAGAGCGAGTTCCTCGCGATTGCGTCAATGGTGTGGTTTGCCGTTTACCTGCGGCAGCGGTATTCGCCGGAGTCCAAGCCCGTGCACGCCGCGCACGACGAGAACGAGTAATCCGGGAGCCGGGAAGCGGGAACGGGCAGCCGGGAGCCGCCAACTACGAGCTAAGCGCCGGCAACACGCAGCGACTGGAAGCCGCGCACCGGGG
>DASPNQ010000016.1:0-4675 GCA_035626435.1 Vicinamibacterales bacterium
TCCCATACCGACAGCGCCAGGCCGGCATCTACCAGCGCGGTGTCGACGTGCTGTCCGGTTCCACTCGCATGCCGATGATGGAGCGCAGCGAGGATCCCGATGGCGGCGAACAATCCGGCGCCAAGATCGGTGACCGGAATACCCGCCTTGACCGGCTCGCCGCCCGGCTGTCCGGTCACCGACATGATGCCCGACAGTCCCTGCGCGATCAGATCGAACCCGCCTTTGGCCGCCCATGGTCCGGTCTGGCCGTGTCCCGAGATCGATGCGTATATCAGTCGTGGGTTATCCGGTCGCAGCGACTCGTAATCGAGGCCAAGCCGCCGCATCACGCCCGGACGATAGTTCTCAATCAGGATGTCTGCGCTGCGTGCGAGCCGTTTGAACACGGCGCGGCCCTTGTCGTGGCTCAAATCGACGACCACGCCCAGCTTGCCGCGATTGACGGCGTTGTAGGCGGCGCTGTCGTTGCCGCGCGCGCCCGCCATGCTGCGCGTCGAATCTCCGGCCGGCGGCTCCACTTTGATGACGCGCGCGCCCATGTCCGCCAGTAACATCGCGCAATACGGCCCGGCCATTACCTGGGTCGCGTCGAGAACCACTATGCCATCGAGCAACGTTGCCTGGGACATCACCGGATCCGTCGGGGTTGTGACCTTCCATCGCCCGGAAGCGCGCAATGCGCTGACCTGGGACATGTACGACGCGTTGCTCGCGGCGCTCGACAGCGCCGAAGCCAATCCCGCCGTGCGCGCGATCATCATACGTGGATCGGCAGGCGCGTTTGCCGCGGGCACGGACATCTCGCAGTTCCGTGATTTCGACGGCGCGGCCGGCGTCGCCTACGAGCGGCGGCTGGACGCCGCGATGGATCGCATCGAGCGTGTGCCGCTCGTGACGATCGCGGAAGTCGACGGCGCCGCCGTTGGCGGCGGCTGCGCGATCGCGATGGCGTGCGATGTACGGCTCTGCTCCGAGCGCGCCCAATTCGGTGTGCCGGTCGCCAGGACGCTCGGCAACTGCCTGTCGATGGCGAACACCGCGAGAATGGTCGACCTGCTCGGGCCGTCGTTGACCAGAGAGCTGCTGCTCACCGGCCGCTTGATGAACGCACAGGAGGCGAGCGCCGCCGGGCTCGTCCACGCCGTCGTCCCATCAAGCGAACTGCCGCAGGAAGCACGCAAGCGTGCCGCCGAACTGTCGATGCGCGCCCGCTCCACGATTGCCGCCACGAAAACCATCCTCAATCGGCTGCGCGATTTCCGACGCCCTCCGGCCGATTGCGCTGACGACGTGCTTCGCGAGACCTACGGGTCAGCCGACTTCAAGGAAGGCGTCGCGGCATTCCTCGCCGGCCGCCGCCCCCATTGGCTGAAGGCCGAAGACTGAAGGCCGAAGACTGAGGGCCGAAGGCGGAAACCTACCGGAAAAGCACCCAGCAAATCGCTGCGCCGACGACCATCATCGACAGCCCCCACCATAACAACTGATTGAACAGGCGCTTGCCGTCGTTCTCGTTCGGCAGCGCCGCAATGCAGAGGGCGCCGATCGTCGAGAGCGGGGACAGATCAACCAGATGTCCGCCGACGTACATCGACGCGGCGATTGACAACGGATCGGCGCCGAGTCGCGCGGCGAGCCCGGGGACGGTCGGCAGGAACGCCGGCAGCACTACGCCCGATGTGCTGCTGTACACCGACACGGCACCCGTGACCAGCGCGATCATGAACGTCACCGTTCCCGGCGTGGCGATCGTTGCGAGCAGGTCGGTGAACAGATCGATGCCGCGCTGAGCGGCCAGCACGCCGATCAACACCGTGACGCCGCAGACCATCAGGATCACGCCCCAGGGCATTTTCCTGATCGCGTCCTTTTCGTTCGCCGCGCCCAGCAGCGAGAGCACCGCCGCGCCGGTCAAGGCCGCCATGCCGACGTGGGCGCGTAACCAGATCACCGCCACCACCAGGGTCGCCAGCACCGACACCGTCAGCCAGTGCTTCCATTCGAACGGCTCGACCTCCACCACTTCTGACCGGGCGCCGGCCTGATCGGACTGCGCCATCTCGATAGCCGCGCGCTTTCGGGTAAACAGCTTCCAGCCGCCAAACAGAAAGTAGGCGGCGAATGTCACCACGATGTGGGCGAGCAGGTTGTTCAAATAGGTTTGCGTTTCGTGACCGCCGAGGCCGATTGCCTCCATGTTGGTGTTCACGATGATGCCGGTCGGCGCAAAGCGTGACAGCGCCCCGGCTTGCGCGCCGTTGCCGACCATCAGCGCCATCAGGAACGGCGGGATGGCGGCGCGCATCGCCACCGCCATCGCCATCGGGGCCATGATCGCCGTCGTCGCGATATTGCCAGGGCCGATGCTCGACAGCGTGACCGCGATGACGAAAAACATGATCGGGATCACGCCGGCGCTGCCCTTGCAGGCGCGGACGGCGCGTGCCGCGACGCGGCCGAGCGTGCCGTTCTCGTTCGCCATGCCGAACAGCAGCGTTACGCCGATCAGATTCAGCAGCAGATCGATCGGGAAGCCGCCGATCACTTTTGCCACCGGCATGCCGCCGAGATACACGCCGACCAGCCACGCCATCGCCAGCGATACCACGCCGACGTTGACGCTGGTGACCATGCTCAGCGTGATGGCGACGATCAATGCGGCCAGCGAGATCCACGCGAGATTCATCGGCTCTCCTGGAGCAACGACCGCAGCAACACTGCGGGATGCTGCGCCTCGACTCCGGCGAAGTCGGCGACCTGGTGGCGGCAGGATGTGCCCGCGGCGACCAGCACGCCGCCCGGCCCCAGCGCCCGCGCTGCCGGCAGCAGCTTCCGCTCGCCAATCGCCTTCGATACCTCGTAATGATCGCTCGTATAGCCGAACGAACCCGCCATGCCGCAGCAGCCCGCATCGAGGTCGGTAACGGTCGCCGACGGCACGCGCGACAGCAGCAATTTCGCCGGCGTGGCCAATCCCATCGCGCGTTGATGGCAGTGTGGATGCAGCAAAATCGACGAGGGTCCCGCGCTCAGGTTGAGCGTCGCGCGCCCGGCAGCCAGTTCGCGCTCGAGATAATCCTCGAACAGCAGCGCCTGGTGGGCGACGACGCGAGCGCGGCGTTGCAGCTCGCCGCTCAACAGGTCGGGTGCGTCCTCTCGTACCGCCGAAAGGCAGCTGGGTTCGACGAACACGATCGCCTGACCCCTCCGCGCCGCATCGTAGAGAGCGTGGACGTTGGCCTGCGCCAGCTTGCGCGCTTCGCGCAACCGGCCTTGCGAGATCAGCGGCCGGCCGCAGCAGTGGTTCGGCGCCACGCCGGTCACGATGCCGGCGGCGGTCATGACGTCAATTGCCGACCGGCCGATCTGCGGATCGGAGTAGTTCGTGAACGTGTCGACGAAGAGCAGCGCGGCCGGGGTCGCGGTCGAGGCGGTACGCCGGGGGCGAAAGGTCGGCGGCGCCAGTTGCTTCCGCAGCGTCCGTCTCGTCCACGTCGGCAGCGATCGCCGGCGATCGACACCGAGCGTTTTTTCGGCCAGCCACTTGCCGATCGCGCTCGCCGCCAACGCATTCGAGAGCGGTGCCAGCGCGCTGCCGACGGCCGCCGCGTCATGTGCACCGCCGAAGGCGCGCGCCTGGGCCGATAACCCATGCCGGTCCCAATATCCCGACAGGAATTCGCTCTTGTAGCGCGCCATATCGACGCCGACCGGGCACTCACTCTTGCAGGCGCGGCATTCGAGGCAGAGATCGAGCACCGCCAGCACGCCCATGTCAGAGAGTTGCCGATCGCCGAGTTGTCCGTTCATCGCGAGACGGAGCGTGTTGGCGCGTCCGCGCGTCGAGTGCGCCTCTTCGCGCGTCACCATGTACGACGGGCACATCGTGCCGTCGCGCGTTTTCCGGCACAACCCGACCCCGCTGCACATCTCGACGGCGCGGCCGAAGCCGTCGAATTCGCGAAAGTCAAAAACGGTCGCGGGCTCCGGCGTGACGTAGCCGGCACCGTAGCGGAGGTGCGAGGTGATCGGCGGCGTGTCGACGATGCGGCCGGGGTTGAAGATGCCGTCGGGATCGAACGTTTTCTTCACCTCGCGGAACGCCTGGTACAGCGTCGACCCGAACATCTTTTCGTTGAAGGCGCCGCGCACGAGCCCGTCGCCGTGCTCGCCCGACAGAGCCCCGCCGTACTCCAGAACCAAGTCGGCCACTTCATTGGCAATCGCTTCGAATTTCGCGACGCCATCGGCCGTCTTCAGATTGATCACTGGCCTGACGTGCAGGCAACCAACCGAGGCATGCGCATAGACACCGGCGGTCGTGCCGTGGCGCTTGACGATCTTGATGAATCGCTCGATGTAGTCGCGCAGTTTGTGCGGTACGACGGCGGTGTCTTCGACGAAGGAGATCGCCTTGGCGTCGCTTTTCATCGCCGTCGACAGGCCGAGCGCGGCCTCCCGAAAGCTCCAGATCGCGGCCTGTGTCGCGGGATCGATGACGCGGCGGATCCGTCGCGGCTTCAGCACCTCGAGATCGCGTTCGACCTGGTGCATCCGCATCGTCAGTTCATCGACACGGTCGCCGTAGAATTCCACGCAGAGCAGTGACGAGCCGTCGGCGCTGAGCATCGCGCGGCGTTGGGTCTCCAGCAGCGGATGGCTCTTGGCGTGG
>DASPNQ010000017.1:0-7332 GCA_035626435.1 Vicinamibacterales bacterium
ATCCAATTCCATTCTGGTCGAACATCATCGCAGGGACGACCGTTTTTGGCCTTGGCATGAGCCTCACGATTTCCGGGTTGACGAACGCGGCAATTGCGGCCGTCCCTGCCAGCTGCTCGGGGGCGGCGGCCGGGCTTAACCATGCAGTCGTCCGCGGCACCGGTCTGATTGCCGTTGCAACGGTCGGGTCGATAGCAAGCCCGGGCGGCTCTGAACTCATATCGGCGGAGGGTTTCCGGCAAGCCGTGCTGGTCTGCGCCGCCATTGTTGCAGCTGGGAGTTTCGCCGGTGCTCAGCTTCGCGACGGGGAAGCTGGCGGCGTGATCGCGGAAACTGGCGTCTCATCACGTCATGATGCACGAGGGCAGGGACTTTGCAGCGATCGCCGTTCGAGAGCGATCATTTGATGGCAGAGGCATCGAAACGACTAGTCGGCAAAGTTATTGTGATTACCGGCGCCAGCGGTGGCATTGGCCGCGCGGCCGCGCTCCAGTTTGCCAGCGCCGGCAGCCACGTGGTGCTCGCTGCGAGGCGGCTGGCCGCCCTAGAGGACACTGCCGCCCTCTGCCGCCAACGCGGCGGGCAGGCGCATGTGGTACCGACCGACGTGACGCGCGATGCAGACCTAGAGCGCTTGCGCGACGAGGCTCTCGCGCGGTGGGGCCGCATCGACGTGTGGATTAACAACGCCGGAACCACCTATTTCGCTCGTCTGGACGATGGCGACCTCGCAAAGCATCGACGCGTCATCGACACGAACCTGATCGCGCCGATGGTGGCGGCGCGACTGATTCTGCCGGTCTTTCGCCGGCAGCGTTCCGGCACCCTGATCAACATCGGTTCCGTCCTCAGCCAGATTGGGCAGACGTTCGTACCTGCCTACGTCATCAGCAAATTCGGCCTGCGCGGCCTGTCCGAGGCGGTCCGCACGGATGTCGCCGACATTCCAGGCATTAACGTGTGTACGGTGCTGCCGTACGCCGTCGATACGCCGCATTTCGAGGACGCCGCCAACGACACGGGCAAGCGTGCCCATGCGATGCAGCCGGTGCAAGAGCCCGAACGCGTCGCCCGCGCTATCCTCGAAATCGCCGCAAGGCCGCGTCGGCAGCGATATGTACCGCGCTACGTCGCGGCCGGGTTGGTCCTCCATTGGCTCTGGCCGGAGTTGGTCGAACGCGTGCTTCACCGCGCGCTCCGCACCTTTCATCTGGTCGGACACCAGAACGTCACCGACGGCAACCTGTACGCGCCAGCACAAACCGCGGGAACGGTTCATGGCCACCGGCGCCCAGTTATCGGTAGAACGCTGTTCGCGATGTGGGTCGCGAAGGAAGTGGTGTCGATGGGTGCTGAGTGGCTGCACTCCAGGCTGGCATGGCGCGCCCCACACGCGACGCGGTCGTAGTCGGAACGGGCCCCAACGGTCTGACGACGGCCATCTTGCTGGCCCGAGCCGGATTGTCAGTCGAGGCACTGGAAGCCCGCGAGACCATTGGCGGTGGTTGCCGCACCGAGGCGTTGACGCTGCCCGGATTTCGACATGATGTCTGCGGTGCGATCCATCCAATGGGAGCCGCCTCGCCGATCTTCCACCGGCTGAACCTCACTGACCACGGCGTCAAGTGGTTGTCGGCGGCCGCGCCGCTTGCGCATCCGTTCGACGATGGTACGGCGGCGGTGCTGTCTCGGCGGCTGGCCGACATGCCTCAGATCCTCGGTGCGGATGGTCGCCGCTGGGTTGATCTGGTAGCGCCATTCGTGGAAAAGCATCGAGAGTTTTTTGGCGAAGTGCTTCGCCCGATCCGGATTCCACGACACCCGGCATTGATGACACGCTTCGCGTTGGTCGGTCTGCAATCCTGCGAGCGCGTGCAACATAATTTTTGCGGGTCGGCCGCGCGGGCATTGTTGAGCGGATGCGCCGCCCACTCATTTCTACCGATGTCGGCGCCGGCCTCTGCCTCGTTCGGTGTCGTCTTGGCCGTTGCGGGTCACGCCATGGACTGGCCGTGCTCTGCGGGAGGCTCACAGCAGATCGTCGACACGCTAGCGTCACTGGCGCGGCAGGCGGGGTGCACCATCCGGACGTCCTCCCCGGTGCGCACGTTGCGAGACATCCCGCCGGCGCGGGCCACTGTATTCGACGTAACGCCCCGCCAGTTACTCTCGATCGCCGGGGATCGGCTCTCGCCGCGCTATCGACGCCAGTTACAGGCATACGTGTATGGCCCGGGGGTGTTCAAGCTGGATTACGCGCTGGCGGGTCCAATACCGTGGACCGCGCCGCAATGCAGGGATGCGATCACGGTGCATGTCGGCGGCACTGCCGAGGAGATCGCCCAATCGGAAGCTGAAGTCAACCGCGGCACCGCACCAGAGCGGCCGTTCGTCCTGGTCGCGCAACAAAGCCACGTCGATAGCAGCCGAGCTCCTTCCGGCCATCACACGGGCTGGGCATATTGTCACGTTCCTCATGGCTGCGACGTCGACATGACCGAGCGTATCGAGCGACAGATTGAACGCTTCGCGCCGGGGTTTCGCGACCTTATCCTGGCGCGTCACGTCATCAGCCCGAGAGCGCTCGAGGCGCATAATGCCAACATGATCGGTGGCGATATCGGGGGCGGTGCCAACACCCTGCGCCAGTTTCTGTTCCGGCCGGTGGCACGCTGGAATCCCTACACCACATCGGACCCGACCCTGTTTCTCTGTTCCAGCTCTACTCCACCTGGCGGCGGCGTGCACGGTATGTGTGGGTATTGGGCGGCGTCGACCGTGCTGCGGCGCGTGTTCGCCCGCGAGCCGGCGCCCGACTTGAAACTATGACTGCCCCGATCGAACCGCCGGCGAGCGCGAGACGATCGTTTCTTCGGCACGAAAGTGCGCGACTGTGCCGGCGGCCCGTTTAATTACACGAATACCGGTTCGCATTACCCTGCACCCTCGCTGAGCTGCACGCTAGACGCCGCCTCGATGCCGCCAGTGGCGCCGGGACAGACAACGGGTGTTCAGATTTTTTACGGCGGCGCTGAGACCGCCCGATGCCCCACGCCAGGCCGACCCCCATCATGGCAATCGTTGCAGGCTCGGGAACGGGGGCCGGTTGGTCGTCCAATAGAGCCGGTGTGAATTGCGCATCCTGAAACGCGATAAACGGTCGACCGTCGGCGAAGCCGCCCCAGAAATCGAGTGCGTCGACCGAGCCAACTGGAGTCGGCGTTCGAGGTAGCGATCCGTCGCGCACCACATCTGTGTAGTAGGGCAAGAATATGAACTGATTGAGATTCCACGCCCCGGCTTCCTGAATCCAGCCTCCGACAAATTCAAACTGTATCCTGCCGGTTTGGGCAGAGGAGCAGCCCTGCCCGGGCAGATTGGAATTCGTCCAGATCTTGCCGGGCCCTCGTGAATACGTAAATCCGCCGAGCGTAAAGGTCGTCGACTGCGTGGAATACGTATAGCACTCGCCCCCCGGGACACTGCCTGGCAACCGATTGCCTGGAGCATCGGGATCGAACGTGATCTCCAACGCCCACGGCGTGCCGATCGTGAGCCCGGGGAGATTCGCTCGGTCCGAGACGAACGTCACCGAACCCGAATCTATCCAGGTAATACTCGCCGCCCGCGCAGAGGCGCTGACCAGCAACGCGACGACCAGCAAAACGCCAATTCTCATGGAGGCCCGCCCATGCAAGATAATGACCGGCGCCGTGGTTGAAAACGCGCCTAAAGATCGCGGGCTGCACAACGACAAATCGACGCGCACCATTGAACCTGCGACCAATGTCATCAGCGACGCAGACTCTGAGCCATGGTTGCAGTGGTCAAGGCGGATCACTGATCCATGGCGGCCGATGTCTCGAAGCGCTCGCGGGATTTCCCGTCGCGGGGTTCAGTATCATCCTGACGGCTTTGGACTCAACATGCCTCAGGATAAGAACTCACTGCACCGCTGGAACGGCGAAATCATAGAAACGCGATGAGTCTGGAGGCCCGGCACGTTAGCCATGCGTTCGGTAACGTTACCGCGCTGCACGAGGTATCACTGACTGTGCCGCGGGGTCGTTGCCTCGCGCTCGTGGGTGAGAGCGGCGCCGGCAAGACCACGCTGCTGCGCTGTTTCAACCGGATGGTCGTGCCATCGAGCGGCGAGGTTCGCGTCGACGGTGCCGATGTGACGATGCGATCGGCAGTCGCATTGCGGCGTCAGGTTGGCTACGTTCCACAGCACGGCGGATTGCTGCCGCACTGGACGGTGCTCCGGAACGTGGCTCTTGTGCCTACGCTGCTGCAACAACCCGACGCGGCCGCGACCGCATCTCGGACACTCGAGCAGGTGGGCCTATCGCCTCGCGAATTCGGCGATCGCTATCCAGATGAGTTGTCTGGCGGCCAGCGTCAACGCGTGGCGCTCGCGCGGGCGATTGCTGCCCAACAGGATGTGTTGCTGATGGACGAGCCATTCGGCGCACTTGACGCGATCAGCCGTGCCGAGCTGCAAACGTTGTGCGCAGCGCTGCGTCAAGACACCGGCGCAACTACTCTTCTGGTCACGCACGACGTCCTCGAAGCGGATTTCCTCGCTGATGAAATCGCCGTGATGCGGCGCGGCCGCATCGAACAGGTCGCGCGTCTCGACGCGTTGATCGCCGAGCCGGCGACGCCATATGTAGAGTCGCTGTTGACCCGGGCACTGGCCGGCGGCGGCCGGCGCGCAGTGTCATGATTCGCGCGCTCGCACATAGGGCACTACTGGCGTTGCTCGCCACCGCCGTGCTTCTATCGCACGTCGTCAGAGCACAACCTGATACCGCTCCGATTGTGGTCGCGTCGAAACCCTTCGGCGAGTCCTACGTGCTCGCGGAGATGTTGGCCGTCCTGCTCGAGAATAATGGGATACCCGTGAAACGGCTTCCGGGGCTTGGCACGACCGAGATCCTCTTCGAGGCGATCCGCTCCGGCGATGTCGACGTCTATCCCGAGTACACCGGGACGGGCCTCATCGCCATCCTGAAGGAGACTTTGACCGATCACGCGTTGGCCGATCCCCGGCAGGTGTTCGCACACGTGTCGCAATCCTTTGCGGCGCGCTACGGCGTCCGATGGCTGCCTCCGTTTGGATTCGAAAACACGTTCGCGTTGGCCGTTCGATCCGATACCGCGGCGCGACATAACTTGCGAACACTCAGCGATCTCGCCCGCGAGAGCGCGAGGTTAACCGGTGGCTTCACCCCCGATTTCATTCAGCGCCCTGACGGTCTCGCCGGACTCGTGCGGGCGTATGGCGACGGGATTCGACCCGGAACCATTCGGCCATTGCTGCCCGCATTGAAGTACCAGGCGCTGGCCGAGGGGGCTGTCGATGTCATTGACGGGTACTCCACCGACGGTTTGCTGGCACGCTACAGCCTTGTCGTCCTCGAGGATGATCGCCGCTTTTTTCCACCTTACGAAGCGGCGGCGCTGCTCGGCACACGCGCCGCGGGCCGCGCGGACGTCGTCTCGGCGTTGAGCCTGCTGAGCGGAAGACTCAGCGAATCAACGATGCGGGCACTGAATCGCCGGCTGGAAGTCGACCGCGAGGACGTGCATCGGGTCGCCGTGTCGGCGCTGGAGGCTGCGGGACTTGGAGCGACGCCGGCGGCGAGTTCGGGCGAACAAGGTCAAGTAGCGATCGCCGCGAGCGGCGAGTCGATTGGCGCCTATTTTTGGATGCGTCGAGACGCCCTGCTGCAATTGACGCTGCGTCATCTGGGACTGGTCGCGGTGGCCTTACTGTTGGCGGTCGTTGTGGCGGTGCCGCTCGGTCTGCTCCTCGAGCGCGCACAACGCGCTGCCGGCGCCACCCTTGGGATGCTCGGGGTGATCCAAACGATTCCGAGCATTGCGTTGCTGGCGTTCATGGTGCCGTTCGTCGGCGTTGGTGTCGTCCCGGCGCTGGTCGCGTTATTCGCGTATGCGCTGTATCCGATCGCCAGGGCGACATTCAGCGGGGTGCGCGATGCGAATCCGGCGGCGATTGAAGCCGCCGAAGCGTTGGGCATGACGCCCCGTCAGCGATTGCTGGAGGTTCGCCTGCCGCTGGCGGCGCCGGTGATCATGGCAGGCGTCCGCACGTCGGCTGTGATCACGGTCGGCGCCACCACACTGGCTGCGTTCATCGGCGCCGGTGGCTTGGGAGAGCCGATCGTGACGGGTCTCGCTCTTGCAGATGCGCGAATGGTGTTATTCGGCGCGATACCGGCGGCCGCGCTTGCCGTCGTGGTCGATGCCGCGCTCGCATTGATCGAGAAGCGCGTCAAGCCGGCGCATTTGCGCCGCTAGCGATTAGTGCCCCCGCCGCCGCGGAGCGTCAAGGATGATGACACCTGCACAAGTGTCCTTCTTAGCGGGGTGAGTTATCGGCTCGTGTGCTCTACAACTCCTTCAAGGCGGCCAAGTCGCCCAAGATCAAGGCCTCATTCTTTCCGCGCGTCCAGCGCTTTAATTGTCGCTTAAGAGCAAGTGTTCGATTCTCAAACGCTTCAGAATAGGCAAGCGAAACGGGACGTCTGCGAGCAGTGTGCGCCGAACCACCTTCCTGGTGTTCGATACGCGCGCCGTAAGTTCCGGTGTCTCGCCGATATAGAGGGAATCGTCAGCGCATCGCAGGATGTACACGTACTGCACGAGACGACGATGCCATCGGCCGTAATAAAAGTGAAGTGTTTGGCGGAGGCATCTTCGCTGCACTCAGTCAATTGGCTTTTCAAAAAAGCTAGCATGGCCGGTGGTGACTTGCCCATGGGAATGGCCGTTCGACTCGCTGCGCTCGCTCAGGCAGTCGACGTGATCGAATGGCTTGCCATGAGCGAACCTTGCGGTTCGCGCTTGGCGAAGCGCAAGGTGAGTCGAATGGTGGAGGCGGCGGGAGTTGGTACTGTTAAGTCACGACGCAGTCGTGACTTGCATACAGAACTTCGCCGCCGACAACATCGACGAGCGAAGCGAGGAGATGGTGGAGGCGGCGGGAGTTGAACCCGCGTCCGAGATTACGTCGTCGCAGTCCCCTACGTGCGTGTCTCCATTCGATTGTCGCGGACGGTTAAGAACGGAGCCAAGTGCGCCGTCCGCCAGCCCCGAAAAATTTCGCCATCACGCCTCGAGGCGCACCGTGATGACTAGCCTGCTGAATGACGGTTGCTCCAGAGCCACAGGCCGTCTCCGGGCAACCGCTCACTGGTGTTTAAGCAGCGAGAGCGTAGTCTGCGTTCGCAGTTACGTTGTTTTTCCACAGGATTAACGAGGACGTGGGCCTCGGCACGCGTTCCGCGATCCCGCACCCCCGTC
>DASPNQ010000018.1:0-13864 GCA_035626435.1 Vicinamibacterales bacterium
ATCTGGGTGGCGCACGACACTGCCGTCGAGTTTCTCGACTGCGTCCTCCCCCCAGAAGCGGGCGCTGGTAATTCCCCTGCTCGATCGGCACATTCCTACCGACGGGCGCATCGCCACCGCCAACGGCGTGCCGGGGGCGCCGTTCGACGATCGCGAAGAAGCCATCGAGGTGATGGCCGTCAGCCGGGATCCATGGCTGCGCGCCTGCGCCGCCTATGCGATGGGCGAGATGCCGCTGACCCGCTCCGCTCCGACGCTCGAGGAATGGGCGGCGGATGCGAGCCGCTGTTACGAGCGACGGCGGTCGACGCGCGAGAAAAACTGCGCCACGCGGCAACCGCGGCCGCACGCGTCGACGCTCTGTACTGCGATGGTGTGCGGCCTGACGGGCCCGAGCCGCCTGCCTATTGGGGCCCGATCGCGGCCGCCGCGGGGGAGTCGGGCCATTTTGGAACGGGGCGAGCTACATAGCCGGCGTGCGCCAGCCGCCCTTGAAACAGCGCGGTCTGCGACGCGGCGAACTGCAGGCGTACCGTCACCCGCAGCACGATATACAGCTGCCCGGCTGAGAATGCCCACGCATCCGGCGCAGCCGCCGGCGGCGCAATCGCGTAATACACACCGATCACGCCAAGGAGCAGCAGCGCATCCAACAAGTACAGCGCGACGACGGCCGATGGCTGCCGCCGAATGAACCGCCACGCAGCGGCAATCGCGGCAATCATGCTGCGCCGATCCTCGACCACGGCCCGCACCTTGGTGTAGTCGAAGAGCATGTTGAAGAAGCACAGCGGCAGGGCGAAGGCGATGTAAAGACCGGCACGGATTAGGAACGCGGTGCGCTCGACCGTCAGATCCTGCGTCAGCGCCGGATACAGGTCGTCGAACAGCCATGGATGGTAGCGGCCGAACAAGGCCCAATAGACCACCCCCATCGCGACCCCGAGCCGCAGGAACCGCAAAAAATACGTGCCGCACGCGCTGAAAAATCCGGCAGCGCCCACGCGGTGGTCACGCGCCAGCCGGTCGAGGATGCCGCCCGAGAGGAACAGCGACAACACCAGGAACATGATCACGGTCAGCGAGATCATGCTGGGCAGGTCGCTGCCGTCCACGAAGCCGCTGACGTTCTGCATCACCGCGGCGAAGCCGAGGATCGCAGGAACGAAGCTCGCGCCGGCGCCGGACGTTTGCGACAGGAATTCGTTCCACCAGTCGTAGTTGATGCCACGCACCGCCGCCGCGGCGGCCATGCTCGACTGCAGATGCGCGGCGATCTGCTCCTGCATCACGATCGTCAGCGGCAGCGCCATCACCAGCGTCGATGCCCAGGTCCCGACCACCAGCCAGGGCGCCCGCTTGACGCGCATCAAGCCGTCGATGAACGCCGCGATGACGCCGATGCGATGCTCAGACAACGAACGCCCAGGTCATGAACAGGTCCTGCAGCCAGACCATCCAGCGCAGCGACCACTTGGTGGCCGCGGCGTCCGCCTCCGGCGCGAGCGTGCGGCTGTTGTTGGTGTAATTCATATCCAGCAGCAGCACCCGTTCGGGATCAATTTGCGCCGAGACCGCTTTCGCGGCGCGATCGAAGCTGAACACCGCCCATCGCCCGCGGCCGTCCCACCGCTCACGCGCCTGTTCGCCGTTCTCGAAGGTGACCAGCACGTCGACCGGAAACTGGCCGGCTTCCAGCCGCCGCACGATCACGGTGGTACGGAACTGTGTGCCGTCGCTCGATTCCTGGAACGTCAGGCCATCGGCCGACTCCACGAGGCCCCGCGCTCCCAGTGGTTCCGTGGTCAGCCGGTCGATCGCGTAATCGAACGTGTTCGAGCTCTGAAATACCTGCTCGACGAACCACTGGTGATCCTTGCCGGTGACCTCGTCCAGCACCGCAAAGAAGTCCTCCGAACGCGGATGCTTGAACTTCCAGCGCGTGAAATACACCGACAGCACGCGTTGCATCACCTCCCACGTGTGCATGCGCTCGAGCGTGTGCAGCATCAACGCGGCCTTGTGGTACGACATGTTCTGATGCGATCCCGGCCATAACGCCGCCGTCGGGGTCGAAATCGAATCGCGATCGGGGTTGCGCCGATACGTGCTCAGCCAATTCAGATCGGTCGCCCGGCTGAGGACGATGTCGCGATACAGCCATGGGATGAAGCCGCCGAAGAACCGCTGCGTCAGGTGAATCGGCTGGAACGCGGCGTCCTGAACGCGCGCATCGCTGTACTGGTTGATGCCTTCGTCAAGCCACGCGTGCGTCACCTCGTTGTTCGCCACCATGCCGTACCACCATTGGTGGCCGGTCTCGTGGATGACGACGTATTCCGGCTCGCCACTGCCGCGTGGCGACAGCCACGGCGTGCCAGCAGTGAAGATCGTCGGATACTCCATTCCGCCGGAGTCGCTTTGATACGCAGGATCGACGATCGTCAGGGTCGGGTACGGATAGGCGCCATACCAGTCGCCGTAGTATTTCAGCGTCGCCGCCGCAGCGGTGAAGTGCCGCTCGGCCAGATGCGCATGCTCAGGCTGCAACAGCAGTCGCATCTGCACCTGTGGCCGGCCGGGGGCCTGGAACACTTCCCGCCGCTCGATGAAATCCGGGCTCGCCGCCCATGCAAAATCATGGACATCGTCCTGCGCGTAACGATGCGTGGTCTGCCCGTTGCCCAACGGCGTGCGTGACTGCTCGACGCCCGTGGCGCCGACGACCCAGCCGTCCGGAACGGTCATGCGCACGTCGTAGCGTCCGAAGTCGGAAAAAAATTCAGCGTTGGCGAAGAACTGGTGCGCGGTCCACCCGCCAGCCTCGAACACGCCGAGTTTTGGGAACCATTGGGAGACGAAGTAGTAATTGCCGATGACGCCGGTGCGGTCGAAATTGCGAGGAAACTTACCCGTCCACTCGACTCGCAGCCGCATTGTGCCGCCCGGCGGCACGGCGTCGACGAGCGTTGCCGCGGCCAGCGAGCGGTCGTCGGTGTTCTGATCGTCCGGGGAGATGAACCGCAAATCCTGCGTCAGATCGCTGCCGTCGCTGCCATCGTCATTGAGGCGGACGATGCGTGTGACGTGGGTGTAGCCGAAATCGTCCGGGCGACTGGCGCCGAAGGGATTGTCGCCCACCAGCTTGCGCTGTCGTAACCACGTCGAATTGGTGTTTCGAAAGGCGTTCCAGTACAGGTGAAGGCGAATGGAATATGCGGGGATCGCGCCGATATTCCGCCAGCTAATCACCTCGCGGCCGGTCAGCGTCCGGGTCGCGGGATCAAGCGTCACGTCGATGTCGTAATTGGCGTTTCGTGCCGAAACCGCCGCCTGGGTATGGAGCGCCGGCATGGCCGGCGCGCCGGTGGTGGGCGCCGGCGCTGGCCGCGGTGTCGACTCTGATACCTGGTCCGCGAGGCTATGCGCCGAAGGGGCAGTACTGTGCACCGCGACGGCAAGCAACACCGCGAGCGCGGCCGATCCCCGAAGCATCTGTCGACGGAGTCGTCTTGAGTCTGCCACGAAGAGTCATCGTAACCCGTTTCGCTCGTACAAAAAGTGCTCGCCACGGTCGGCGCCGCCAGCTCAAGCGCGCTATAATCCTCAATTCGTATGGCGATTCGAGTGTTGATGTACGGTCTGGGACCGATCGGTGCGGCTGTCGCGCGTCAAGTGGCGTCGCGCAAGGGCTTTCAAATTGTCGGCGCGGTCGATATCGATCACGCCAAGGTCGGTCTGGATCTTGGCGATGTGATCGGGCTCGATAAGCGGCTGCGCGTTCGCGTCACTAACGACGCGGTCGGTGCAATCAAGAGCGGCAAACCCGACGTGGCGGTGCTCTGCACCAGCTCGTCGCTCAAGAAGGTCATGCCGCAGATCGAGACGGTCCTGAAGAAAAAAGTTGCGATCGTGTCGACGACCGAGGAGCTCTCGTATCCCGTCGGCAAGAACCGCGCGCTGGCGAAGAAGATTGACGCGCTCGCCAAGAAGTCCAAAGTGGCCGTCGTCGGCACCGGCGTCAATCCCGGGTTTGCGATGGACGCGCTCGCGATCACCCTGACCGGCATCTGCGAGCGAGTGGATTCGATCCGCGTCGATCGCATCCAGGACGCGCGCTCACGCCGGCTGCCGTTCCAGCAGAAGATTGGCTCGGGCCTGAACACCGAGCAGTTCGCGCAAAAGGTCAAGGAGGGCAGCGTGCGGCACGTCGGCCTGGCCGAGAGCGTGACGATGATTGCCGACTCGATGGGATGGAAGCTCGATAAGGTCACCGACGAGATCCATCCGAAGATCGCCGACAAGGCGGTCGAAAGCGAACTGATCGCGGTCGATCCCGGGTACGTGTGCGGGATTGTTCAGGATGGCATCGGCTACGCGAAGGGCAAGCCGGTGATCACGCTCCACATGGAGGCCTATCTCGGCGCGCCGGAATCGTACGACGCGGTCACCATCGAGGGGAATCCGCGCGTGACGCAGAAGATCATGGGCGGGTTGCATGGCGACATCGCGACCGCATCGATCACGGTCAACTCCATTCCGAAGATCCTGCGTGTGTCGCCGGGCCTCCGCACGATGGCCGACATGCCGATCCCAAGCTGGTTCGGCGGTTAGCGAACATCACTTAAAATAGAGGTGTGCCTGCACGCCTCTTGCCGTTCTTCACGGCCGTGGCATTCGCCTCCACGGCCGTGCTGGGCGTTGCCCAACAACGCCGTACCGGCGCATTCGATCAGTCGATCAATCATCCGTCGATCAATTACCTGACCGCGGAGACGGCGACTGCCGTCGATAGTATGAACGCGCGGTTGCGTGAGGGCTCCGCGAAGCTCGTCTGGGACGACAAGACCGGCTACCTGAAATCGATTCTGGAGCTGCTGCAGGTGCCGGTCGAGTCGCAGGTGCTTGTCTACACGCAAACCAGCCTGCAGGCCGCGCACATCACGATGGTCAATCCCCGCGCGATCTACTTCAACGACAGTGTGTCCGTTGGATATGTCCGCGGCGCCGGGCTGATCGAGATCGCCGCTCAGGATCCGCAGATGGGCACCGTGTTTTATCAGGTGCGGCAGACGCCGGCGGCTCAACCCACGGCCGGCCGCGATTCCCAGTGCCTGCGGTGCCACTTGTCGTGGGACACCCTGGGGGTGCCGGGTCTCAGCGTGTTGACGACGTTCCCGCGCAAGAGTGAGCGGGATTACGCCAATGGAGGTTCCGTCGACCATTACAAGCCGATCGAGGAGCGCTGGGGCGGCTGGTACGTCACCGGTCGGAAAGTCCCGCGGCGTCACATGGGCAACCTGCCGCTGATCGTCGCCAAACCGATGACCGCAGCACCGCCGGCACGCGTCTCGCTCGAAGGCCAATTCGATCTGTCTGGTTACCTCACCCCGTACAGCGACATCGTCGCGTTGATGGTGCTGGAGCACCAGGCGCACCTGTCGAATCTGATCACGCGCGCGACGTGGGAGGCGCGCCTCGGTGAGGAGATGCGGATCGCCGAAGCGGCGCAGACGCTAGCCGACTATCTGTTGTTCGTCGACGAAGCGCCGCTCGCCAGTCCGATCGAAGGCTCGTCCGGTTTCGCGGAAAAGTTCGTCGCGCTGGGGCCGCGTGATTCGCGAGGCCGATCGCTGCGCGATCTCGATCTCAAGACGCGGCTGCAGAAGTACCCGCTCAGCTACATGATCTACCCGCCCGCATTCAAAGGATTGCCGCCCGCGCCAAGGAACCTGGTGATGGGGCACATCGAGCGCGTCCTGAGCGGGGCGATCATGGCCGACAAGTACCGGCACCTGACCCCCGACGTCCGTGCCGCGATCCAGCAGATTCTGAAGGAAACGTTTTAAGGACGCTCGATCGTCCAGATGAACTCGACGTTGCCGTTGCGCTGCGCCTGATCGATCACCTTCGCGCCGACCTTCCGCATCGCACCCATCGCGCGCGCGTTGCTCACCTGCGTCTTGCCAATCAGCGTCTTGATGCCCCACTCGTTGAACAGAAAATCGAGATAGACGTCGATCGTCTTCAGGAAAACGCCCGTCCCCCACAGGTGCGGCGCAATGGCGAAGCCGATTTCCGCCCGGTCCGCGCTTTCCATCCGCAGCGCCATGAACAGGCCGGAGACTTCATCCTCCCCTGTGAGCAGCGTGTAACAGGCGGCGCGCCCGCCCGCACGGCGCGATTGGCTGAGCGCAATCCAACTGCCGAATTCCTCGATGGTCGCCGGCGGCGGGTCGAGGTGCGCCGACACCTCCGGTCGCTGGAACAGCGCCGTCAGCGCCGCCGCATCCGACAGATGTACTTCGCGCAGACGAATGCCGTCGGTCGCAAGTACAGGCAGAGATTCGACAGTTGCCTGGTTCAAGGTTCTGTTGGCTCGGCCGCGCTATGTGCGAGGGAGCGCGGAGCCAACGCGACACAGTAGTGCGAACAGTTTCGTAATTCAAGGGCTGGCCCCGGGTTTTGTGCAACCGGCAACCTTTTCGGAACGCCGCCCGTCTATTCGTATGGCAATCCCATAGGAGCCTGCAGTATCGTTCGTATGGGAAGGCCATAGGTATGACGCAATTCGAGAAGAACGCGGTATGGCAGGGCACGTTGTCCCTGATGGTGTTGCGCACGTTGTTGACGATGGGCGAGCAGCACGGCTACGGGATCGCGCGCCGTATCGAGCAGACCAGCGAGGGGAAGCTGTCGATCAATTACGGCACGCTCTACCCGGCGCTGCTGAAGCTCGAGCAGGAGGGGTTGATTACCTCCGAATGGGGCGTCTCCGACAACAACCGCAAGGCGAAGTTCTACAAGTTGACCAAGGCCGGCAGGAAGCAGATCGAGCGCGATACGCGTCAGTGGGAAGAGACCAACGCGATCATGACGCGCTTCCTGGCGATGCCGGGCGAGCCATAGCGGTGCCGCCCGGCTGGAAGGATGTTCATGAAGACAATCCGTGCGTGGGTCTCGCGGCTATTCGGCGTCTTTGGCTCGAACGCATCCGACCGTGACCTGTCGGCCGAGATCGAGAGCCACCTGCAGCTGCATATCGACGACAACGTCCGCGCCGGCATGACGCCGGACGAAGCGCGGCGCCGCGCGGTCATCGCCCTCGGCAGCATCGAGGGGACCAAGGAGGCTGTGCGCGACCGGCGCGGGCTGCCGTCCGTTGAGTCGCTGGTCCGCGATCTTCGTCATGGTGCGCGGACGTTACTGAAGGCCCCAGGCTTCACGATCGCCGGCGTCGTCATTCTTGGCCTCGGCATCGGCGTCAACTCCGCGATCTTCACCGTCGTCAATGCCGTGGTGCTGCGGCCGCTGCCGTTCGCCGACGCCGATCGGATCATGCGGGTGTGGCATACGCCGCCGCCGCAGACGTTTACCGATCCGGTGTTCGCGCTGTCGCCGGCAAACTTCATCGACTGGGACGAGCAGAATCAGGTGTTCGAGCGGATGGCGATCTACCGCACCGGCCGGCGCACGCTGACCGGCGCCGGCGAGCCGGATTCGGTGGTGGTCTATCGCGCGTCGGCCGACTTCCTGCCGATTCTCGGCATCACACCGATCATCGGGAGTGCGTTCAACAGGTCGGATGATCGCGTCGGCGGGCCACGGACCGCGCTCCTCGCGGAGCCGTTCTTCAACACGCGCTTCGGCGGCGATCCGTCGATCGTCGGCAAGACCATTGTGCTCGACCGCGTCGATTACACCGTGATCGGGGTCGTGCCGCGGCCCACGACGTTCATCGATCAGGCGCAGATCTTCGTGCCGCTGCAGTGGACGCCGGCGGAACAGACGAACCGCTCGAATCACAACTACCGCGGCATCGCGAAGTTGAAACGCGGTGTCAGCGTGGCGCAGGCGCAGGCGGACATGAGCGCCATCGCCAAGCGGCTCGAGCTGCAGTATCCCGAGGACAACCAGGATTGGGGGGTGCTGATTCGTCCGCTGCAGGAAGACCTAATCGGCACCGTGCGGACCTCGCTGTTGGTGCTGCTCGGCGCGGTTGCCCTTGTGCTGCTGATCGCCTGCGCCAACCTGGCCAACCTGATGCTGGTGCGCACGCACGCGCGGGCGCGCGAGATCGCGGTACGCGTCGCGCTCGGCGCCAGCCGGCTGCGCGTGCTGCAGCAGTTGCTGAGCGAGGGTGTGGTGCTGGGCATCGGCGGCGGTCTGGCGGGTTTGGCCGCCGCCTACTTCGGTGTCGATGCGCTGAAGGCGGCGTTCGGCGATGCGCTGCCGCGCGCCAACGAAGTCGGCGTCGACACCCGCGTCCTGTTGTTCACGTCGGTGGTCGCCGTCGCGACCGGCCTCGCGGCCGCGTTCGTGCCGGCGTGGCAGCTGACCGGGCGTGATGCAAACGAGGCGTTGAAGTCCGGGCCGGCGCGCGGCAACTCGTCATCCGGCGACGGGCGCTTGCGTAATCTGCTGGTCGTCTCCGAGGTCGCGCTCGCGTTGATGCTGCTGGTCGGCGCGGGTCTCCTGGTGCGCAGTCTGAGCGGGCTGCGTGCGGTCGATCCCGGCTTCGATCCGAGCAATACCTTGACCGCTTTCATCAATATTCCGGAAGCCAAGTACCCGACCCCCGAACAGCGCAACCAGTTCTTCGACCGCGTCGGCGAGCGCCTGCGCGCGTTGCCCGGCGTCGAGTCAGCGGCGTGGATCGATACCGTCCCGCTCAGCGGTGGCGGGTCGACGCAGTACGTGGCGGTCGAAGGCCAGCCGCCGATGAAAGAGTCGGAGATGCCGGTCGTCGCGGTGCGGCTGCCGTCGCCGGGCTACTTCAAGACCGCGCGTATTCCGTTCGTCGCCGGGCGCGACTTCACCGACGCGGACGGCTATGGCCGGCCGCGCGTGGTGATCGTCAGCGAGAACACCGCCAAGCGCTTCTGGCCGGGTGAGAATCCGATCGGCAAGCACATCACGCTGTCGATGATGACCAAGGAGCCATCCGAGGTCGTCGGCGTCGTCCGCGAAGTCAAAGACGGGTCGCTGGAGGCGAACGCCGCCGAGTCGGAGACCGTCGTCTATGCGCCGGCAAAGCAATTCGCCTACAACGGCTCGATGCTGGTGATGCGGACCGCCGGCGAGCCTCGCAGCCACGCACGGTCGCTGATCGCGACCGTCCGCGATATCGACCCGGAGCTGCCGGTGCTGAACATCGCGACGCTCGAGGAGATCGTCGAGGAGTCGTTGGGGCAGAGGCCGCTGGCGATGATGCTGCTGGCTGGCTTCGCGGTGTTGGCGTTGCTGCTGGCGACCGTCGGGATCTACAGCGTGCTGGCCTACACAGTACGGCAACGCGTGCGCGAGATCGGCATTCGCATGGCGCTGGGCGCGCCGAGTACAGGCGTGCTGCGACTGATCGTCATCGAGGGGCTGAAGCCGACGTTGATCGGCGTAGCGCTCGGTCTCGCCCTGGCCGCGGCGCTGGTGCGGGTCATGGCCACGCTGTTGTTCGGCGTCGATCAGCACGATCCGCAAACGTTCACCGCCGTCGCCGTGTTGATGGTGGTCGTCGGGGTGGTGGCAACGCTCGTGCCAGCGTATCGCGCAACTCGTGTCGACCCGATCGTCACGCTGCGGTCGGAGTAGCCTCGTCCGTTTCCGTCATGTCAGAACTACACGCGGGGAAGAACTTTCCGCCGGCGTCAGGCCGGCGGCCTGCGTAAACCCGCCGAAATCGCCTGGTCGCCGACTGGCGCAAGCCTTGAATAGCGCTCGCATCATGGTTATGCCCGCACGCGCTTCCGTCATTCGCAGCGACACACCACGAGGCACGCGTTGCCCGCGATGCGGCGAACTGTTCGGTCAGGTGCACTCAGTCGCTGTCGGCGCCGGCCTGCATGGTCGCAAGCGGCTCGAGTGGATTTGCCGCGCCTGCGATCACGAGTGGATTGAGGATGTCGCGCTGAACAACGAGGAGCGAAGCCTGTTCGGCACCGGTGTAGAGAACGTCCGGATTCAGTGAGATCGCACCATAACGAGGTGGCCAGGACCACGCCGATTATGCGGTCGATTAACCCCAACCTCCGGCCGTCGGTTCGCGAAAGTGACGAGTGCTGGGTAGAAGCGTCGCTTACGAGCGTCGCAGGTCGTCGTCGCCGATCTTCAGGCGTTGACGTTTGAGGTAGAGGCCTTTCCTCGACAGGCCGAGCATCTTGGCGGCTTCGTCGACGCGGCCTTCGCAGACGGCCATGGCGCGTTGCACGGCGGCGCGCTCGACATGTTCGACGATGGCGGCGAGCGGCTGGTCGATGCGGGTCATCAATTCGACCGGCTTGGTCGCCGGCACCGCCACCGGCACGGTGCGTCTGCTGGCGGCAATGTCGGCGGAGAGGTGGGCCGGCATCAGCACCGCGCCGGGCTCTGCGAGAGCGACCATCCGCCGCACCTCGTTGGCCAACTGCCGCACGTTACCGGGCCAGCGGTAGAGGATCAGGTATTCCAGGGTTTCATCTGCGAGCCGCGGCATCGGCTTCTGGAGCTCGCGGCTGTAGCGTTCCAGGAAGTGTTCGGTGAGATGCGGTATCTCTTCCCGCCGTTCGCGGAGCGGCGGAATGTCGATTCGGATGACGTTAAGGCGGTAATAGAGGTCTTCCCGAAAGCGCCCCTCTTTCATCAGTTGTTCCAGGTTCGCGTTAGTTGCGGCAACAATCCTGACGTCGACCACCTCGGGCTTCGTCTGACCTAACGGCAAGATCTCTCCTGATTCGAGGAAGCGCAACAACTTCGGCTGTGCTTCGAGGCTCATTTCTCCGATCTCGTCTAGGAACAACGTCCCGCCGACGGCAGACTTTATTATCCCGGCCGAATCGTGTTGCGCACCCGTAAAAGAGCCACGTCGGTGTCCAAAAAGCTGGCTGTCAAGTATTTCCCGCGGAACAGTCGTAACATTAAATGGCAGAAAGGCGCGGTCCTTACGAGTTGAAGCTTGATGAAGAGCCTTCGCGAATAATTCCTTGCCGACGCCTGTTTCACCAGTGAGTAGGACTGTTGCGTTAGAACTAGCGACCTGCCGTACCGTTTTCATCACGTTAAGCATGCGCTCGGACGCGCAGATCAAGCCAAGCTCGCGCTGTGCCGGGTTGTCTTGACCAAAAGCAACGTGCTCAGGTTCGCGCTGCCGCGAACGCAGATTAGATTTGGCGTTAGAAATCACTCGTCCAAGGGCAAGAATGGCGAGCACCGCTGAAGGCGTATCTTTTGGTAACGCGGTCACCTCATAGGTGTGACCACGATGCACGCCGGTGTTAAAAACAAATTGAACGCGATGGTCACCTACGGGATCCATCTTGAGAAGCTCGGCAGGTGATTCGTCGCCACAAAATGGTTTCCGGGCGACTGTTGCCGTCGATACGGCATCTGAAGCGTTTAATAACGAGGCAACGTGCTGCGCCAAAAGGGCTGGGTGACTGCTCGTATCGATGGCCGCCGCGATGCGCTCGAGTAATTCGGAGAGCTTGATTGGCCGTTGGACTTGAAGATCCGGTTCGCTGGTCGCCACGTCAGCCGTTATCCCAGGAATTTCTCGGCAAGCGTTAACGTTGCCCACAGCCGTCAAAATCTCAGCTGCGTGTTGGAAACAGGCGCTCCGACTTGCAGCATCAGGCACAAGTTGCCCGGCAACTCTTGCTGTTTCGGCTTTCAGTTCCAATGACGCATCAGGGTTTTCAATTACGGCCTCTGCCAAGAGATTGACTCCGAGCGATGGCTTCCCGAGCCTCGCATGGCCTTCCGCGGCTAGCATTTTTAGTCGCGAGATAAGGTTTCGATCCGTCGAGTCCCTCAGGCGTGAAAGTCCGTCGAGCGCTAGCGACACCCCTGATTGCGTTCGGCCGATCCGGTACAACCATTTGATGCGTGTTGGCAGATGCCAGAATTGGTAGTAATGCTCACGACCTTCCAATCGTTCTGATAATTCATCGATGTGGTTCGCGAGGTCGGCTGCACGTTCGAGATCTCCTACTGCAAGCGCGAGCATCATCTCTGTATCGCGTACCCCTACCTCCGTGACACCTCCTGGGCGGATTAGCCCTAGCAATTCATCTAAGGTACCTTTCACATCCTCGAATTGCGCCTGGGCCAAACGGACATATGCGATGTTGTTCAGTGCTGGAATCAGTAATTCCCGAGTCCCGGCGCGACGGCTGTTTTTGAGCGCAGCCTCGGCGTGAATCAACGCGCCTTCGTAGTTCGCCTCCATGATCTCGACACCCGTAAGAAGAATGTCAAGGCGAGCTTGTTGACTGACGTTGCAAAACTGTTGGAGCAGGCCCTTGGCGATGTCGATGCTGGTTCGGGCCGACAAAATCCATCCTCGCTTAGCGGCAATCTCGCCGGTCAATGTGTGGAATTCGATCATCGCAAATGGATCGGCAGCCCGCATTGCGGCGTATCTAAGCTTCGGCAGTTCAATTGCTGCTGGTTCGATTCCGACCCAACCAAGCAGTGAATAAACGTGACTAGCTATGAATCGGGCCTCAGTGATGGGATCTGCGCTAGCCCTGGCCTCGACCAGTGCCTGGCTCATTGCTTTTAGGCCTTCGGTTACCATCCCACTAGCCAGGGTGACACGGCCGACGATGTCCCAACACGCCGCGCGCTCCTTGTGGGATAGCGGCTCCAATAGAAGCGCGGTGGCCATTTCCCGAGATCGTTGTGGCAGCCCGACGTGATTTTCGAGTCGCGCGCGAAGTATCCTGAGTTCCCTAGGAACTATGCGTGCGGAGTCGATCGCCTTCACGGCGTCACTAAACAAGCCCAATTCCACGAGCTCTTGAGGCGACGTCGCGTTGGACATCGAAAATCAGTGGATCAGTGGCCTTGTCGTCGGACTACGAGGATCCGGCGGAGCAGTCAAGCCCAGTGCTTCGCGAAGCTTAAGGGAATTCCCGATTTCAGTAACTTGGATGTCCGTTCGACGCGATTTCGGCGAAGTTGACGGTGCGAGGCCCATCGCGAGTAAGTGCTGCTGCGGAGCCGCAATTAGAACGTCTGCTTCCGAGAGTCTGACGATGTAGCCGGCCGAGTTGGCAGCCGCTGCAATGGCACGCTCAAGTGTTCTAAGTAAGGAATTGTTGTCTTCTGGCCGTTCGGAACCTGCGTGACAAGTCGCGCGGATGATGACATAACGGTCGCTTGCAATTCGATCACGATGACCACGTCCAGATAGCAACCCTTCCATGACGGTGTAGATCGCCTCGCGCTCTTGGACACTACCAGCCTCGATTACAGCGACGTCGTCGTGAATTAACGAAGCTGATACTGCACCTACCAAGAAGGGGAGGATGGATTGAATTAAGACGCGTTGTTCGACCGAAATCTCGACACCTAGTTTTGTATACAGCGTGAGCGTCCCAAGAATTTGATCTCCATCGACGAGCGGTACGCTCGAACCAGCGGTGACCTCCGCGGCTGCTGCTAATTCTGTGCTTAGGTCGAGTGTCGCGTCTGAATTCCAGATAGCGGCTCGGTGCGCGGCGACCCAACCTGACAATCGTTCTCCAAGTGGGATGTCAGGAGCCAGTAGCAATTCCCCGAGTGGCGCGTCCGCATAACGACACCGAATTGCCTGACCGTTATCGGTAATGCAATAGATCGCGGTAAGGCAGGGAGGTGCAAATTTGGCGAGCTGCCTAGAAACGATTGCACCTAAATCCTCCACGGAAATTCCTGTTGGCGATGACTTCAGTGAGCGGAGGATCGACAGTGCCTTAACGGCTTGGCGATTGTCTGGCTCGGCCGTGGTTAGGGTGGTGACGTCCTTCGAGATGCGGAGTTTGGTGGCGATCGTGTCTATTGCATCGGCCTCGTCGACGGTTGTCTCAGCAACTTCGGACAACTGTTGTTGGGCCTCGATGAATCTATC
>DASPNQ010000019.1:0-17316 GCA_035626435.1 Vicinamibacterales bacterium
ACCGCCCGCAGCCGCGCATCGAGGATGTGCGTATAAATCTGCGTCGTCGACAAATCGCTGTGGCCGAGCATCATTTGAATGGCGCGGAGATCCGCGCCGCGTTCGAGCAGATGCGTTGCAAACGAATGCCGCAGCACGTGCGGACTCAATGTGCGAGGCAGGCCGGCGGTGCGGCCGTAGGTTTTCAAAATCTTCCAGAATCCCACACGCGTCAGGCCGGCGCCGCCGCGCGCGTTCACGAACAACCGCGATGACGAGCGCCGCTTCAACAACGCCGGTCGAGCCTCCTCGATATAACGCTTCAACCAGGCCGACGCTTCATCGCCGATCGGGACCAGGCGCTGTTTGCGGCCCTTGCCTGTACAGGTCAGGTAACCGCTTTCCAAGTTGAGATCCTGCTGCCGCAAGGTCACCATTTCCGTCACGCGCAGGCCCGTCGCGTAAAACAATTCGATCAACGCGCGATCGCGCAGGCCCCGCGGATCGCTGATATCGGGCGACGCCAGCAGGCGATCGACTTCCTCGACCGAGAGAAATTTCGGCAGGGTCTTCCAGGCGCGCGGTGCGCGCAGGTCCGCCGCGGGGTTGTCCTCCCGGCGTCCGGACACAATCAGAAAGCGGTAGAACCCCCGGTAGCACGCAACGGCGCGCGCCACCGATCGCGGCGACCGTCCCTCCCCCATCAGTTGCCGCACCACCTGTTCGAGCGCGCGCCGGTCCAACCGATCGACGGGTCGCTCCAGGCCCGCCGCGGCTGCACTCAGCTGGGACAAGTCGCGGCTGTAGCTTTCGAGCGTGTTCGGCGACAAGCGTCGCTCCACCGCCAGGTGCGACAAGTAGGCGTCAATCAGCGCGCTCACGTGTAGAAGTCTAGACGGCTTGCGGGATGAATTCATCAATTTGCGGTTCTCTACGGTAACGCCTCCAGCGATTCGCTGTTGGCGGCGGGGCGAATCGCAACCGTCGAGGCGACACGACGCGATCGCTCCGCTCCGGAGCTGACTAGACGTTGACACCGGAAAACGCGGGGACTAGCATCAGTCTTTTGATGGCAACTCGATCTCGCTGGCAATCACTCCCGACTGAAGCCATCAACCCTTCGTCCCTCGCCGTCGACAAGCTCGACGCCGGCGGCATCGTCGATCTGATGATTGCCGAGGACAAGCGCATGATTGCGGCGGTGTCGAAAGAGCGCGATCGCATCGCGCTCGGCGCCGACATCTGCGCGAAGGCGCTCCGCAAGGGCGGACGCATCGTGTTCGTCGGTGCCGGCACCAGCGGCCGCCTCGGCATCGTCGAGTCCGCCGAGATGCCGCCGACCTTCGGCACCAGTCCGGAGCTCGTGCAGGGCATCATGGCCGGCGGCAAGAACGCGCTGGTCCGCGCCAAGGAAGGCGCCGAGGACAATTACGAAGAGGGCGCCCGCTCCGTCACGCGTCTCGATCCGACCAAGAAGGATGTCGTCATCGGCGTCTCGGCCAGCGGCATGACCCCGTTCGTGCGTGGCGCGCTGACCGCCGCCCGCAAGGCCGGCTCCCGCGTCGTGTTCGTGACGTGCGATCCGCGCAACGAGCTGCAGGCTTTCGTCGATCTGACGATCGCACCCGCCGTCGGTCCCGAAATTATCGCGGGATCAACGCGGCTCAAGGCCGGCACCGCGACCAAGATCGTGCTCAACATGCTGACGACGTCGGCGATGATCCTGATCGGCAAGACCTACGGCAACCTGATGGTCGACGTCAACGCGCTCGGCTCGGAGAAGCTGCGTGACCGCGCCCGCCGCATCGTCCACATCGTCACCGATCTCGATTACGACGATGCGGACAAGCTGCTGAAGGCGGCGCGATGGAACGTCAAGGCGGCCATCGTCATGCAGAAGACCGGCCTCAGTTACACCAAGGCGCTGGCGCGCCTGAAGAAGTCCGATGATCTGATTCGCGAGGCGATTGGCGAGGACATCGAGCCTCGGCTGAAAGCGCTGATCGGATCGTAGCGCTTCGCCCGAACCTGGTTTCCGGACGTCAGCTGGACCAAGCGTCTCGATCCACCATCACCGTCACTCGCGGATGAACCTGCAGCAGTGACGCCGGCAGTCTGGTGGTAATCAACCCCTCGACCATCCCTCGCACCGCTTCCGCTTTTTCCGCTCCCGTGGCGATCAACACGATCTCTGTGGCATTGAGGATGGTCGCCATGCCCATCGACAGCGCGCACTCGGGCACGTTGCGCCATTGGCCGCCGAAGCGATCGGCATTGGCTTCCCTGGTCTCGCGCTCCAATTCGGCGACATGCGTATGCGCACGCAGGCCGCTCGCCGGCTCGTTGAAGCCGATGTGGCCGTTGGCGCCGATGCCGAGGATCTGCAGGTCGATGCCGCCGGCGGCCGTGATGGCGTCCTCGTAGCGGCGGCACTCCTCTGTCCGATCGACGGCGCTGCCGTCGAGGAAACCGATGTTGGCTGGATCGATCGACACGTGATCGAACAACTCCGCCTGCATGTAGGCCCGGTAGCTCGCGGGATGTGCCGACGGCAACCCGGCGAACTCATCGAGGTTGAACGTGCGCACGCGCGACCAGTCGATGCGGTCGCCGCGACTGCGCTCGCGCAGCTCCCGATACAGACCCAGCGGCGTGCGGCCGGTTGGCAATCCCAACACCAGTGACGGGCGGACCACGATCTGTTCGAGGACGTAGGTGGCCAGCGCCGCCGAGAGCGCGCTCTCGTCGTCAAAACGGTCGATCGTCACAGCGGCGCCGTTCGGAGCAGGTCGATGTACGGCGGTACCCGGACGCCGCCGCGCGCCTGCGCCAGCGCGAGCCGGACCGCGCCGAGCGCCGGCTCCTGTGTCAGCGCCGCGACCCGGGCGCGCGGCGCCACTTCGGCAAGGCGACGCTGCAGGTCCATCGCCAGCCAGGCGCTTTCTCGCAACACGCCGCCGGCGAGCAGGATCGGAAACTGTTCCCCCCGCATGTCGAGTCGGGCGATCACCGAGGCGGCGGCCATCGCCAGCTCCTCGGCCGCATGGCACATGATGTCGAACGCGACCGTGTCGCCTTCGGCTCGGGCGCGATCCACCACCGACGCCAAGGCGGCGATTGCGTGGCGTCCTTGCGGCTGGTGGTAGATCTCCGCGACCAGCGCTTCAGGCCGCGGCAATTGGAAATGGTGCAGCACCATCGGCGTCAGTCGGGTGCGCGGGCCGCGGCCATCGACGTCGCGCATCACGGCCGCCAGCGCCCGCCTGCCAATCCAATAGCCTGATCCTTCATCGCCGAGCGTCGGCCCCCAGCCGCCGGCGCGAGCCGCCACACCGCGGTGGCTGACCCCGTATGCGATCGATCCGGTTCCCGAGATCAACACCACTCCCGGGTTTGCGCCGGCGCCGGCGACCAAAGCGATCAACGCGTCGTTGACGATCAGCGCATTCGATCGAAAGCCCAGCCGCCGCATCACCGCGCGAATGATCTGCGCGTCGTCCTCGCGATCGACACCGGCAATGCCGAGACAGACGGCCGCCAGCGGCGCCTCCAGCGCGTCGGTCGCGCGCTCGATGACGTCGTGTAGTGTCTTTTCGACCTCGAGCTCGCCTTCCGTCTGCAGGTTGGCCGCGCCACCGCGGCTCTCGGCGACGACACGCCCATCGCCATCGGCGAGCAGCGCCACGGTCTTCGTGCCGCCGGCATCGATTCCGAGCACGTGCATCGATATAGCTTACCGAGTCTGCGATGTGTTCCGCTTCGGATGTGGCCTACAATGGGTGTTTCTCATGGTGAGGTTGCGTCTCGTTCTTGCGTGTGTGTGCCTGTGCCTCTCCGGCGTTGCGGCGATGCTGGACGCCGACAGTCCTGAGCAAACGCGTGCACTTTGGGTCACGCGGACGACGCTGAGCTCGCCGGATTCGATTCGACAGATGGTGGCGGCGGCGCAAGCGGGCGGGTTCAACACGCTCCTCGTCCAGGTGCGCGGCCGCGGCGACGCGTACTACAACGGCACCATTGAACCGCGCGCCAACGAGCTGGTCTCCAAGCCGGGCTTCGATCCGCTGGCCACGGTGCTCGAACATGCACACGGCGCGGGCATGAAGGTGCACGCGTGGGTCGCGGTGAACCTGGTGTCGAGTTCGGTCACCCTGCCGGCCTCGCGCGATCATGTTATCTACCGCGCTCCCGAGTGGCTGATGGTGCCGCGGGAGCTTGCCGCGGAGCTCAAGAAGATCGATCTGCGCAGCCCCGCGTACATCGGCCGGCTGGCGCGATGGACCCGCGCGCACAGTAGCGTCGTCGAAGGGTTGTATACGTCGCCGCTGCATCCGGCCGCTCAGGATCACACTGCCGCGGTGATTGGCGAGATCGCCGCCAGGTACGCGGTGGACGGCATTCATCTCGACTACGTTCGATTTCCCAACCAGGAATTCGACTATAGCCCTGCCGCGATTGAGCAGTTCAAAGCGGCTGTTTACCCTGGGTTGACCGATCGCGAGCGCAAGGAGGCGGCGGCTCGTGAGCGGCTCGACCCTGCCGCGTATCCGAATTTGTTCCCCGAGCGCTGGAGCGACTTCCGGCGCGACCGGTTGACGACGCTGGTGATCAAGATTCGGACGGCGGTCCGGACGGCGCGGCCGGGTGTCGTGTTCAGCGCCGCGGTGGTGCCGGATGCGCAGGTGGCGCACGACAGCCGCCTGCAGGACTGGCGCGGCTGGATCGATCGATCGCTGCTCGACGTCATCTGCCCGATGGCCTACACCACTGAAACAGAGACGTTCCGCAGGCAGATTGCCGCCGCTCGCGCCTACGCCGGGTCGCGCCCGGTGTGGGCGGGGATTGGCGCCTATCAGATGCCGCCGGCGCAGACGCTCGCGCACATTGCCGCCGCGAACAAGCTGGGCGCCGCCGGCGTCATCCTGTTTTCGTACGACGCGTTGATTGCGCCGCCCAACGGCGCTGGCGCGATCAGCGAGCTCGGTCGCGCGGCGTTCGGCGGCACTCCGTACTAAGCTAAGCTGTCCGGAGTGTCCCTCTCCGGGGTCGACTACCTCGTCATCGCGGTCTATCTTGTCGCCATCACCGCCTTCGGGTCGTGGTTCGCGCGCTATCAGAAGACCACCCGCGACTACTTCCTGACCGACCGCAGCGTGCCATGGTGGGCCGTCTGTTTCACCATTGTCGCCACCGAAACCAGCACGCTGACGTTCATCGGCATACCGGCGCAGGCGTACGCCGGCAACATGACGTTCCTGCAGCTGGCGATCGGCTACATCATCGGCCGCATCCTGGTCAGCGTGCTGTTCATTCCCGCGTACTTTCGCGGCGATCTGTTTACCTCGTACGAACTGCTGCAACGGCGCTTCGGGACCAGGGTCAAGACCCTGTCGGCGGTGATTTTCCTGATCACGCGATCGCTGGCTGACGGCATCCGGTTGTTCACGACCGCGCTGGTGATCGCAACAGTGACGCAACTCCCTGTCACCGGAGTGGTCATCGTCCTTGGCGCTGCGATGATTCTGTATACGATGCGCGGCGGCGTGTCGGCCGTGATCTGGACCGACGTGGTTCAGATGTTTGTCTACATGGCCGGCGCCGCCGCGGTGGCGCTGGCGCTGCTGGGACGCATAAATGGCGGATGGAGTGAAGTCGTGCGGGTCGGCTCCGAGACGGCGCGCTTCGTGTGGCTCGATCCGGCGGTCGATTTCACGCGTGCCTATACGATCTGGGCGGGCCTGCTCGGCGGCGTCGCGTTGACGCTGTCCACGCACGGCACCGACCAGTACCTGGTGCAACGGTTGTTGTCCGCGCGCAGTCAGCGTGCCGCATCGACCGGCCTCATCCTCAGCGGGTTCATTGTGTTCGCGCAGTTCGTGCTGTTCCTGCTCGTCGGCGTGATGCTGTTTGCGTATTACCAGCAGCAACCACTCACCAGCCCGCTGGCCCGCACCGATCAAATCCTGCCCTACTTCGTCGTCTCCGAACTGCGCAACGGTCTCGCCGGTTTCATCGTCGCGGCGATTGTCGCGGCCGCCTTGTCGCCGTCACTCAACGCGATGGCGGCAACGACCGTCAACGACTTCTATCTGCCGTACGTGAGCCCCGGTGCGGACGAGGCGACCCGGATGCGGGTGTCGAAAGGCGCGACCGTGGCGTGGGGCGTCGTGCAACTCCTGGTTGCGATTGGCGCGCAGTTCATGAACCGATCGGTGCTCGACGCGGGCCTTGCGGTGTTGTCGTTCGCGTCGGGAGCGGTGCTGGGAGCGTTTCTGCTCGGCACGCTTGCGCCGTCGGTGAGGGAACGCGACACGTTTGCCGGGATGATCGCCGGCCTGCTGGTGATGACCGTGGTGTGGTGGGCGACCACGATTGCGTTTACGTGGTACGTCCTGATTGGCGCGGTGACGACCTGCGTCGTGGCATTGGTGATGCGTGCGCTCGCGCCCGGACGCGCACAACGCGCATGAGCGTCGCCGACCGCGTCACTCAAACGGCGCGGCCGATCCTCGAACAGGCGATCGCCGCTCGCGTGTTTCCCGGCGGCGTCGTCGAAGTCGGCTGCACCAACGGCGCCTTCGTGACGATCGCGGGCGGACGGCAGACCTACGACCCTGAATCGACGATCACCGACGAAGGCACCATCTACGATCTGGCGTCGCTGACGAAGGTGCTGGCCGTCGCGGCGTTGATCGCCGACGAGGTCACGGCCGGCCGACTGCGTTTGAACGATCGCGTTGGCGAGTGGATCGCGGCGTGGACCGGCGAAGACCGGCAGGCCGTGACGGTGCGCGATTTGCTCGAGCACTGCTCTGGCCTGCCGGCGCATCGTCCCTACTATCGAACCCGCTACGGCCGCGCCGCGATCGAAACGGCGATCTGCGAAGAACCGCTCGCCTATCCGCCACGCACGCAGTCCGTGTACAGCGATCCAGGGTTTCTGCTGCTTGGCTTCGCGCTCGAGCACGCGGTCGGCGCATCACTGAATCGGCAATTCGCCGAATGGTGCGGACGCGAGCTGCCGGCCGATACCGAGCTGCGCTACTTGCCGCCGCGCGACTGGTTGCCGCGCATCGCGCCGACGGAAAATACCCATGAGGGCAAAGCGTTGCGCGGCGTCGTGCACGACGAGAATGCGCGCGCGCTCGACGGCGTCGCCGCCCATGCCGGACTGTTTGGCACCGCGGCGGCGGTCGGCGCGTGCGCCCGATGGTGGATGCGGTCGCCGGCGCTGCGGCAGTTCTCTCAAAAGAGCGAGGTCCCGGGCAGTTCGCGCGCGCTCGCATGGGACACCATGCTGCCGACGTCGTCGTGCGGCGCGCGGATGTCAGCCTCGGCAATCGGCCACACCGGCTTCACCGGGACCTCGCTGTGGATCGATCCGGCGGCGGACGTCTACGTCGCGTTCCTCACCAATCGCGTGCACCCGACACGCGACGGCGAAGGCATCCAGGACGTGCGCCGTGCGCTGCACGACGCGATCTTCGGCAGTTTGTAACTATTGTTTCTTCGGCGGCGGCTGCATCCCGCCCGGCATGTCGACCGGCGCACCATTTGGTGGCCGATTCGGTTGCCCGAAGCCGGGCGCAGGCTGTTGGAACTGGCTGGACCCCGGCGGGCGCGCCGTCGCGCCCGGCATCCCCATCGTGCCGGGTGTCCCGACCGGACCGCCTGGCCCCGGCGGCCCTCCCGGCTGACCCGGCCGCTGCGCCGTCTGAATATGGACGAACGCCCAGTCGCTGTAGCGATCGCGCCCGTTATACAGCTTGATCGAGTTGTCCCTGCTCTTGGACGTGACGCCGATGATGCCGCCCTGGACGCCCGTGCCGGTGCTGCCGAACCCGGCTTGCAGCGTCTGACGCGCCGGGGTGCTCAACCGCTCGGTGGCCTGCTCGCCAGGGCGAGCGGCGCCGGTCGGCGCGCTGACCGTCTGGGCCTGCTGATTCGCGTAAATCGGCTGAAAGTCGTCGTTGGTAATCGGGTCTTTGTATTTCTTGCGGAGAAAGCGTTGCTCAACCAGGACATCAATGGTCGGCGGCGGTGTGTTCGCGAATTTGCGCTGCCACAAGCCAATCGCGCGCGCGTACTGCTTGCCGCGGAAGATCAGCTCTTCCTCCTTCTCGCGCGTGGCCATGTGCGACCACGCGGGCAGCAACGCGCTCATCAGCACGGCCATGACGCTCATGCCGACCAGCAGGGCCGCCATTGCATAGCCGCGGTTGCCGGTCCATCGCGCGGGCTGTAAAGGTTGACCGGCTAACTCCATGCGTCTATTATCCTTAACAGGCCTTTCAGTGCAATCTTCCGAACGCCCCGCCGGCGTGCCGCCCACAGCGCAATCCACGTTCTCAGTTATGACGCGTTTGTGGGCCATCGCGGTCTTGACGATCGCTGTGGTCGTCGCATGTGAACGCGTGCCGCTGACATCGCCAACCGGCTCGACGATCACGCTCAGCGTCGATCGCGACACGTTGCCGATTAACGGACAGGCCACCATCACAGCAGTGGTGCTGGAGACATCGGGCACACCGGTACATAACGGTACAACGGTGACGTTTCAGACATCCCTGGGCCGCACTGAACCCGTCGAAGCGCAGACCGTCAACGGCAAGGCCGTCGTGACCTTTCTCGCAGGTTCGACATCCGGCACTGCCATTGTGAATGCCTTCTCCGGCGGGGCCCGAACGGGCACGACGTCCGGCAACAGTAGCTCCGGCAGCGGCGTCTCGATAAAAATTGGCACCGCTGCCGCAGAACGGGTGTCCGTCAGGACCGAACCTCTCAACGTTCCCGTGACGGGCGGAACGGTGACCGTTGTTGCTGGGATATTCGATGCCTCTGGTAATCCGATTACCAACACACCCGTGGCGTTCTCGGCGGATTTCGGCAGCCTTAGCTCTAATACAGCCATCACGGATGCCAACGGCGAGGCTCGCGTGTCGTTGACCACCAACCGCACGACCTAGATCACCGTGACGGCCGGCACGAAGACCGGCGAGTTTACGCTCGGCGCGTTGAGTCCTCCGACCGTTACGATTTCATGCGGAACCAGCGGTAACAATTCGGCTACCGTGGGTGTACCCGTGAGCTGCACCATCCGGCCAACCGCCGGTCAGAGCGGCCCAGGTAATAGCTCATCCACTGCGCCGATTCAGAACGTTACAGTGAATTGGGGCGACGGCACCGGAGAGCAGCCTTTGGGCGCCGTAGCAAGCGGCACGGATTCGGTGGTTCAACACACCTATTCGCAGCCGGGCACTTATTCAGTGACTGCGTCAGCCACTGACGTCAATAGCCAGCGTGGTTCGACTACGATCTCAATTGTCGTAAGCCGCAGCACGCCCAGCGGTTTCACATTGGCGTGTCCTACGTCGCCACAAAATGCGGGATCACCGGGTTCGTTCACGTTTACGCCCGCGACGAATCCGACGATCGCTGTGTCGAATGTCACTGTTGACTTTGGCGACGGCAGTTCGAGGAACCTCGGTGCCCCGACAGCTCCTCAGAGCTTCCTGAAGACTTATAGCGATCCAGGAGGATATACGGCCACAGCCACCGTGACGGATATCACGGGACAGCGCGGAACCGCGACCTGCACGGTTGTCGTCAATCGAAGCCAGCCGACCGTGACGATCACGCAACCGAGCCCGCCTGCCAACGTAAACGTGCCCGAGCAGTTCACGGTGCAAGCAAGCGCTTCGTCTGGGGCACCTCCGATCACCAACGTCACGGTGACGCGCAGGGTTACCGGCGAGGTAATCTACAACGGCGGAAGTGGCGGCACATTTGTGTATACCTTCTCTGCCACCGGAACCTACGTCTTGGATGCGCGAGCGGTCGATTCCACCGGTAGCGTGGCGACATCTTCACTGCCAGTGCGGGTTGACCCGTGAGTCAACGACCCGGACGCTAACGTTCGAAGCAGGTCGGCTCCGCGTTGAGATTTCCACCGCAGAGAGTCGGCGAACTGCTCAAGGTTGCGGGCCGCAAGCAAGATGCTGTAGACCGAGGGCAGTAGGCTGACGGCTGAGAGCTGATGACGGCTGAAGGCCGAAGTCCGAAGACTGCTGAAAGCTGAAAGCCGATAGCTGAAAGCCGCGTCAGTCCCAGTCCGAGTAGCGCGTTCCGTCCATTGCAATCCGATCGGAGCCGCTGTGCACGTCCTCGATGCCGCCGGCCGCTGCCGGATTGTTGGGATCCGGCTCCGCCTGCTTGGTCTGCCAGGTGTCCTTTGATTTCGTCATCGGGTCGATCGGGATCTCGCGAATGTAGCCTGCGCTGACCAGCTCGGACAGATCCGACGGCCACTTGTTCTTGTCCGCGTAGAACTGATCCATCGCGTCGCGCATCCGGAATAGGTTCTCCTTGAGCGTGGCCTCTTCGGCGCGGGTGATCGAATTGCGGTACTGGACCATACCGACGCTGGCGAGAATGATCACCAGCGTCATCACCACCAGCATCTCGATCATCGTGAAGCCGGCGGTCGACAGCCGGTTCCTGGTTCCCGGTTCCCCGGTCCCGGTTCCCGGCTCCTGGTTCCTCTTACCAATCCCGATATTTGGTGCCATCAAGTCCTGTGCCCTGGTTCTTCGAATAAACGTCGTAGACGTTCTGGCCGCCCCACGACGTCGAGTCCGGCTTGTCCTGATAGGCCCGTAATCCCCAGTCGTCGTCGCCGGTGGTCGGATCGACAGGTATCCGTCGCAGGAACTTCAGTTTGCGCCCGGTTGCGTCGTTGGCCACCGACACCCCGTCGACCAGGGTCTGCAGATCGGGAGGATACCCTTCGCTATTCGCTTTCAATTCTGTCGTCGGAATCTGCCCGGCGTCGGCGGCGTCCTTGAACTTGTCGATCGCCGTGCGCATTTCGCGCAGCACGCGGCGCAGCTCTGCTTCGCGCGTGCGTTGAATCGTCACCTTCGCCAGCGGTTGCACTGCCGAGGCGAGAATCAGCACGATCGTCGTCACGACCAGCAACTCGACGAACGTGAAGCCGCGCTCCCACCTACGCATTGTCTTATCTGACTGTAATCCCCGACGGCAGGAACTGCAGCGCCGCGGCGCCACCGCCCGGGACCGTCGCCGATCCCGACAACCCCAACGACCCGGTTCCGGCGGCGAGCGGCTCGACCAGCAGCGCGGCGAGCAGCCCTGACGTCGATGCGCCGGTCTGATCGGCCGGGCGCGTGATCACGATGTCGATGCGGCCGCTCTTCTCGTCGATTTGACTGTTGAAGGCCGGCGTGATCCCGCCCTGCCGCATGAAGGTGCCTTCCTGCACGGCACGCACCCGGACGAGCGCAGGGTTATACGTGATCGACAACGTCAGCGTCGACAGCCTCGTCGCACCAACGATGGAGATCGGGACCGTATACGGTCCGCTGCCGACGCGCATCTCGCTCGGCGGGCTCAACGTGATCCGCGCGGCTGGCTGCGGTACCTGCTCGGCCGTCGGCGGCGGCGCAATTGGTGCGACGGTGGGCGCCGTCGGAGACGGGATCGTCTCGACGACCGGCGGCGGTGGCGGCGGCTGCGCCGGTGTCGGTGCGGCGGGCGTTGGCGGCGGCGCCGTCGTCATGCCGGGAATTGGCGAGCTCCCCGGCGGTATCACCGGACGCGGCGAGCTGCCGGCCGGCAGCACCGGTGCGGCCGGCGGTTGCATGCCCGGCGGGACGGCTGGCGAAGGCGGCGTCACAACAGGCGCCGCAGGCGTGGCGCCTTGCGCCGCGGGCTCGGGCTCGCCGCCGATCGATACCGGCGGGCCGGTCAACGCCATGTTGCTTTGCGTGCCGATGTAGATCGGGCTCAGGTTCGCCGCGCTCAGTTCGTGCGTTCGAATGATCCGCGGCGTCAGCAGCATCACGATATCGGTCTGCTTGATGCTGCTGTCGTTGTTCGAGAACAACTGCCGGACGATCGGCAATCGCAGCACGCCGGGAAAGCCGGTCAGCGATTTGCGCTCGTCTTCACGCAACAGCCCGGCGAGCAGGTTCGATTCGCCATCGCGAAGGCGCAGCCGCGTGGCCACCTTGCGCGACGAGAACGACGGCAGGTTTTGCCCCGCGATGTTGGTGTCCTGGCCGCGCGCGCTGTTTTCGAGCGTGATGTCCAGGATGATGTCGCCGTCATAAGTAACCCGCGGCGTCATCTCGACGATGATGCCGATGGTCCGGTAGCCGTACGAGGTCAACGGATTCGCGGCGGCGCCGCCCGTGGCAAGCGGCGTGAACGTGGTGCTTGGCACGGGCACGTCCTCGCCGAGGTTCAACGACAGCTTCTGCCCTTCGGTGCCGCGCAGATTGGGTTTCGCGAGCACCTTGGTCTGCGAATCGCTCTCGAGGAATCGCACCACCGCCGCGGGCACCGACAGATAAAAGTCGGCGGTGCTGACACCCTGCGAAATCGTATTCAGGTTGAATGGCTTGCCGTCCGTGGACGGCGCGGCTTCGGGCGAGAATTGCAGCGCCGCCGAATAGCTGCCGAGATCGAGCCCGTACCGCTTTGCGCGCTCGCGGCTGACCTCGAGAATCTGCACGTCGACCGCCACTTCGGCGCGCGGGCGATCGTTCGCCTCGACGACGCGCTCGGCGATGGCGACGACCGGCGCGGTGGCGCGAATCGTGATGGTGTTGGCCGTCTTGTTGGGCACGATCTGCGGCTGCACCGCCATGCCGGCGACACGGATCAACTGGTTGAGCGTTTGCGTCAGCTCGGTGGCGTCGGCATGCGAGACGAAAAACGTGCGGATCACCTGCTCTTCGTACTGGGTGCGCTTCTGCGTGTTGTCGGCGGCGACGATGATCGTGCGCTCGTTCAACACGCGGTAGAACAGCTGATTCGCGATCATGATCTGCTGCAGTGCCTGCTCGAGCGACACCCCTTCGAGCTTCAGCGTGATCGTGCGGTCCTGGAAATCGCGGTCGAACGTGACGTTGATGCCGGTCAGGTTGCCGATGAAGGTCAGGATGTCGCGCAGGCTGGTATTGACGAAATTCACGACCAGCGGCTCGGGGTTGGTTGGGCTCAGAATCGGCTCGGGCGCCGCGCGCCTGGCTTGTTGCCGCAGCCGCTCGATGTCGGATTGCGGCGCCGCGGCCTCGAGGCGATCGCGAAGCGTCCGCTCGAGCTGCGCCGCCTTCGCGCTCAATTGCCGGTTCGAGGGCTCGAATTCCTGCGCCTTGCGGTAGGCGCGCAGCGCTTCTTCGAGCTGGCCGGACTCCTCGAGCTGCCGCCCACGCTCGGTGTACATCGCCGCCGCCGACAACATCGCGCGCTCCAGCGCGATCTTGTAGTCCGGCCGGTCGGGATCGTTTTGTAATGCCTGACGGTAGAAGCCGACGGCCGCTTCCCAGTCGCCGGCGCGCCCCGCGGCTTCACCGCGCGCAAACGCGCGCCCGGTCGCGCACCCCGCGGCCATCATCGCCGCCAGCGCCACCCCCAACAAGATTCTCAATGCGGGACTCGTCATGCGTTTTTTCTATCGACCTGTCTGCCTGTCTGCCTGTCTGCCTGTCTGCCTGTCTGCCTGTCTGCCTGTCTGCCTGCCTACTGTCCGCTCAGCCGAATCACCTGACGCCCGCGCCCATCGGTGTGCGTCATCTCGATCGACTCGGTGCCGATCTTCACGATCACGTAGCGGCCATCGATGATATCGCCGTCTTTCCCGTACATCGGTGCCGACTTGCCATCGGTCAGCACCGCCCATTTCACGCCGTTCGCGCGCTCCAGCACGCCGATCAACTTCAACGGAATCGGCGGCGGTCCCGACGGCGCCGGCGCCGCCGTGACAGGAGGCGGCTCAACGACCGGCACGGCGGCGCGCGGCGGCGGCGGCACGACGCGCGGCTGGAAGCGAAACGGATTGCGCGCCGCCTCCCCCGGGCCCTCGCGCGCAGCCTGCAGCGCCTCGATCTTCACGTCGACGGGCGAGCCGTTCTGCGGCGCCGTTACCTGCGCGGCGCGATCCCGGGTTCGCGGCGATGCCGCTGGTGCCGGAGCCGGCGTCGCGGGCCACAGAATCCACGCGACGAGCACCAGCACCATTCCGCCGGCGGCGCCCAACAGCACCTTCTGCCGATCAACGACCATCGGCCTCCGGCCCACTCCGCCCACTCTCCGCGTTCCTGGCGCGGTAGTACGTCGACAACTCGAGTGACAACGACAACGGCGCGTTGGCCTGCTGCCCTTCCGACAACTGCACGTTGTCGATCACGATGAAGTCCGCGCCCGTCTCGAGGTCGTAAATCAAACGCCGGATGTCGTCCCACGCCCCGGTCAGCGAATACGTGACGCGCAGCCGCTCGAGCGTCGAATCGCGCAGCTCCTCCGTCGTTGACGCGCCGCCCTGGAACACCACGTCGTGCGAGCGTGCCAGCTGCGAAAATTTCACGTGCGTGACCCGGCGCGCGCTGGGCAAATCCGCCGGCAGCACGTCCGCATAAAACCGGTCGAGATCACGCGAGGCCTGCTGTTGCCCGTCGCGTGTGGCTTCCGCCTGCTGCAGCTCGCCCATCGCGGCGCGCAGCTCCTGCTCCGACGCGGCCGCGCGCGTCGACGCCGACGCCGCAGACTGGCGCAACGGCAAAACGACGGCGATCAACACCAGCAGGTTGACCGCCAGCACCAGGCCAGCCGGCACCAGCCATCGCCGGTGATCCGCGACGATGCGGGTCAGCGGCACGTCGGCGCCGTAGGCGAAGAGCGCCTTCATCGCGGCTCTCCCGCGCCGGGGTTGGACGCCGCGCTGGCGTTGGCCGGCTGCTGGTTGCCAGGTTCAGACGTCACAGGCTGCGCCGCGGCTTTACCGGCTAGCGGCTCGTAGTAGGCCTGCAGCTCCGAACGGATCGTGCCGTCCTGCTCGGGACTGTCCGAGCGCGGCAGCACGTCCGAGAACATGCCGGTCTTCTCGAGCGCATCCATGAACGTTTCGAGATCCTCGACGCGCCGCGAGAACACCGTGACTTGCACCAGGCGCCGCCCGTTGCTATCGAGCTGCGGTATCACCCCGCCAATCCGCACGTCCGCCGGAAGCGTCGTTTGGAACTGGTTGAGCAGCTCGGTCCACGAGAACGTGCGGCGATCGATCAGCGCGTTCGCCTCGCGCGCCGCCGCCTGGACCCGTTCCAGCTGCACGGCGTCGACCGAACGGCGGACGTCGGCGGCCTTCGCGCGCAGGGCCCGCGCCTGAGCGTCGTTTTGCGCAATCGTCTGACGGGCCTCGCTGGTTCGCGCCTGGAGCCGTATCACCTCGAACACGTTGAACGCCGTCAACGCGAACGCCGCCATAGCAATCAACGCCAGGAGGGTCCTGACCAGCCGATCGTTGTAAAAGGGCCGCGTCGCGAGGTTGGTCCGCAGCATCGCTAGGCCGCCCTCCGTTCGCGCATCAGAATGCCGACGAGCGGCGCCAGTACGTCGAGCAGCTCGGCCGAGGCGCCGATCCGATCCACCAGGCCGGCCGAACCTCGCGGGTCGACGGATTCGACCGAGACGCGCAGGCGTTCTTCCAGCCCGCGCCGCACATTCTCCGCGCCGCCCGGCAACCGCGCGCCACCCGCGATCAGCACGCGCGTGAAGCCGCCGCCGTGCAGCCGATCCTCGTAATACATCGCCGTCTGATGAATCAGGTCGCCGAGGCTGCCTTCTTCCTCGCCGCGATTACGGAAGAACAACAGGGCGTCGTCGCGCATGACGGCGAGGGTTAGATAGGTGTCCGTGACGTGGACCAGCAGCCAGTCGGCCGACGGCGCCGAGGCGCCGGCCAGCACCGCGTTGATGACGCTGAACGTCGACAGGTCGACGAGCCCCGCATGCGCGCCGGCCATCAGGCACGCCTGCTCGTACTGGTGAATGACGTCGGCGCGCGCCAGCGTCACCACGAATTCGCTGGCGCCGTCGGCGCCGCGGGCACCCGGCGAAATACTGACCACCGCCTGATCGATCGGGAAGGGCGATGTCTTGCGGACCTGCCAGCGGACAATCTCCTGCAGGTCGGACGATTTGTCGGGCACCTTCTCGAGTCGCAGCAGCGAGACCTTGGCGGCCGTATCGGGCACGATCAGTGACACGCGCGCCGGCCGGCCGCCGCCCGACTGCGCCAGCGTCCGCGAAATAATCTGCGACAACGCCGGCACATCGCTGATGTTCAGCGCCGCAATGCCCGGCGAGACGAGCCCGGCCGGCAACGCCTCGCTCGCGTGCCCGGCGATGATCGCCTGCTGACCCTGCCAGCCCAACCGCGCTACCGACACGCGGGTGTGGTCGATCTCGATGGCGACGTCGGGCGCGGCGGTGTGAAAGAGATCGCGGAGGCTCATTCGACGAACGTCACCTTGTTGATCTCGCGCAGCGTGGTCTGCCCCTCGAGCACCCGCTCGACCGCCGACTCGCGCAGCAGGCGCATCCCCTGCTCCTTGGCCGCCCGCTTCACTTCCGAGATCGGCCGCTTGTCGAGAATGATTTCGCGGATGTGATCGGTAAGGTCGAGCAGCTCGCAGATCGCCATGCGGCCCTTGAAGCCGGTGCCGCCGCACTCGATGCAGCCGCTGCCTTCGTAGAGGGTTTTGCCGACCAGCAGCGCCGGATCGATCGCCGACTCCGCGATCGCCGCGGCGTCGATGTTGACCGGGTGCTTGCACGCTGCGCAAATCTTCCGCACCAGCCGCTGGGCCATCACGCAGTTGAGCGCGGAAATGAACTGGTACGGCTCCACGCCCATGTTCAGGAAGCGGCCGAGCACGTCGAAGACGTTGTTCGCGTGAACGGTGGTGAACACCAGGTGGCCGGTCAGCGCCGACTGAATGGCGATCTGCGCCGTCTCGGGATCGCGGATTTCGCCGACCATCACCTTGTCTGGATCGTGGCGCAGAATCGATCGCAACCCGCGCGCGAACGTCAGCCCCTTCTTTTCGTTGATCGGAATCTGCGTGATGCCTTTCAGCTGGTACTCGACCGGATCCTCGATCGTGATGATCTTGTCCTCGACCGTCTTGATCTCGGCCAGCGCCGCGTAGAGCGTCGTGGTCTTGCCGCTGCCGGTCGGGCCGGTGACCAGCACCATGCCGTACGGCTCGCGGATGTACTTGCGGAAGCGCTTCAGCTCCTGCTCGGGAAATCCCAGAATGTCCAGGCGCAGCTCGGTGAACTGCTCGCTCATCGACTGCTTGTCGAGAATACGGATGACGGCGTCTTCGCCGTGCACGCTCGGCATCACCGAAACACGGAAGTCGATCGTCTTGCCCGGCACGCGCAGACGAAAGCGGCCGTCCTGCGGCACGCGTTTCTCCGCGATGTCGAGCTCGGCCATCACCTTGATGCGCGACAGGATCGAGCTGTGAA
>DASPNQ010000020.1:0-42260 GCA_035626435.1 Vicinamibacterales bacterium
GCGTATCGACGTCGCGGCCGTCGAGCTGTTCGGGCGCCATGTAATGCAACGTCCCGAGCAGCGTGCCTTGCGTCGTCAGCGCCGTGCGATCGCCAGCGGCGGTCTCGGCGCCGCCGGCCGCCGATGCGACCGGCCGTGCCAGGCCGAAGTCGAGCAGTCGCGCGCCCGCCCGCGTCAGCATCACGTTGCCGGGCTTCAGGTCGCGATGGACGATGCCGGCGCGGTGCGCGACGGCCAGCGCCTCGGCAATCTGCACGCCGACGTCGAGCGATTCTTTGATCGAAAGGGCCCCTCGCGTCAGCCGTTGCGCGAGCGTTTCGCCTTCGAGGAACTGCATGACGAGGAACATGCCGCCGCCGGCCGACGCCGGCAGTTCTCCGATGTCGTATAACGGGCAGATGTTGGGATGTTCGAGACGCGAGATGCTGCGGGCTTCGCGCTCGAACCGCTCGCGCCGCACCGCATCGTCCGCCAGAGCGGCCGGCAACACTTTGATCGCCACGGAACGGTCGAGACGCGTATCGGCGGCGCGATACACCTGCCCCATCCCGCCTTCGCCAATCAGGCCGAGGACTTCATAGGGACCGAGCCGGGTACCGGAAGGCAGCATCGCAGACTTGGACGGTGCGAAATCGCACGCGGTTGATTAAGTATGCGGCTGGAACAACAAAGTTTTCCGATCGTATTGACGTGGAGATGACGGGAAATAGCAACTAGGAAATAGGAACTAGGAACTAGGAACTAGGAACTAGGAAGCAACCTTAAATTCCCCATTCCTAATTCCTACTTGCTAGTTCCTACTTGCTATTTCCTACTCCCTCGCTGCCGTTGCGCCGCTCCAGAGCGAGAATCAGGGCCGTCAACATTCTTCCCACCTCGTCTACTTGCGCAATAACCGGTGAGACCTGCGATCGAGAGACGAATCCAAGCCGCTGCGCGAGAGCGATTTGCGTCATCACTTCCACGCCCGAGCCCCGAGCGACGCGTAAATGATGAACGTATCTGCCCGTCCGACCGTACCCCCACCCCTCCGCGATATTTGACGGAATCGATACGGCTGCACGTCGCAGCTGGCTCACCAAACCAAACCGTTCGTGCGGCGGGAACTCCGCAACGAGCGTATAGATGGTCTGTGTCAGATCCATCGCACGTTGCCACACAACGAGGTCACTCACGGTGCTGACAGGCATGCACCCATGACGTGCATTCGGCGAGCCAACACAAATGCTCGGAGGTTTGGAATGATCCCAGCGGAATGTCGCAACTTCATCCACGTCGCCGCCACGCTAATGTCGCAAAATCTACGACCGCCGAGTCCAGTTCCTATTTCCTATTTCCTATTTCCTATTTCCTTATTTCCTCCCCCCTTGAACCCATTGCCCGTTTTCTAGCATTCTTTGTCACTGCGGCCGATTACGCGCCGCGCGAAAGGATTACTCCGTGAACCGCATCGCGATCCTGGGCTCGCTCGTTCTGGCCGGCACGCTGACGGCCGTGATGACCGCGCAACAACCACCACCGCAGCCGTCGGTCGACAACCTCACCGTGGAAAAGGTGAAAGACAATCTGTGGGTGATCCGCGGCGGCGGCGGCAACACCGCGGTGTTCGAGACTGCCAACGGCGTGACCGTGGTCGACACCAAGAATCCCGGATGGGGCCAGCCGCTGCTCGACAAGATCAAGACGGTGACCGACAAGCCGGTGACCACCGTCATCAACACGCACACCCACTACGATCACGTCAGCGGCAACGTCGCGATGCCGGCAACCGTCGAGATCATCGCGCACGAGAACACGGCGAAGATGCTGCCGGCCGTGTCGAGCGTGACCGGCATCGGCGCCACCGAGAACGTCTTCAAGGCCAATCCCGGCAAAGGCCTGGCCAAGCGGACGTTCAAGGACAGGCTGACCATCGGTGCCGGCGCCGATCAAATCAACCTGTATCACGTCGGCCCCGCGCACACCGGCGGTGACGCCTTCGTCGAATTCGTCGCCCACCGCGTGATGCACGCCGGCGACGTGTTCCCGAGCAAGGCGCTGCCGATCATGGACAAGAACAACGGCGGGTCCGGCGTCGAGTACGCCGCGACCGTGCGCAAGGCCGTCGACGCGATGAAGAACGTCGAGACGGTGATCAACGGCCACACGGCCGAGCAGACGACGCTCGCCGACATGCGCGAGTTTGCCGACTTTGTCGCCGAATTCGTTGCGCACGTCCAGGCCGCGAAGAAAGCCGGCAAGACGGCCGCGCAGGCAGTGGCGGAATGGAAGAATCCCGAGAAGTACACCGGCTATGCGCCGCCGAACATCCCGCGCGCGACCGCGTACGCGCAGGTGATTATGGATGAGAGCAGGTAGACAGGCCTGACAGGCAGACAGGCAGACAGGCAGACAGGCGGACAGGACGGACCTGTCGGCCTGTCGGCCTGCCTGACTGCCTGTCTGCCTGTCTGCCTGACTGCCTGTCTAGCCTGTCTAGCCTGTCTACCTGAATTGCGCCATCAGCTTCTGCAGCGCGTCGTTGCCGGGGCAGAGCTGGTCGTGCGGCAGGTCGTACAGTGCGGTGTCCACGGTCTCGTTCTGATCGTGGACGTCTTTTGAATCCGCCGAGATGTACAGCAGCCCCGTAACCACTTCGCCCTTGTTCTGGTGCTCGCGGATGTGTGCGTACGCCGCATCGCGATTGGTCGGATCGTAGTCGGCCGCCAGCTTCCGCAGCGTGACCCAGCTGCCGTCGTGCAGCATCACCTTCTGCAGCGTGCCTTCGGCGTACTCCGTCGTGATCTCGTCGCGGGGCGGCACAAAATCGGCGTGCACGACGTCCACTTTGTGTTCGCGAGTATGAGCGTAGCTCTTGGTCGAGCCTTCGTGATCGTTGAAGGTCACGCACGGCGAGATGACGTCGACAAAGGCGAAACCCTTGTGCCTCACTGCCGCTTTGATGATCGGCACCAGCTGGTGCTTGTCGCCGGAAAAGCTGCGCGCGACGAAGGTCGCGCCGAGCGTCAGCGCCAGCAGCACGCCATCGATCGCTTCCATGGTGTTGGCCTCGCCCTTCTTGCTGGTCGAGCCGGGATCCGCAGACGCCGAAAACTGGCCCTTGGTCAAGCCGTAGACGCCGTTGTTCTCGAGGATGTAGGCCATGTTGACGTTGCGGCGGATCGCATGGCACATCTGCCCGAGCCCGATCGACAGCGAGTCGCCGTCGCCGGAGATGCCGATCAGGATCAGGTCGCCGTTGGCGGCATTGGCGCCGGTCGCGACCGCCGGCATCCGTCCGTGAACGCTGTTGAAGCCGTGCGCTTCCCGGAGAAAGTAGGCCGGCGTCTTCGACGAGCAGCCGATGCCCGACAGCTTCGCGACCTTGTGCGGCGGGATGCTCATTTCGTAGAACGCCTGGATGATCGCCGCGGTGATCGAGTCGTGGCCGCACCCCGCGCAGAGCGTGGTGATGGCCCCTTCGTAGTCGCGGCGGGTCAGGCCGATCGCGTTCGGCTTCAGCGAAGGATGATGGACCTTCGGTTTTGCAATGTAGGTCATGCCACTTTCTCCAGCTTCGCCTTGACGCCGTTGATGACGTGATGCGCGCTCATCGGGAACCCGGCGTAATACCGGACCGAGTGCAGCTTCTCGATGTGGACGCCGAGGTCGAGCATGATCAGGCTCCGCAACTGGGCGTCGCGGTTCTGCTCGACGATGAAATTGACGTCGTGCTGTTCGAGAAACTGCCGGACGTCCTCGCCAAACGGGAAGCCGCGCACCCGCATGTAGTTGACCTTGACGCCTTCCTGCGACAGCAGATCCATCGCCTCGACGCACGCCGCATGACACCCGCCGATGGTGACGAGTCCCAGCGTCGCGCCCGGGGTGTGCCTGATCAGCGGCGCCGGGACGGCCTTGGCCGCGCCCTGAATCTTGCGCGCGATGCGATCGAGCACGTCCTGATACTCGTCCGAGTCCTCGGTGTAGGCCGCCTTGCTGTTATGGCCGGAGCCGCGCGTGAAGTACGCCCCTTTCGGGTGCACGCCGGGCAGCGATCGCTGCGGGATACCGTCACCATCGTGATCGTAGTACCGCCAAAAGTTCTTGGCCTGCTCCAGTTGCTCGGCCGACAACACCTTGCCGCGATCGGGCCGGTAGCTGTCGTCCCAGGTCAGCTTCGGGACCATCCAGTCGTTCATGCCGATATCCAGGTCGCTCACCAGGAACGTCGGCGTCTGAAACCGCTCGGCGAGATCGAACGCCTTGACCGCAAACTCGAACGCCTCGGCCGGATCGGCCGGATACAGGCAGATGTGCCGCGTGTCGCCGTGCGAGGCGTACGCACACTCCATCAGGTCGCCCTGCTGGGTGCGCGTCGGCATGCCGGTGGACGGTCCGGTGCGCTGCACGTCGACGATCACCGCGGGAATCTCCGCGTAATAAGCCAGGCCGATGAATTCGTTCATCAGCGAGATGCCGGGGCCGGCGGTCGGCGTGAACGCGCGCGCGCCCGCCCACGATGCCCCGACCACCATGCCGAGCGCCGCCAGTTCGTCTTCGGCCTGCAGGATCGCAAACTTCTTCTTCTTGGTTTCCGGATCGCGGCGGTACTTCATGCAGAAGCTCTTGAACGCTTCCATCACGGAGGTCGCCGGCGTGATCGGGTACCACGCACCGACGGTCGCCCCCGCATACACGGCGCCGAGCGCCGCGGCGGTGTTGCCGTCGATCAGGATGCTGTCCTTCGTCGCGTCCATCTTCTCCAGACGAATCGGCAGCGGGCAGTCGAAGTGGGCCTTGACGTAATCGTAGCCGAGCGCGATCGCCTTCTCGTTGGAGTCGAGCAGCGCCTTCTTGGCTGCGTACTTTTCCCGGGTCAGCGCCGCGACGATCTCGGTGTCCATCCCGATCAGCGCCGCGAGCGCGCCGGCGTAGGCGATGTTCTTCATCAGGATGCGTTCACGCACACCCTTGAACGTCGCATTGCACATCTCGGCGAGCGGCACACCGAGATACGTGATGTCGGCGCGCTTCAACTTCTCGTCGAGCGGCCAGCTCGAGTCGTAGAACAAATACCCGCCGGGCCGCACTTCGGCGACGTCTTTCGCGTAGGTGGCGGCGTTCAGCGCCAGCATCATGTCGAAGTGCGGGGTGCGCGCGGTATAGCCGTTCTTGTTGACGCGGATCTCGTACCAGGTCGGCAGGCCCTGGATGTTCGAGGGGAACACGTTCTTGCCGGTGACCGGCACGCCCATCCGGAAAATCGCCTGCATGATCAGGCCGTTGGCGCTCGCCGACCCGGTGCCGTTCGCGGTCGCTATCTTGAATGCGAAATCGTTGACCTTGTTCATAAACTCGTCGCTGTCGGCTGCAGACTGCAGCCTCGGCTTACCGCCCGACCGCCTCCAACGGCACGAATGCGGTGCCCGCGTGCGGCAGCTCGATCACGGACTTGCGCATGTCCCACGCGTAGGTCGGACAGCGTTCGGCGCACAGCCCGCAATGCAGGCAGACGTTCTCGTCCTTCACCATCAAGCGGCCGGTCTGTTTCAGCGGCAGCGAGTGGAACAGCGGCTGGTCGGGATTGATCGCCGGCGCCAGCGTCATCGCCCGCAGCTCGGCCTCGCTGTCGGCATTGGGAACGATCGTCAGGCAATCGGTCGGGCAAATGTCGATGCAGGCATCACACTCGATGCACAGCGCATCGGTGAAATGCGTCTGCACGTCGCAATTGAGGCAGCGCTCGACTTCGTTCCGGGTCTGCTCCGCCGTGAAGCCCTCTTCGACTTCGACGGTCATCTTCGAGAAGCGCACCGGCAGCTCGACGTGCTTCATCTTCTGCCGCTGCACTGGATCGTAGTTGTTGCTGTAGGCCCACTCGTGCAGGCCCATCTTCGTGCTCGACAGCGTCAGGCCGTGCGGCGGCCGCTCGTTGACGTCGAGCCCCTGGCAGTACTGGTGAATCGAAATCGCCGCCTGGTGGCCGTGCTCGACCGCCCAGATGATGTTCGCCGGGCCGAACGCCGCGTCGCCGCCGAAAAACACGCCCGGCTTGGACGACATGAACGTCTTCTTGTCGACCACCGGCATGTCCCACTTGGCGTCGAACGTGACGCCCATGTCGCGCTCGATCCAGGGAAACGCATTCTCCTGCCCGATCGCCAGCACCACCGAGTCGCACGGCAAGGTCACGCGCCCGGCCGGCTCCTGGATGAACTTGCCGTTCTCCTCGCGCGAGGTGAATTTGTCGAATTCCATCCCCGTCAGCGTGCCGTTCTCGACGATGAACCGCACCGGCGACAGGTTTTCGAGGATTTCAACCTGCTCTTCTTCGGCGTCCTCGAGCTCCCACGGCGACGCCTTGAAATACTTGCGGGTGCGCCGCGAGATCACTTTCACGTCGGTCGCGCCGAGCCGCTTCGCCGAGCGGCAGCAGTCCATCGCGGTGTTGCCGACGCCGATGATCAGCACGCGCTTGCCAATCGAGCTGATGTGGCCGAAATGAATCGACTCGAGCCATTCGATGCCGATGAAGATCTGATCGGTGTCGCGGCGTCCCGGCAAGTCCAGCTCCTTGCCCTTCGGCGCGCCCGTGCCGACGAAGATCGCGTCGAACTCTTTCGAGTCGACGAGCTGCTTCAGGCTCGTCACCGGCGCGTTGTACTTCATCGTGACGCCCATGTTGACGATGTAGCCGATCTCTTCGTCGAGGACTTCTTCGGGGAGGCGGAACGCGGGAATGTTGACGCGCATCAGGCCGCCTGGGCGCGGCCCCTTCTCGAAGATGGTGCATTGGTATCCCAGCGGCATCAGATCGTTCGCCACCGTCAATGACGAAGGACCCGCGCCGATGAGCGCCACCTTCTTTCCGTTCTTCGTCGCCGGGATGTGCGGGAGCCGATCGCGGATGTCGTCCTTGTGATCGGCGGCGACGCGCTTCAAGCGGCAGATGGCGACGGGCTTGCCGTCGACGCGGCCGCGGCGGCACGCCGGCTCGCACGGCCGGTCGCAGGTGCGGCCGAGAATGCCCGGAAACACGTTCGACTCGCGATTGAGGATGTAGGCGTCATCGAAACGTCCCTGCGCGATCATCCGGATGTATTCCGGCACGTTGGTATGCGCGGGACACGCCCACTGGCAGTCGACGACCCGATGGTAGTAATTCGGATCCGAAGTATCCGTACGATTCATGATTTCCTCGGATTATATGTCGGGCCACCGAGGCCGCAGGCCACCGAACGCGGGGAAACGGTGCGTCAGGCGGGCGACGCCGCTTCGGTCAGGTGGTTGCGCCCGGCCTCGGTGACGAACCCTTTTTCGAACCGCTCGGTGGTCGAGCGTTCTTCGATGGTCGCCAGTGCGTAGTAATCCGCCTGCAGACGCTGGCGCGTCAGGTCAACGATGAAGTAGCCGCGGTAACGGCCGTCGACGTAGTGGAGATGCGGCCGCGCCGCGCGTAATGCGGCGAGCTGCGCCGGACCATCCGGCCCACGGCCCAGATTGCTCGGCGAGCTGACGGACGTGCCGGCGAATTCGACGCCGAGCGAGCCCTTGCCGGTCGCCTTGTCATAGCTGCCAAACGGATCGCGAGGCAGATCGAACGCCCACGAGCTGTGGACGTCACCGGTCAAGATCGCGAGGTTGTCGATCTTCGCGCGCTCGATCATGTCGAACACGCGCGTCCGCGCCCCGCGATAGCCATCCCACGAGTCCGGATTGCCGGCCCGCGTGCCGGCCGGCGTCTGCGGCGCGAACATGACCTGCTGGCCGAACAGCGTCCAGGTGGCGTTCTCGCGCGACGCGGTGACGAGCTGCTCGGCAAGCCAGCCTTCCTGCTCGGCCCCCAGCAGCTGACGGCCCACCGATTCAATCGCCGCCGTATCCTCAGGAGCCTCCTGGCGGTCCCGGCCGAAGGCGCGCGTATCGAGCATCATCAGCGTCGCCAGGTTGCCGAAACGGAAGGTCCGGTAGATCTTGTCCTGCCGCGTCTGCGCGTCCTCGCGAATCGGCATCCACTCGAAGTACGCCTGCATCGCGGCGCTGCGCCGCGCCGCCCACTCGCCCTCGCCCGCCTGATGGTTCTGCGCGCCGTCCTTCCAGGCGTTGTTGGTGAACTCGTGGTCGTCCCACACGACGATGAAGGCGTGCTGTTGGTGGATGGCCTGCAGATCCGGATCGGTCTTGTACTGCGCATGCCGTTGGCGGTACTCCTGCAGCGTCACCATCTCCTTGTTCGGCGACGGGATGCGGCCGAAGCGCGTGCCGTCGCCGTACTGTTCGTTGGCGTATTCGTAGAGATAGTCGCCGAGGTGAAGGATGGCATCGAGATCCAACCGCGCCGCCAGGCACGCGTAGGCGTTGAAGTAGCCCTGCGGCAGATTCGAGCACGACACCACGCCGAGCCGGACCCGCGACACGTTGGTGACCGGCAGCGTTTTCATTCGGCCGACGGCCGAACGCTCCTTGCGCGATTCGAAGCGGTAGTAATACGTCGTCCCGGGCCGCAGCGGCCCGACGTCGACCTTCACGCAATAGTCGCGCGTCGAGCTGGTGACGACACCACCCTGCGCGACGATGCTCGTGAACGCCTCGTCCCGCGCCACCATCCACCCGACGCTTTCAGCGCCAGGCTCCTTGACCGGCGTCACGCGCGTCCAGATCACGACGCGGTCAGCCAGCGGGTCGCCGCTCGCCACGCCATGTCGAAACACCGGATTGGTGGCTTGCGCCAGTGCATCGACCGATCGGACCAGCGGCAGGGCGGCTAACGCGGTGCCGGTCGACGACAGGAACCCGCGGCGGGAGATCTCTCGCATTGCCGGAGGTCTACTGCCGCGTCGAACGTGTCATGCGCGCGACTGGCGCGACACTTTGGTTCGCTCGATTTCGCGGTCGATGTACTGCTTCATCTCGTGGAGGGCCCCCTCCCAGCCGCGATCTAAGATCTCGAAATAGCGCTGCCAGCGCGGCCCCTCGCCCTCACCGCTCTGCCGCACCGTGATCATCGTCTGGCGCCCGTTGCCTTGCGGACGGCAGTGAACTTCGAGGGCCATCGGGCCGATGGGCTCGCCGTCAGGCGCCTGCCAGTACGCATCGGCGACGAAGAACGCCGCGTTCGGACGAATGTCGATGATCGTGCCGTGAAAGGTGCCGCCAAGACGCCCCAGCACTTCGTCCTTGAAGTCGGTCGACTCCCATTCGATGGCATAGGGCGCCAGTGGACGCGGCACCGCGAAGGCCCGCGACACCTGCCACCATCCCTTCAGATCGGCGTCGTTGAAGAACGCTTGCATCACCCGGGCCGGCGGCGCCTGGACTAACTGCGTACGCGTCACGTCGAGGATCTGCGTCTCAATGGCCATGGGGTAAACGGCAGACGAGATTCTAATAGATCAGGTAGGTGTTGCGAACCTTCTCGAACGGCTTGCTCTCCTCGGCCCAGATTGCCGCCAGATCTTCAGCGGTCTGCCCTGAATCGATGGCGATTCTGAGGGCCGGCGAGCCGGCGAGGATGTCGATCGGCTCCTTGTCGTGCTCGTATTCATACGGCGGCTTCCGCCATGCGAATGCTTTGGGGTCGGCAGCCCTGATCGCGTCGATCAGCGCCACGCCGGTCAGCACCGGCTTGAACGCGGCGCGATCGAGCACGTGAATCTGGCAGCCGCCGCAGGTTTTTTTCGCGTGCTTCTGGAACGTCGGCTCGAAGACCGCGGCGCGGAAGTACACGCCAGGCAATTGCCGCGCGTTCATCCTCTGCGCGAACACCTCCGCATCGACCCACGGCGCGCCCACCAGTTCGAACGGCCGCGTCGTGCCGCGGCCTTCAGAGGCATTGGTGCCCTCGAACAGCACCGTGCCCGGGTAGACGATGGCGCTGTCGAGCGTCGGGATGTTCGGCGAGGGCATCACGAACGGCAGACCGGTCTGATCGAAATACATCGAGCGCGACCAGCCGTCCATCGGGATGACCTCGAGCGGCGCGTGGATCTCGAAGTATTCGTTGAAGAACTTCGCGAGCTCGCCGATCGTCATCCCGTGACGCATTGGAATCGGGAACTGGCCGACGAACGACTCGTTGCCCGGCACCAGCATCGGCCCTTCGACGTCGACACCGCCGATCGGATTCGGCCGATCGCAGACGATCACGTCGATGCCGTACTTGGCGCAGGCGCGCAAGCAGTTGGCCATCGTGTAGATGTAGGTGTAGATCCGCGCGCCGATATCCTGCAGATCGATCACCATCACGTCGATGTGGCGCAGCATGTCCGACGTCGGCTCGCGCGTCTCGCTATAGAGCGAGAACACCGGCACCTTGCGCCTGCAGTCGTTGGCGTGCGGCGTCTCGATCATGTTGTCCTGCACGTCGGAGCGGAAGCCGTGCTGCGGGCCGAAGATGGCGCCGAGCGTGACATCCGGCGCCTGCGTCAACGCATCGGTGACGTGCGTATACCGGGCGTCGACCGATGCCGGGTTGCTGACGATGCCGACGCGGCGGCCTTTGAGCTTGCCGGACGCAAGCAACTGTGTCGATCCCAGAGTCACCGCCATCAGGGGATTATAGGTAGATAGGACTGAAGACTGAAGACTGAAGCTGATCGCTGATAGCTGATAGCTGATAGCTGAAGGCCGTCTGGTTTCAGTCATCCACGGATTAATGTTTTACTGATTACCGCATGAGTGCGCTCGTCTACACCCACATCGACGACAGCCCGGTGGGACCGTTGCTGCTGGCCGGCGATGCTGATGCCCTGCATGTGCTCGCGTTCGGCAACGGCTCGCGCCCGCGTGAGATCGACGCGCGATGGACGCCGGATACGAAGGGCCTTCTCAGCGGTATCCGCCGCGAGCTGGACGAATATTTCGCCGGGCGCCGTACCGCGTTCACGACGCGGCTGGCGCTCAACGGCACGCCGTTTCAAAACAGCGTGTGGCAGCAGCTGACGCGTATTCCGTACGGCCACACCATCAGTTATCTCGAACTTGCCCGCCGCATTGGCAACCCGAAAGCGGTGAGGGCCGTCGGCCTCGCCAACGGCGCGAACCCGATTGCGATCGTCGTGCCCTGCCATCGCGTCGTCGGATCCAACGGGTCGCTGACTGGGTTCGGCGGCGGCCTGCCGACCAAACGCGCGCTGCTCGAATTAGAAAAAGGTCAGCGCACCCTGCTCTAGTAAGATGCCTGCCGGATGAACCAGCTGAAGGTACCGGCCCTCATCGCCTCGCTGCGGCTCTGGGACGTCGTCGCGATGAACATCGTGGCGATCGTCGGACTCCGCTGGATCTCGCGGAGCGCGCGCATCGGCGCGCCGGCCATCACGCTCTGGATCCTCGCATGCCTGCTGTTCTTCCTGCCGCTCGCCGCGGTGCTTGCCGAGCTCTCGAGCCGGCACCCGCAACAGGGCGGTATTTACGCGTGGGCGCGGCGCGCGTTCGGCCCGGCGCACGGGTTCATCTGTGGCTGGTGCATGTGGGTCAACAACCTGTTTTATTTTCCGTCACTGTTGTTGTTCGCCGCCGCGAATCTCTTGATTCCGATCGGTGCGCCCGAGCTCGCCGAGAACCGGCTGTATTCGGTGGTGTTCGTGCTGGGCCTGATCTGGGCGACGACGTTCCTCAACATCCTCGGCTTCTCCGCGGGCAAATGGCTGCAGCACGTCGGCAACGTCGCGACCTGGATCCCGGCATTGATCCTGATTGCCTGCGGCGCGATTGCGTTCATGACACTGGGCAGCGCCACCTCGTTCGCGCCGGCGGAACTGTGGCCGCGCGACAACTTGCTCGACTCGATCAGCTTCTGGTCGGCATTGTGTTTCGCGTTCTCGGGATTCGAAATCTCCTCGATGGTCGGACAGGAGATTTACAATCCGCGCAAAACCATCCCGCGCAGCATCGTGTTGTCGGGCATCGCCGTGACGGCAATCTACATACTGAGCTCGGCATCGATTCTGGTGGCCGTGCCGGCGAGCGAGATGGCCGAGCGCAGCGGCATCGCTGACGCTGTCGACCTCGTGACCACGAGGCTCGGCTATAGCGGCATCGGCGGATTCATTGCGCTACTGCTGGTGATCGGATCGATCGCCGGCACGAGCTCATGGATCGCGGGTGCCGCACGGGTGCCATTTGCAGCGGGCGTGGATGCCGCGATGCCTGCCGCATTCGCCCGCTTGCATGAGCGATACCGAACCCCGCACGTTGCCCTGATCATCCAGGGGCTCGCCACGTCGGCGTTGTTTCTTGTCAGCGTGTTCCTGTCGGTCGGCGGCGGCCGGACGTCGATTCAGGACGCCTACGACATCATGGTCAACCTGACCATCCTGATCTACTTCCTGCCTTACGTGTACTTGTTTGCCGCGTTCCTGCGCCTGCGCCGGCTTGACGCATCGATGCCAGCGGATGAGAACACGATCATGTTGCCTGGCGGCAGGGCCGGCGCGTGGCTGATCGCCGGCTGCGGCATGTTCGCCACCCTCGTCGCGATGGGGCTCGTGTTCGTGCCGCCGTCCGGCACCGACAACGTGCTCAATTACGAGGCGAATCTCATCGGCCAGGCGGCATTGCTGATCGGGATCGGCATGGCGTTCTATTTCAGCGCGCGCCGGCCGGCGAATTAGCCAGGCGCGCTTGAGCAATTTCTCAGGCTCGTCGAATTCTGACGAAGTTCGAATAACCGCGATCCAGGTCCGCCGACGTATTGACGACGACCATCGGCGCGTTCTCCGGCGCGTGCGTGCGTTTGACGGCGGATTCAACGACGCGCGCGATCATCTGCTCGATTTCGCCAGACAGGTCACAGACCATCGGCACGACGCCATGCCACAGGCTCAGGCAGCGCGCGATCTCAGGCTTGTCGGTAGCCGCGACGATCAACGCCTGCGGACGAACCGCGGACAGCAGTCGCGCCGTCTGGCCTTCTCGCGTCACGGCGACAATCGCGTGCGCGCCGGCGCGCCGCGACAACGACACGGCGGCCTCGCTCAATGCCTTCACGTGATCGGCGGCCGCTTGAATCGGCGCCGGCAACGGCAGCGGCGCCATCGACTCGGCGTCGCGAATGATCGCGTCGAGCACCTCGACCGAGCGGATCGGATACAGCCCGGTGGCGGTTTCCCCCGAGAGCATGATCGCATCGGCGCCGCCGTCAACCGCGCCCGCAGCATCGCTGGCCTCCGCACGTGTCGGCCGCGGTTCCGTTCGCATCGACTCCAGCACCTGCGTCGCGACGATGACCGGGACACCGCGAACACGCGCCTGCCGCAATATCTCTTTCTGGACACGCGGTACCCGCTCGAGGGGAATTTCCAGGCCGAGATCGCCGCGCGCAACCATCACGGCATCGGACGCTTCGAGGATCTCATCGAGCCGATCGATGGCTTCCGGCCGCTCGAGCTTTGCGACAATCGGCACCTTGGGCCGCCCCTGAGCGACCATGATGTCCCGGGCCCGCGATACATCGTTGGCCGACTGCACGAAACTGAGGGCGACCATGTCGACGCCCAGCGCCAAGCCGAACTGCAGGTCGCGTTGATCCTTTTCGGTGATGTCGGACCGCAGCGGTACCCGGGGCGCGTTGATGCCCTTGTGCTCGCCCAATTCGCCGCCTTCGACAACCACTGTGTGAATCTCTTCGCCTGACGTCCTTTCGACCTCAAGCTCCACCTTGCCATCGTCGAGTAACAGGCGATCGCCCTTCGAGACCTTCAAGGCGAGCTCGCCGTAGGAGGTGTAGACGCGGCCGGGCCCGCCGACCTCGTCGCCAATGGCAATCGTCAGGCGATCGCCGGCGAGAAGCGGAATCGGACGGCCGCCTTCGAGCCGACCGGTCCGAATCTTTGGGCCGCTGAGATCCTGCAGCACCGCGATGTGCCGTCCGGCTCGCTCCGCCGATTGGCGAACATGGTGAAACCGCTCCGCGTGATCGGCGTGCGTGCCGTGAGAAAAGTTGAGCCGGAACACGTCGACGCCGGCGGCGATCAGCGGCGCGGGATCTTTTGAAGCCGGACCGAGGGTCGCTACGATTTTCGTGTGCCGCACCGTTCCAGCTTACGATGCTTCTCGCAGATCGCCACTCATGCGAATTCTGGAAATCGGTACTGGCACCGGAGACAAGACGATCGCGTTGGCCAAGCAGCTGCGCGGCGGGGACATGTTGTTGACGATGGAGGCGGATGCGGACAAGGCGGCGGTGGCGCGACGCCGGTTTGCAGCCGCCGGTTTCGATACGCAGGTCAGCGTCATCGTCGGCGACCCCGCGCGCTTCCTGCACAAGCTGCGAGGGCCGTTCGACGTCATCGTGTTGCCGGACGCGTCGGGGCTGCGCATGAAGGTCGAAGCGTTGCTGGCGCCGCGCGGCGTGCTGATTCGAACCAACGGCGATACGATAGTAGTGAACGACATGACGATTACAGAATGGCTGGCACACGCCCGGGCCGACGCTGAACAGCGCGGCCTGCCGGAACTGATTCCGATGCTCGAGGGTCTGGCGCAGGCGACCGAACGTCTGCGCGCCGCCGACTGGAACGACAACGCCGATGCGTCCACACCGTTCGACCCCGACGATCGCACACAGGACAAGCCGCGCACGTGATCACCGTCAGCGAAGCGTCGGCACGGCTGGCGCGCGGCGAAGCGACCTCCGAACAGTTAACCGAGAGGTGCCTGGCCAGGATCGCGGAGCTCAACCCGCAACTGAACGCGTTCATCACCGTCACCGGCGACCAGGCGCTGGCTGAGGCGCGGCGCATCGACAAGGACATCGCCGCCGGCCGTCGCATCGGCCCGCTTCACGGCATTCCGCTTTCGCTCAAGGATCTGATCGACCAGCAAGGAGTACCCACCACCGCCGGTTCATTGGTCCGCAGAGATCACGTCGCCGACCGAGACGCGGTCGTCACCAGACGGCTGCGCGAGGCCGGCGCGGTGTTCGTGGGCAAGACCAACCTGCACGAGTTCGCCTTTGGCACAACCAGCGACGATTCCGGCTACGGACCTGTGCGCAACCCGCACGATCCAACGCGTTCACCAGGAGGATCGAGCGGCGGTTCCGCAGTTGCCGTGGCCACTGGCATGTGTCTGGGGACTGTCGGCACCGACACCGGCGGCTCGATTCGCATTCCCGCTGCGGCGTGCGGGATCGTCGGCCTCAAGCCCGAATGGGGCCGGGTTTCCGCGTCGGGCGTAGTGCCGTTGAGCCGCCAGCTCGATCACGTAGGCCCGCTCGCGGCGAGTGTCGCGGACGCGTGGTTGCTGTACAACGCCATGCAGCCCGAGATGGAACAGATCGGCGATTCCCTGGAACCACGCGCGATCGGCGAGCTCCGGATCGGCGTGCTCGGCGGCTATTTCTTCGAGCGTATCGACACGGACGTCGAGAACGCGATCCTGTCGACAATCGAGCGGCTCCGCAGCCGCGGCGCCCGAGTCACGGACGTGACGCTGCCCCATGCCGCCGACATGGCGGCGATCTACCTGCATCTGGTATTCGGCGACGGCGCAGAATATCACGCGCGCACGCTCGATTCGCGTCCGAACGACTACACGCGCCCGGTCAGGCTGCGGTTCGAAATGGCGCGCTACGTGCTCGCCGAGGATTACATCCGCGCTGTGCGCGGCAAGGCCGTGATCACCGCCGAGGTCGAGCGGGCCCTGGCCGGCGTCGATGTCCTGATGCTGCCGTCGCTGGCCATTCCGGCGCCGCCGATCGGCGCGGCGACCATGCCCGTCAAGGGCGGGCCTGAAGCCGTTCGCGCGTTGATGCTGCGCTGCACGCAACCATTCAACCTGTCCGGTCATCCGGCGATTTCATTACCGTGCGGGCGCACACCGGGCGGCCTGCCGATCGGCGCGCAGCTGGTCGGCCACAAAGGGCGAACCCCGGCGCTGGTGCAGGCGGCGCTTGCGGTGGAGGCGATCGCCGCGACGTCCTGAACGTCGGTTCCGTATCCATGCTTCGATCCGTTCGGAATTACTTCCATCGCTGGGAGCAGGAGCTCGCCGCGGTCAGCCAGCACGAACGCAAGGTGCGTCCCTTCGACTGGGGCGCGGACTGGCTCGATGAGTTTGGCGGAACCCCGGCGGCCGACCCCGGTCCGCTAGTCAAAGCGTGGGTGGACGGCGTCATGAAGGACACCGACGCGTTCTTCACGCCCGAACCGGCGCGCTACCACTTCACCAAATCGCCTGAAACACTACGCGCTCAGGGCGAGGAAGGCCTGCTGACGTTTACGAGCGGCCTGGCCACGCCGCACCCGGAGAACAACACAGTCATCTGCCGCTACTTTCCCGCAAGACCGATCAGAAAAGCACGACCGGGATCGCCTCGCCGGGCGGTCGTCGTCCTCGCGCAGTGGAACTCCGACCCTGACGGCCACATCGGGCTCTGCAAACTGCTCGCGAAGCTTGGCATCGCGTCGCTGCGCATCAGCCTGCCGTATCACGATGCGCGCATGCCGCCGGAACTCACCCGCGCCGACTACATCGTCAGCTCCAACATCGTCCGCACGCTGCAGGTATGCCGGCAGGCGGTGCGCGACGTGCGGCTGGCGCTCTGGTGGCTGCGCGATCAGGGCTACGACCGTCTCGGCCTGCTCGGCACCAGCCTCGGGTCGTGTCTGTCGTATCTGACGACGTGTCACGAACCGCTCGTCAAAGCACAGGCACTCAATCACGTGTCGCCGTATTTCGGCGATGTGGTGTGGCGAGGGCTGTCAACCGAGCACGTCCGCGCCGGTCTGGATGGCCACGTCGACATCGAACAATTGCGCGAGTTGTGGCGGCCAATCAGCCCGTGGTCATACGTCGATCGCTTGCGCGACAAGCAGACGCTGATGGTCTACGCGAAGTACGACCTGACGTTCCCGGTCGACCTGTCGTTGCAGTTGATCAACGAGATTCGCCGGCGGGGATATCCGCTGCAGGTTCGCGTGCTGCCCTGCGGTCATTATTCGACAGGCGTTGCCCCGTTCAAATATCTCGACGGCTGGTACCTCGGGAAATTTCTCGCGACACGGTTGTAAGGACGGGAACGCGGGACGACGGCCGGGCGCGATCGACCTGCCCACTAACGCGGCGGCCTCTCGACGGCGGTCTACAGGTAGCGAAGCAGTCGAACCAGCGCGTCGTAAATCGACCCCGCCAGCGATTGCACCAGCGGCGTCACCTCACCCGAGTCGACGGACTCTGCCACCGTCACGGGGTCGGTCAGGATCAACCACACGGCGGCTCCCGCCACGATTGCGGCGAACAGCCCGACAATGCCGACGAGGCTGAAGACGCGGTTGGCAAAGCCGGATGGACGTGGCGGACGCTTGATGTCCATGGGAGGACCCACCCGAATGATACGTCAAGCGACGAGGACGATTTTTCCGAATTGCTCGCGTGATTCGAGGCGGCGATGCGCTTCTGCGGCATCGGCCAGCGGCAGCGTCCGGTCGACGACCGGCCGCAATTCACCGGCGAAGAAGAACTGCGCGGCGCGCAGCAGCTCGGCCTTGCGGCCCATGTAGGACCCGAGCAACGACAATTGCCGAACGAACAGGACCCGCAGATCGATGGCGGCGTCGTGGCCTGTGGTCGCACCGCAGGTGACCAGCCGGCCGCCGCGGCAGAGGCTGCGCAAGCTCCGCTCCCACGTCGCCGTGCCAACGTGTTCGATCACCACGTCGACGCCGCGCCCGCCCGTAAACTCACGAACCTTGGCTGGCAGATCCTGCGTCGTGTGATTGATCACTTCGTAGGCGCCCAGCTGCCGCGCCTTTGCAAGCTTTTCGTCAGTGCCGGCCGTTGCAAAGACGCGGGCGCCGTGCCGCCAGGCGATCTGAATCGCGGCCTGACCGACGCCGCTGCCGGCGCCGAGCACCAGCACGTCTTCACCGCCGCGTAATTTCGCACGCGTGATCAGCATGTGCCACGCGGTGAGAAACGTCAGCGGGAACGCCGCCGCTTCGACGAAACCGATGGCGTCGGGAATCGCAATCAGGTTCTGGACCGGCACCTTGACCATTTCCGCGTATCCGCCGTCGCTCCGCGATCCGAGCACGTCGTAATTCGCGCACTCGTTGTCGCGTCCGTCAAGGCACGCCGCGCACCGCGCACAGGAGATGCCCGGTTGGAGCATGACGCGGCGGCCCGGTGCGAATTCGCCGTTGGGAGTGGAGATCACTTCGCCGGCGACGTCCGCTCCTGAAATGTGCGGAAAGGGAATTTGTACGCGCTCCATGCCGCGGCGCTGCCACAGGTCGAGATGATTGAGCGCGCACGCGCGCACCCGCACCAGCGCCTCGCCAGGCCCGGCAACCGGATCCGGGGCATCTTCGTAGCGGAGGACATCAGGTCCTCCATGCGCATGGAAGCGGATGGCTTTCACTCTGAATTGAGCAAAACGTTCAAATTGTCGGTGTCAGTACCGTGTGCGGGCCCAGCCCAAGCGCCGGCAACGATTCGTGGATCTTATCCAAATCGCCCACGATCAACGTCGTCATTCTCGCGGGATCGAGGTACTTGCGCGCCACATTCGTGATGTCGGCGGTGGTGACTTGTGCGAGGCGCGGCACGAACTCTTCGAAGTAAGTATCCGGCAGGTCGTGCAGCGCGAGCTGGGCGACGGCACGCGCAACTTGTCCGGCGGTTTCGAAGCCGCGCGGATAGCCCTTGCTCATCGTCGCGAACGCGCCGGCCACTTCTTCCGCGGTCGCGGGACGCGCGTCGCGAATCGCCGCAATCTCCGCAAGCGTTTCCTGAATGGCCGCGCCGGTCACGTCGGTGCCGACGCTGGTTTGCGTCACGAACGGACCGACCCCGCGTCGGAGACTGAACCCGGTGCGAACGCCGTAGGTATAGCCTTTTTGCTCGCGCAAGTTCAGGTTCAGACGGCTCACGAAATCGCCGCCAAGAATCGTGTTGAGAATCAACAGCGCGTGGTAGTCCGGAGTCGAGCGGCGCGCGCAGGTGTGGCCGATGCGCAGCTCCGATTGCGCGGCCGCCGCCCGGTGGACCACGCCGAGTTTGACGTCCGGCCTCGCCGGCGGCTCGGCGTCGGCGGCCTCGCGATCGATCGTCAGCGGCGACGCCGTCGCGCGCCACGACTCGAACACGGCCGCCGCGTGATCGAGAAGCTCTTCCTCACGGCGATCGCCGACGATCACCAGCGTCGAACCTGCGGGCGTGAACATGGCGCCGTGCATCGCGCGAACCGCGTCGAGATTCATCGACGTAATCGACTCTTCGGCGCCGAGCGACAGATGTCCGTAGGGATGATCGCCGTAGATCACTTTCGCAAACGCGCGTTCCGCCAGCGCGCCGGCGTGATCGCGCATCTGCTTCAACCGCTCCAGGCGCAGATTGCGGATCCGGTTGAAGTCGTCGTTGGCGAGGTTGGGTTCGACGATGACATCGCGCATCAGCGCGAGGCCGGCGTCGAAAAACCGATCGAGCGTGGTGAGGCCGACGGTGACGGCATCGAGCCCGGTGTCGAGCTCGAGCTCGCCGCCGATGCGCGCGATGCGATCGGCGATGTCGAGCGCCGACTGGCCGCGGCTGCCTTCATCGAGGAGCCCCGTGGTCATCGAGACGAGCCCGTGGGCCGACGGCGGATCGGCGGCAGACCCGCCGGGGATGAGCACTACCATGGCGACGATGGGTACCGACCGGTGCCGGACGGCGCGCAACCGCAGTCCGTTGCCCAGTGTGCGGTGAGCGATGGTTGGAAATCGAAATTCGCGATCCGGCCCCGGGATCGGCAGCCGGCTGCGATCGACGGTGCTCATGACACCTGCACCTCAACGGCGTCCGGCAGCGCGAGCTCACGCTTGCCTTTCGGCACCACGCTGAGAGTGACCGCCGGCGCGCCAACGAGATACCTGGATACTGCAGCGGCAGTCGCCGCACTCGTCACGTCGAAATAGCGCTGCCGATCCCGCGCGAAGTACGCCGGGTCGCCGGCGAAGACGTTATAGGCATTCAGCTGATCGCCCTTGCCGCCAAATCCGCCAATCGTCTGGAGACGATAAATAAACTGGGCCTCGGTTTGCGCGACGCCGCGTTCGAGCTCGGAGGCGGTCGGACCGGTGGCTGCCAGCTCCGCCACGGCGCTGACAATCGCCGTGTGCAGTTCGGACAAGGTGACACCGGCCGCCGCGGTGCAGGCAATCTGGAACAAGCCGGCAATCTCGCGCGAATGCTGGTACGCAGACACGTCGGTGGCAATCCGCCGCTCGTAGACGAGCGTCTTGTAGAGGCGCGACGTTTTTCCGTGCGTCAGGACGTCGGCAGCGATATCGAGCTCGGCGTCGCCGGCGCCGAACATCGCCGGCGAGTGCCAGCTCACATATAAACGCGGCAGCTCGACGCGGTCCTCCAACAGTAAATTCGCGCTGTGTTCGAGCGTGGCTGTCGCGGTAATCGGATGCGCCGCGGGGCCGGCCGGCAGGTCGCCGAAATATCGCGCGGCAAGATCGAACGCCTGTTCGGTTTCGACATCGCCGGCAATCGACAACGACGCGTTAGCCGGATGGTAGTAGGTCTGAAAAAACTCGCGCACCAGATCGATGGTGGCGGCGCGGAGATCGTCGGCAAACCCGATGGTCGGCCAGTGATACGGATGCTCCGGCGGGAACATCGCGCCCGACAAGGCGATGCCGGCGAGGCCGTACGGCCGGTTCTCGTAGTTCTGCCGCCGCTCGTTCAACACGACGTCGCGCTGATTGTCGAACTTGTGCTCGGTCAACGCCGGCACCAGGTAGCCCATCCTGTCGGACTCCATCCACAGCGCGAGCTCCAGCGCACCGGTCGGCACCACCTCCCAATAATTTGTCCGGTCCGCATTGGTCGATCCGTTGAGCTGACCGCCGGCGCGCTGCAGCGGTGGAAAGTAGCCGCGGTCATGATGCTCGGAACCCTCGAACATCAGGTGCTCGAAGAGATGGGCGAAGCCGGTACGCCCAGGGCGCTCGTTCTTCGAGCCGACGTGATACCAGATGTTCACTGCCACCATCGGCAATTGGTGATCTTCATGAACGATCACGTCGAGGCCGTTGGGAAGCGTGCGTTTGTCGAACGGTAACTGCATAGGTCAGGTCGTCACGGTGTCAGGCCGCCGCATGCGGAACATCGCGTAGGCGCCGAGCAATGGACCGGGGACGAGCACCAGCGACGCCCATCGCCAGCTGGTCGCGTCGGCGACCTTCGGCAGCAACTCAATCGTAACCATGGTCAGCAGAAAACCAATGCAGGTTTGCAAGGTCAGCGCCGTACCGACGTGGTCTCGCGGCGCATGTTCGCTGACCAGCGCCGAGAACTGCGCGGAGTCGGCGACGACCGAGAACCCCCATACCATGATCAAACCGTAGAGCAGGACAGGGTCCCGGCCATACACCGGCACGGTCAACGCCGCGCACGCCGCACTGACGAGCATCGCCCACATCGCGACGCGGGCGCGGCCCATGCGATCGGCCGCGTAGCCGGCGAGCGCACAACCGGCGGCGCCACTGCCGATCGCCAGAAACGCCGCGAGCGATCCGGCCATTGTCGCGCCAGCCACCCCTGATGCCGACAGGCTCGCCGTTGCGAAGACCGCGACCCAGGTCCACATCGCATAGAGCTCCCACATGTGACCGAGATACCCGAGCGTCGCGAGTCTCGCGCCGCGGCTCGCAAGCACGCGCCGGATCGCATGCGGATCGAACGGCGCGGTCGGCGCGACGTACGGCCCATCGCGCACCAGCAACACGACCAGCGTCCCGCCGATCACCGCGAGCGCCGACGACAGCAGCATCGGCGCCTGCCAGTCGGCGCCAAACACCGCCGTCAGCAAGTGCGGGAATGCCTTGCCGAGCGTCAACGCGCCGATGAACAGGCCAAGCGCGAAACCGCGGCCGTCACGAAACCAGCCGGCCGCGATCTTCATGGCCGGCGGGTAGACCAGCGCGAGCGACGCGCCCGTCAGAAAGCGCAGCGCGATCACCGCGGCGCCCCCCGGCGCGATCAGCACCAGCGCATTCGCACCCGCTCCGCAGACCGCGCCGAGAAACATCAACGTCCGCGCGTTGAGGATGTCGGCAATGTTCGAGACGGCGCTGATCAGCGTCCCCGCCACGAACCCGCCCTGCACCGCCATCGTCAACCATGGCGCCTGCGACTCGGGAATGTGAAAGTCAGCGATTAACAGTGGCGTGACCGCGGTTGCGGAAAACCACAGCGTCATGCCGAGGAACTGCGCCAGCGAAACGACGCCGAGCGTGGTCCAGGCGGTCACTTGACCTGGATGAGCGGGATCTTTCCTTTGTTCGCGGCGATCGCCTGGTGCGCGCTGATCGCCAGCTGTGACACGGTGGTCTCCGCGACGTCGAGAAACGCCCGTGTTCCCGCGGAGTCAGGCTCGGCGATCACCAGCGGGATACCGCGATCGCTGCCGACGCGGATCGGCTGGTACAAGGGCAGCCCGCCGAGGAACGGAATCGCGAGTTGACTTGCGACCTGCTCGCCGCCGCCGTGCCCGAAAATGTCCGCATGATGATGGCAGTTCGTGCACTCGTAGAAACTCATGTTTTCGACGAGGCCGAGCACCGGAATCTTCAGCTTCTGATACATCCGCACCGCGCGCCGGCTGTCGGCGAGCGAGACCTGTTGCGGTGTGGTCACGACTATCGCGCCGGCGGCCGGAACCGTCTGGCTCAACGACAACGCGACGTCGCCTGTACCGGGCGGCATGTCGACGATCAGATAGTCGAGATCCTTCCACGCGACGTCGCGGCAGAACTGTTGGATCGCGCTGTGCAGCATCGGGCCGCGCCAGATCACCGGTGCTTCGTCCTGGGTCAGGAACCCCATCGAGACAATCTGGATGCCGTATTTCTCCGCCGGCCGGATGCGCTTGCCGTCGGTTTCGAGCTGTGCCTGCAGGCCGAACATGATTGGCACGTTCGGCCCATAGATGTCGCCGTCGAGCACGCCGACGCGGGCACCCAGCTTCGACAGCGCCACGGCCAGATTCACCGAGACCGTCGTCTTGCCGACACCACCCTTGCCGGCGCCGACGGCAATGACGTTCTTGACACCGGGCAGCGGCGGCTTGCCATGCTCGGGCGCCGACACGGACTTGACCACGAACGTCGTCGACACCATCACCTGCGAGACGCCGGGCAATGCGCCGACGACCTCGCGCACGCGCGCAGCGACCGCTTCCCGCTTTGACGGCGACGGCGTCGCCAGCTCGATCGCCACCGACACGGTACCGCCGTCAATCGTGATGCCTTTTTCTCTGACGGATTTCAACGACACCAGATCGGCGCCGAGGTCAGGGTCCGCGACGCTCTTCAGCGCGTCCAGGACCATCTCGGTGGTCATAAGAAATTCAGCTTACCACGCACCTGAAATTGGTAAACTGCCGACCCAACCCCTCTGAAGGAGAAGACCTCAGTGGCCGACGCGACACCTGGTAGCGCTCCGTCGAGTAATCGCAATGTCATGATCCTGTTGTCGTACTTGTGGCTGCTGGCGCTGGTGCCGCTGCTCACGGAAAAGGACGACAAGGAAGTGCAGTGGCACGCCAAGCACGGTCTGGTGTTGATGGTCGCCGAGCTGTTCCTGTGGATTGTCATCAGCATCATGCTCGGGCCGCTGGGCATCTTCGGATGCGTCGCTGCTTTATTCACGCCGCTGTTGGCCCTCGCGCAACTCGTGCTGCACGTGCTAGCCATCGTCAAAGGCATCAACGGCCAGCGACTGATCATCCCGGGCCTTTCGGAATTTGCAGACAAGTTTTAACGATTTGGCCGGCACGTGCCACCAATGAAGAAGCGCGTCGTCGCGGTGGCGGTGCTACTGATTTTCGGCATCGCGCTCGATCTTCGCCGTCCGCCGTCAGAACAGTGGTCCACGGCCACTGCCGTCCGCGGCATACACCTGTACCAGGCAACGCTCTCGCCCGTCTACGAACGGCTCGGCGTGCGATGCCGTTTCGAACCGACGTGCAGCCACTACGGTGAGTCGGTCGTGAAGCGGTTTGGTGTGGTGCCCGGCGGGTGGAAGGCGGCGAAACGTGTACTGCGGTGCGGCCCGTGGACACCGGCCGGCACCTCCGATCCACCGCCCGCGGCCTAGGGGTCGAACAACCGCCGGCCGTCATCCTTCAGCAGCACCCATAGCGAATACGCGCCGAGGGCCGTTCCAAACGGCAACAGAATCAGGTTACCGATGGCGAGACCGAGGGCCATCAATCGCGCCGAGGGCCGCAGCTTTTTCAGTTGCCGGCCCACGACCAGGTGAAGCACCGCCCAGACCAGCGCGATGATCGAGATGATGCTGATCGTGACGCCGGTCAGGCGCGCCGCCATTTCGGAGCCGAACCGGACCGGCCCGGTCGACTCGGCGATCGCGAACGCGCCGCCGGCCAGCGCGAAGCCGGCGAGCGTGACCAGCGCAAAAATGGCGCCCCAGGCCAGGCATAGGGTTGCGAGGAAATCGACGTGGCGTTTCAGCGTGCCCTCCGAAGCATCGGCGGAGGAGGAACGAACAGGCTCACGTCACGCGTAGACGGCGACACGGACATCCACGCGCGTGCGCGGACCGCGTGGCAGCCACACGTTGAAACTGAATCGGGCGCCGTCGCTGACGCCGGCGGGCACGTTCACGGTGAGCCGCTGGCGGTGCAGCTCGTGCCCGACACCCTCGCAGGGCACACAGGGATCGCTCCACACTTCGCCGCGGCCGCCGCAACACGCGCAGGTGCGCGGCACGTCGACATCGAGCGAGACCCTGCCGCCGTAGAAGGCCTGCTCGGCGGACAGACTGATCTCCGCATGCGCCGTGGACGGCGCGCCGTCGAGCTCGCCATGATCGCGGCGGAAGAATTCGATCGCCGCGCGCGACGATGGAAAGTCAATCGCGACTTCGTCGGCGAGCGAGCGCCGGTATGCGCGCTCGTGCGGCACGAGCGTCTCCAGCGCGACGCGCGATCCGTCAGATCGACGACGAAACATCTTGGAGCCACGATAGAAGCGGCCCTGCGGGTTGTCAAGAAAATGCGGCGCGCGTACTATGCGCCGATGGCGAAGGAATGCCCGATGTGCGGCGAGTTCATGCGCCTGGTGACGCGAGAGCACGTGTCACGCGTGCCCGGCACAGCGCAGGAAGTCAAGACGCCGGTGCGCGAATGGATCTGTCCGGAGTGTGATTACTTCGAGGAAGACGACGCGGGAGCCTAACGCGCGCCGAGCGTGAGCAGCACTTCCTTGCGGATGGACTCCTCCGCGTCTTCGAAGTTCAGCGCCGTCTCGCACTCGTCGCACAGCACTTCAATCACGCCGGGCTTGCTCTCTTCAGAGACTTCGACCCGGCTGTCGTCGAGCTGCACTACGTGCATCTGCAGCGTCTTTACCAGGAAGTTGCGGGTATTCCCGCAGTTCGGACACGTCAATCCCAATCAGCGAGGCTCCTTGAACCTACGAAATTGTATGGGCTAACCAGACGCTAAGGCAAAGAAAATCGGAGCCGCCGCAGCGTGTGACGCCCCGAGGAGCCGGCCCAGGTGATGGTGGCACCCTCGCCCGCCAGCATCGCCTCGGACAGCGTCGGTGGCAGGACGCGGCCAATCGACCCGCGTTGCAGGACGAGTTTCCCGCCGCTGATAGTCCCCGCGAGATACAGACGATCGCGCGCGCGGGTCAAAGCGACGTACAGCAGCCGCTTGGTCTCCTCATGTTCGCGCCCATCGCCGTCGCGATCCGCGGCGCTTTCGAAGTCACCGATCGAAACCGACGCGTCGCCGTCGTCATCATCGTCATCGGTGTACGGCGGCGGCATCACGCGGATGTCCTGATGCGATCCGCCGCTGCCCTTGCCGATGTTGACGACAAAGACAACCGGAAATTCGAGGCCCTTGGCGGCATGGACGGTCATCAGATTGACGGCGTCTGCCGCGTCGATGATCGCGTTGGACTCGTCACCGCCGGCGGCGAGGCCGGCGAAATAATCGGTGAGACGTTCGAGGGTGACGTAGCCGCGATTCTGAATGCGACGAATCAAGCCGCGAATTTTTTTCAGGTTCTCGCGCGCCTGCCGAAATCCGGGCCCGGCGATCTCGGCCGCGTACGCCGATTCGGCCAGCACGCGGTCGACAAGGTCCGATGGCGGAATCTGATCGGCGGCATCGATCCAGTCACGCACCGACGCGCGCGCGAGGAGCAACCGCTCGCGATCGTCACCTGGCAACGCGTCGATGGCCGCCGGTTCGCCTCCAGTCAATGCCGCGGCCAGATCCGGCGCCAGCAGTTTGAGGGCTTCGTCTGAGAGCCGGATGATGCGTGAGCGCAGCAACGCCGCGGCGCGCAAGTTCGACGCGGGGTCGGCGAGGTAGGCGATCAACGCCAGCACGTCCTTGATCTCTTCAGCGTCGAAGAATCCCAGCCCCTTGTACACGTAGTAGGGCACCTGTTGCCGCGCCAATGCCGCTTCGAACAAGGTGTGACTTTCGCGGGTACGGAACAAGATGCCGACGTCGCCCGGCGCAATCGCCCGGCGGAGCCCGGATTGTCGATCGCGCACCATCGCACCTTCAGCCAACAGCCGGCCGATCTCCTCTGCCACCGCCTGGGCCTGCTGCGCATCGGACCCCCCCGTCACTACCCCGAGGGCGGCGGCTTCGACGGGTGTGTCGTCCAGCAGCGGAAACGCATCGGCGTCCGTGTATCGGAACGCGTCAGGACGCTCCGGCGCTTTGTCGATGGCCATGCACACATCGTTCACGAACATCTGCAGCTCCCGTACCGACCGGAAGCTGCGCGTGATCGCCGCGCGCGCCGGCGCTTCCGGACGCAGCGCATCGATGAATGCGGCGGCGGAATCGAGTACCGCCACCTCCGCATCCCTGAACGCGTAGATCGATTGCTTGCGATCGCCGACGATGAAGATCGAGGGTGGAATCGGGCCGTGCGGCAGCCCCTCGCCGGCTCCCCACGCACGCACCAGCTCGCGCACCAGCCGCCATTGCGCGCGACTGGTGTCCTGGAATTCGTCGACGAGCACATGCTCATATCGCGATTCGAACCGATACCGGCTGCGCGAGAACTCTTCCATCTGCGACAGCAGCCGCAGTGTCCGTTCCAGCAGATCCGGAAAGTCGAGAACGCCGTGCTTGTCCAGCGTCCGCCGATATTCGTCCTGCGCAATCGCAAACACTCGCCGCACGCCGCGTGCGAGCACGAGATTCAGATCGCGCCGGAACGCCGCAATCGCCGCCTGAACGTGCGGGCCGAGTCCGGCAACGATGACTTTGTGACGCTCGTAGTCGGCTGGCGATCGAAAGTCGGCCTTGACATGAGCCGGACGCTTGCGCGGCTCGCCTTTCTGCGTCAGCACGAGATCCGAGAGGCGATCGAGCAACGCCCGGAGTCGGGCCGGCGGCAGCGCCGGCTGAGTCATCAGCTCACGCACTTCGCTGGCGACGAGCTCGAACGCCGGAATGGCAGGACCAGTGGATACGAACGCGTGCATGGCTCGGTCATCGCCTGGGCCGAGCGAGGCCACCGCGCCGCGCAGGGCATGGCGCAGGCTGGCGCAGGCGAGTTCGACGCTCATCTCCCGGCCGCGCACGAACCGGTTCAGCGCGTCACCGGCGACCAGCCGTCGATCGAGCAGCGCCGTCAGGGCCTTGCGCAGACGCGGCTCGCCTAATTCGGTGAACAGCAGCGCGACGTCCGAATCCTGCAGCGAAATGGCCCGCGCGACCGACAACGCGCTGTCGAGCGACGATTCGATGAAGCGCGGTGTTTCGGTCTCGTCGGCAAGATCGAATCCCGGATCGACGCCCGCTTCGAGCGGAAACTCATGCAGCAGCGAGAGACAGAACGCGTCGATGGTGCTGATGCTGACGTCACCGAAGGAATCGCGGATCTCGCGCCAACGGGCCGGCGGAATGCTGCCTTCGCGGTGACGCTCGCGCAGCGTCGCGACGACGCGCTGCCGCATTTCGGCGGCGGCCTTCCGCGTAAACGTGATCGCGAGGATATTCTTCGGCGCAACGCCGGCTTCCAGCAACCGCACGTAGCGGTCGACCAGCACGCGCGTCTTCCCGGTGCCTGCCGATGCTTCGAGGGCCACGTTGCGCAGCGGGTCGACGGCCAGGCGTCTGGCGCGCTCGTCGGCGGTCTCAGCCGGAGCGGTGTCCGCAGGCGCGTCGAAGTGAAACCGCGCCTGCTCAGACATCGGCGTCGGGTGCTCCGCCGATCTGGCGGCACACGGCTGTGAACGCGCACATCGTGCAGAGATTCTTGGTTTCGGGCCGCGACGGATAGTGCCCGGCCGCGATCGCGTCGAGCGCCGCGACCAGGCGATGCCCGGCACTCGCCGTCAGGTCCTCGAAGACTTTGCCGCGCTCATCCAGCGGCACGACGGCCTGCGGGCCTTCGAACGACAGGTACATCGCCTCGCTAGCCGGGATATCCCGGCCGCGTGTCTGCCGCAGCGTGGTCCGCACGCACGCGCTGTAGATTGGCAGCTGCAGCGCGACGCGGCGATCCGGCACGTATTTGGTTTTGTAGTCGATCAACCGGAACGTGCCGTCCGCCAACAGATCGACGCGATCGATCTTGGCGCGGAGCCGTACTTCACGCGAAGAGCCATCTTCGCCGCTGAACGCAAACGTCCCGTCGAGCTCGTACTCCATCATCCGCTCGCGGATGTCGATCCCTCGCTCGGCTTCCATCGCGAAGACGCGATCGGCAATCCCCGATCCGACCGCCGAACCGAACAGGCGCGCCCGCTCGAGGCCAGCCTCTGCCGGCGGCAGCGATCGCAGCGCGGGCTCCGCGATTTCCTCGAAAAGCCTGCGGGCCTCGGCCATGTCCGCGGCGGTGATCCGCCCGTGGCCGCGTTCCTGCCACTCGTGAAAGAACGTCTCGAACAACTCGTGCAGGAACCGCCCGCGTTCGAGCGGCGACCGCGAAGTCTCGTCTTCAGGCTCCTCCGCGATTTGCAAGACATTCGAGACGAAAAACTGGAACGGGCACTTCATGTACCGTTCGAGCCGGCTGACGCTGACCCGCGGCAGGGTCCAGGCCCCCGCTTCGCCCGCGAAGCGGCGCGCATCGCGTTGCGCACGAGTCGCTCTAATCGCAAGCCACGCCGCGCTCATCCGCACCGGGTCGCCGCCGATGAGGTGGCCGTGATCGCCAGCTGACTCATGGTCGCGGGCGTTTTCGCCCGACTCCATCTCGACCGGCAAGCCGAAAGACGGCAGGTCGTCGATGAAGGTCGACGGTTCGACGACCGATTCCGCTTCCAGTGCAAACGTCGAGACGCGTACGGTGTGCCGTGCCAGGCCAACGAGATCTCGAAACACGGCGCGTGCGAAGCGCACATGATCGCGTTCTTCGTCGAGGATGACCCGATCCGGGCGCGCCGGTTCGAGTTGACCGATCAGGGCACGCGGGTAGAACACGTTGCGGCGCGGGCGCTCGGGCCATTCGCCCTCAATCAACCCGAGAATCTGCACGTCGTCCAGATCGGCGAACCGTGCCGCCGCCGCGTCCAGAATGCGTAGACCATCGCCGCCGGTGCTTGCGGCAAACGTCTGCGTGCCCAGCCAGCGCCGAAGCGCCGCGGACAGGTCGGTTACGGTGCCCGTGGCAGCGGGATCGTGGCGGCGCAACGAATCGGCGAGCCCGGCCAGCGCGAGGCCGACCGCCGTGCGCACGCGGCGGCGGCGCTCCAATGGCCGGTCGCGATCGTGTCGTTCGAGGAACCCGATCAACAGTCCGATTTGATCGACGAGCGCACGTGATTCCTGCAGCGGTGACAGGGCGTCCGCGATCTGCACGGCAGCGAGCGCGGCCGGCTGCGCCTCGCCGCTCCACGTGTCGGCCAGTGCGCGCAGTCTCTCGACGCCGCCGAGATAGCGCTGCTCGGCCATCAACGCGTCGAGTTTGGCAACCGCCGTGCGACTGACGACGGCCCCGGCGGCCTCGAAGTGAAAGTGCGGCGATTTCAACAGGGCCGTCAGCGCTCGCCGCGTGAAATTCGCGGCGGCGCATTCGAGGACGAGGTCCACCGCCGCCACATATGGCTCGGCGGCCAGCGGCAGTGTGTCGACGGCGGCGAACGGGATGCCGCACCGGCCAAAGATTTCGCGCGCGAGATAGAGGTACGGCAACGGCCGCGCGACGATCAGCCCGGTGCCGCCAGGGTCGCCAGATCGAGTCAGCCGCACCGCCACGGCTTCGAGCTCGTTCTCCCGATCGCGATACTGAAACGCGACGTCGTCCTTCGGAGTGATGAGCGCCGGGAGTGGTCCGCGCTCGCTGGTGGCCTCGTGCTCGTCGATCTCGACGAACGCCAGCCGTAGGCGATCGAGATATCCGGCATCGAGGACGTTGGTCGTCGCCACCAGATCGATCTGCGCGAGTCCCTCGATCGTCGCGAACATCGCGACATCAGCCGGCCAGAAACCGTCACCATCGAACGGCCGATCCGACACCGCCACGATCAGGCGCCGCAACGGCCGCTCGAAGGAGGACGACATCAACTGCGCGCGAGCGCCGTGTTCGTCGACGGCCTGGCTGTCGGTCCGTCGTCTGTCGTAACCGCGGAATGCGGCCGCCAGGAAGCGAGTCTGCTCCAGCAACTGCGCCGCACCGCGGTCCGATTCGGCGGCGGGCTCCAGCTCACCGACCAGCAATCGCTCGAAGTCGTCGACGCTGCGCCCAACCCGGCGGACCTGGTCGTAGAGCGCCAGCATTTCCGCGACCAATGCCGGGCGGACGTGAAACGGCGGTGGCGAGCCGGAGTCCTCGGCTTCTCGCGCCGCCGCGCCGAGCATCGTCTCGCGCTCAAAGCCGCTGAGGACGCGCGGCGGTGGCGACAGGCGGCGGATCAGATGTTCGTAGAGGTCGGCCCGTGAACCGAGATGCGGCCACCCGCTGGCCGGCGTGCCGTGCCGCCGCTCGACGGTGCAGCGCAGTTGATCGCCCGCCGCCGCGGTCGGCACGAGCACGAAGGTATCGGCAACGTCCGCGGCGGTGAGGCCGGTAATGGCGTCAACCAGCGCGGAGCGATACCCGGACAGATCAGGAACGCGCAGCAGCCGGACGTGCCGCGGCGTGATCATGCGTTTCGGCTTTCGGTGCCTGCGGTCGCGATAATCACCGGGAAGACGGCGGCTCCATCGCGCTGAGCTGCTCCGCGCGCGCGCGTTGATACAACAGCACCGCCCCGGCCGCGGCGGAGGAGGCGCGCTGCGCCACATCGACGCTGTTGCTCGCCACGGCCTCGGCGCGCAGCCGCAGGGCATTACCGGCGAGCTCCCAGGCGCTGGCGATCAGCGAATGGGTCTGCGCGAGCTCGCCGGGCGGCTTGACCTTGCCGATGTTCCGGCCGGCCGATGTCAATCGCTTGCTGATCGAGCTAATCGAACTAGCCGGGGGACCGGTCATCGATTTGATCTCTTCGAGCGCGGCGATCGACTCGTTGAACACCCTGAACGCGCTATTCGTCGAACGCCGGTACCGGCGAAACGCCGGAGCGCTCTGTTGCCACCGCTGGCGGGCCTCGCGTGACGCAATCGCACTTGCCGCGTGGAGATCGATCGTCGCGAGCAGTGCCGCGACGTCGCCGGCGCGTTGGCCACCAAGGCGGCGATCTTCGTCCTTGACGCGATCACGAAGCCGCTCGAGATCCGAGGTCCGCCCCTTGGCGGCCAGCCGGCTGGCCTCTTCGAGCGCGCGCGTCCGCAGCTCGTCGTACGAGCGTTCGATGCGGCGCTCGCGCTCGAGGTCACCCCCGGCGCTGCGGCGCATCCGTGCCGCCCATTCACCCGGCAGCATGCCGATCGCACGATCGAGCACGCGCATGACCGTTTGCAGCAGACTGATGCGTTCGACCGGAGACTCCGCGATCGACGCCGCGGCGACGAACTGCTCGACGAGCTCGGCATCGGTCGGCGGCGGGAGCGGCGGTGGCGGCGGCATGGCCAGCGGCGTGTTGGCGCTCAATGCCAGATCGAAGCGGGTAATGCCAACCGCGACACGCAGCTCCGCGATGACTTCGTCGAGCACGCCAAGCGCGTCGCGGACGTCCGCGCTTCGGTAGCCGTAGTGAGTCGACGGCCAGTCGGCGAGTTTCTGACGCGCGCGTTCAGCCGTCGCCAGGCGCATGCGCGGTTCTTTGATTTGCGCGATCTCGTTCAGCGTGGCAGCGATCTGAGCGGTGAACGCCGCGAAATCCGCATCGCCGCGGTTGGCGGCGTAGGCGGCGGCGCGAACCGATTCCGCATACGACTCGGTCCGTGGCCAGTCGACGCGTTGCGCCGGAATCGTGACAAGGTGCAACTCGACCGGCTCGCGCGTGAGCTGCGTCGGCATCGAGAAGATGACGCGGTCGCCAATTCTCGCCCATTCGCCATAACTCGACAATACGCGTCCGTCAGAGAGAAAGACGCGGAATAACACCCGATTGACCGGCGCCTGTGCCATTGCCGGCCACGGCAACAGCACGGCGCACAGGACACCGGCGGCGAGCCACATCACGTTCGGCATGTCGCGGAGCCACCAGCTTACCCGCAAGATCGGCGCGGTTGTGGAAAAGCTGTGGATGAACCGTCGAAAACTTGTTGATGACATGACAGGAAAAAAAATGTCTACGCGATTCTCGCTCTGATCGAGACGCCCGAACCCCGCGGTTGGCCGCTTTCGTGCGTGGCTTCGCTTGATCCATTATCGCGAACCCGTAGAATCAAGAGCCTTCAAACGTGACTGTTCATCTCTACGAAGAAAAGATTGCCGGGCGTACGTACCAAATCGAGGTGTCGCCCGTGGCCGCATCCCGGTGGCGCGCGCAAATTGCGCGGCGCCCGGGAATGCCGACCTCGCTGATGCCCTTTTACGGGCAGACGCCCGACGAGGCTGCACGGGAGTTGAGCAAGTGGCTGTCGATGGTGTCCGCGCGACCCGCCGGCAATACATAATGAGCTGATGAAGAGCTTGTCGCGCCGCGGCCTGGTCGCCGCGGTGGTGGCGTTTGCCATCGCCGTTGTCGTTCAGCCGGCGGGCGCGCAACGACCCGCCACCGCCGATGCGCTTCCCCACGTGCACTTCGTGGCGACCGGCGGAACGATTTCGAACCGGGACGGCGGCCGCCTCACAGCCGAAGAGCTGGCGAAAAATATGCCGGGTGTCGACCGCTACGCACGCGTCACCCACGAGCAATTCGCCAACGTCGCCAGCAGCGAGATCACCATCGCGCAGTGGATCGCGCTGTCGAAACGCATCAACGATCTGTTTACCACCGACAAGCAGCTCGCCGGCATCGTCGTCACCAGCGGCACCGATACGCTGGAGGAAACCGCCTTCTTCCTGCACTTGACGGTCCGCGATCCACGGCCGGTCGTCGTGGTCGGCTCCATGCGCAACCCCAGCACGGTCGGCTACGAAGGCGCCGCCAATCTGCTGGAAGGTGTCCGGGTGGCCGCCGAACCGAAGTCGCGCGACAAGGGCGTGCTGGTCGTGTTGAACGACGAGATCAACTCCGCCCGTAACGTGACCAAGACTGACGCCCTTCGCGTCCAGACCTTCCGCAGCCGCGAATACGGCCAGCTTGGCGTCGTCGATCGTGATCGCGTCGTGTATTTCAACCAGATCACCCAGCGCCACAACGAGCGGAGCGAATTCGACATCACGCGGATTACTGAGCTGCCGCGCGTCGACGTGATCATGGTGTACCAGGGTGCGCCCGCGGATTTGATCAAGGCCGCCGTCGACAACGGCGCCAAAGGCATCGTCATGGCCGTAGCCGGTGCCGGCGCGACGAGCGGGAACCAGGCCGAAGGGTTGAATTACGCCGCGTCGAAGGGCGTGTTCATTGTCAACAGCACGCGGACCGGCAGCGGCCGGGTGGCGCCTCCGCAACGCTCGGATGGTCCGTCAGGGGGCGGTAATTTTCCGATCACGCCCGAACAGCAGCGCCGCCGGCAATTCACGGTCGCCGGTGAAGATCACGTGCCGGTCAAGGCGCGCGTGCTGCTGATGCTGGCTCTCACGAAGACCAGCGATCGTTACGAGATTCAACGCATCTTCAGCGAGTACTGACGACGCGGCTAGGCCGCACGCGAGATGCGGCGGAAGGCGGCGCGCACGCGCGACAGCAGCACTTCCGGTTCGAACGGCTTGTTGACGTAATCGTCCGCGCCCATCTCCAGCACCTTCGTCTCGACTTCAACGCTCGTCTCCGACGTCAATATCAGGATGGGCGTCGACTGCAGACGTGGATCGGCCCGGACCAGCTCGACGACCTGGAAGCCGTCCATGTCGGGCATCTGCAGGTCGCAGAGCATCAAATCCGGCTGCTCGCTGCGAAGCGTCTCCATTGCGACGGCGCCGTTTGGCGCTTCGAGTACGGTCAAGCCTTCCTTCTCGAGCAGCATCTTCACCAGCAGGCGAATCATCCGATCGTCGTCGGCGACCAGCACTTTGCGAGGTTGCACCCGTTTGAGCTCGACCGGCCGTGGCCCGAGCGGCTTTGCGGCCGCGCTTGACGGGTCTGCTGTTTTTGCCGCCGTTGCCGGTGCCGCCGCCGGCCTCGCAGTCGGCATCGCCACCGCAGCAGGTGCCGCCTTCAGCGCGGGCATCAGCGCCGGCGCCGCCGCTACCTCTGTCGCTGGTGCGGCCACCGCGGTTTCGTCATGATTGGTCAGCACGCGATTGACCTCTTCGATCGACGTGACGCCTTCGACAACCAGAGCGAGCGCGGTTTCGCGCATCGAGGCGCTGCCGGATGCGTGCATCGCCGTACGAATCTCGCCGACGCCCGCGCCGTTGCGAATTGCCGTGCGCAACGCGTCGTCCGGAACAAGAATTTCCGGAACGGCGATGCGGTCGAGATAACCGGTCTGTTTGCAGCGCTCACAGCCACGGCCGACTGCGGCCGGCACCCGCGGCAAACCATGCTGCTGCCCCACCCGCACCGCCGTGACGTCATCGTGTTTCACCGAGCAATGCGGACATAACTTCCGCAGCAGGCGCTGCGCCACGACCGCGTTGAGGCTCTCGGCGACTTTGAACGGTTGCAGTCCGAGATTGACCAGCCGCGTGATCGCGGATGCGGCGTCGGTGGTGTGCAGCGAGCTGAGCACGAGGTGCCCGGTATACGCGGCCTGACCGACGATGTCGGCCACCTCGCTGTCGCGCACTTCGCCAACCATGATGATGTTGGGATCCTGACGCATCACGCTCCGCAGCACGTTCGCGAAGGTGGTGCCGGCTTTGGTGTTGACGTTGACCTGCGTGACGCCGGAGACCTGGCGCTCGACCGGGTCTTCGACCGTGACGATGTTGACGCGGCCGGTGGCCAGGAACTGCAGCGCGGCATACAGCACGGTGGTTTTTCCGGACCCGGTCGGGCCGGTCACCAGCACCAGTCCGTCCGGCTTCGACAACGCGCCGATCAACTGCCGCTCGGCTTCGGCGTTGTAGCCGAGGGTATCGATCGACAACATCGACGTATCAGTCGAGATCAACCGCATCACCAGCTTTTCGCCGTGGATGGTCGGAATCGAAGACAACCGCACGTCAACCGTCTGGCTGTCGACGGTGACGCGGAAGGCGCCGTCCTGCGGCTTCATCCGCGTCGCGATGTCGGTTTTCGCCATCAGCTTGAAACGATTGGTGACACCGCGGACCGCCGCTTCTGGCAGCGTCAACAACGGCTCGAGAATTCCGCAGACGCGATGACGGACCACGGCGCCGGTCAACGACGGCTCGAGATGCACGTCGCTCGCGCCGGCCGCCATTGCGGTCGCGACGATCTGGTTGCACAGATTGATGACCGGCGATTCGTCCTCCTCGAGGAGCGCTGCCACGGTCACCGACTTCGTCATGTCCTGGACCTTGATGCGATCGATCAGCTTGTCGATCGTCTGTCCCATGCGATACGCCTGGTTCAGCGCGGAGGTCAGCTGGCCGCGCGAGATGACGACCATCTGCGGCCGCCGGCCGGAAGCGAAGGCGACATCGCGATCAACGTCGGCGTCCAGCGGCATCGACGAGCCATAGGTAAAGGTGCGGTTGTCGTGGGCGAGCGGCAGGATCTGGTGAGCCTTGGCGACACGCTCGGGCAGCAGCCGGGCCGCCGTCGTGCTCGGCGGGCTGACACGAAGGTCGACGAACGGCCGTCCAAGCCACTCTGCGAAAGCCGCGTAGGCGGTCATCTCGTTCATGAAGCCGAGGGCAATGGTTGCATCGACAAGCGTGACCTCGTGACGCTCGGCATACTGCACGACCGTTGCGAGATCGCTCTCGCCGAGGTGCGCGCCAAGCGGCGTGCGGAAACCCGCATCCTTCGCCGCGCCCGCTTTCATGGTTCTGAACCCTGACTTGTTGTCCGTCATAGTCGTGTCCTGAGGCCAACGCGTTGTGCACGAACCATGCCCGGCGGATCACGCCGATTTCTGCGGGATTCGCCACGCATTGCGCTGTGCGGTGCGCGTGCGCACAGTGGCGCACACGCGGGCCAGTCGGAACAGTCGCCCGTTTTCCGTTGGAATTCAGCAGCAATGGACCCGCCCGGGCGTGGCAATCCCCTTGCAGTTTGGCCGCGCGTCATGGCGATGCACACGATCGTTCGGTCGATCCGGAACGCGTTCCAGGGGTCCCCCGGATGGATGGCGCTGGTTCTCACCGTCGCCGTTGCCGGCGGCATCGGCTCCGGCCAACACCGCTCTGCGCGCGAGCGTGCCGAACTGCGGTTCCGTGCACAGACCGCCGACGCCCGCGATGCGATCCAGCGGCGATTCGACTCCTATGTCGACATGATTCGCGCGCCGCGCGCCCTGTTCGCCTCGAGCAACGACGTCAATCGCAAGGAATTTGCCCAATTCGTCGCCGGCCTCGAACCGGCGCGGCACTTCTCGGGGATCGTCGGCATGACATTCGTGCGCCGCGTTTCGAGCGACGACCGCGACGCCTACGTCGCCGCAGTCCGCGGCGATACGACGCTGACGCCGCAAGGCTACCCGGACTTCGACATCTGGCCTGGCGGACAACGCGCGGAGTATTTCGTCTACGAATATCTCGAACCGTTCGCACCGAATGCGCCGGCGCTTGGCTACGATCTCGCCACTGAACCGGTACGGCTGGCCGCCCTCGAGCGCGCGCGCGACGAGGGCACCGTGGTCGTCACCGGACGTCTGCAGCTGGTCGCGGACCGTGAGGAAACCGCGGCGTTTCTAATCGTCCTGCCCGTCTACTTCAACGGCGAGCCGGTGGACACGGTTGAGGCGCGCCGCCGCGCGCTGCTCGGATTCATCGTCAATCGCGTCCGCGCCGACGAACTGTTCGCGCCGGCGTTTGACGGCAAACATCCCTACCGCGTCGAGGTGCTCGACGGCGCCGATCAAGAGGCCGCGAGCACGATGTACGTCAATCGCGGAGCGCTCGGCGAGACGCAACCGTCGTTCGTCGAATCGGCGACCCTCGATGTCGCCGGCACGCAATGGCGGCTATCCTTCGCTGGGTCCGACGCCTATATGACCACCGCCGAACGCCTGATGCCTCGCTTCATCGTCGGCGTCGGGGTGATGGTCGGCGTGCTGCTGTTCGTGACCATTCACGCGCTGATGACGAGCCGCGGCCGCGCGCTGCAGCTGGCCGCCCAGATGACCAGCGAGTTGCAGGGGGCCAAGGAGCAGGCCGAAGCGGCCAACCGCGCCAAGTCAGAGTTTCTCGCCAACATGAGTCACGAAATCCGTACGCCGCTCAACGGCGTGCTCGGCATGATGGACATCCTGCTCGGCACCGAGCTGACCCGCGAGCAGCGCGACTACGCGGAAACGGCGCGCCAGTCCGGCGACTCGTTGTTGACGGTGCTCAACGACATTCTCGACTTTTCCAAGATCGAAGCCGGCAAGCTCGATATCGAAACCATCGACTTCGACCTGCGTCAGCTCGTCGAGGAAGTCGGCGAGCTGCTCGCCACCCAGGCGCAGAAGAAAAGCCTCGAGCTCGTCTACACGATTGCCGATGACGTGCCGGCGCGAGTGATCGGCGATCCGACGCGCCTGCGGCAAGTGCTGACCAATCTGCTCGGCAACGCCGTGAAGTTCACGTCACGTGGCGAAGTGGTCATCAGCGCGTTGCTCGAGCGCGAGCCGCGCGACGGCAAGGCGGCGGTGCGATTCGAGATTCGGGACACCGGCATCGGCATCGCTCCCGAGGCGCAAGCGCGCCTGTTTCAGTCGTTTACGCAGGCCGATGGCTCGACCCGGCGGCGCTTTGGCGGGACCGGTCTCGGGCTCGCCATCTGCCGCCAGCTGACCGCGCTGATGGGCGGGCAGATTGGCGTGCACAGCGATCCCGGAGAAGGCAGCACGTTCTGGTTCACCGTGCTGCTCGGGATCCACCAGGGCGACGTTCAGCCGGCGACGCCGACCGTGTCGCTTGGCGATCGCAAGGCGCTCCTGGTCGATGACAACTCGACCAACCGCACGATCCTTCGCCGGCAACTGGCCGGTTGGGGGATGAGCGTCGTCGCCACCGATTGCGGAGCGCGCGCGATCGAGCTGATGCGCGAGGCTGCAGCGGCAGGTCAGCGCTTCGACATTGCAATTGTCGACCTGCAGATGCCGGACATGGACGGATTGATGCTGGGCGAATTGATCAAGGCGGATTCGCGGCTCGCGGCCACGCCGTTGGTGATGCTCAGCTCGCTGGCACTGCGCAGCTATGCGGATAAGGCGCGCGCGATCGGCTTCGCCGCGTATCTGACGAAGCCGGCGCGGCAGCACAATCTGTACGCGGCGGTCGCCTCGGTGCTCGCTGGCGGCGCACCGCCGGCGATCGCGTCGGACGACACCGCCGCGATGACGCTGCTCTCCGCCAGCGACGCGGCCCCGCCGCCGACGGTTTCAGAAACGGTCTCCGCGCGCCCGCGGCTCCTGATCGCAGAGGACAACCTGGTCAACCAGAAGGTCGCGGTGCTGACCCTGAGCAAAATGGGTTACGAAACCTGCGTCGTCGGCGACGGGCGCCAGGCGGTCGAGGCGTTCCGTTCCGGCGCGTATGCGTGCATCCTGATGGATTGCCAGATGCCCGAGATGGACGGGTATGAGGCCGCCGGCGAGATTAGACGCATCGAAGCCGGCGCCCGGCGCGTGCCGATCGTGGCCATGACCGCGCACGCCATGAAAGGCGATCGCGAGAAGTGCTTGATGGCCGGGATGGACGATTACCTCTCAAAGCCCTTGAAGACCGGCGAGCTCCAGGACGTGTTGACGAAGTGGATTGGAAAGGCGAACACCATGGTCACGACGCACGAACAGACTACGGCCCCGGCTGAGGCCGCCCTGCCGCCCGCTCTCGACATGAGCGTGATCGAAACGCTGCGGTCGCTGTGCCCCGGCGGCGACGTCGACATCCTCGCCGACTTGACGACGGCTTTCCTCGATGATGGCCGCGATCGCCTTCGCAAGATGAACGACGCGCTGAGCAAGGGTGACGAGACCGCGGCACGGCGCGCCGCACATAGCTTGAAGGGGATGAGCGGCTCGATCGGCGCCATCCACCTGACGACGTTGAGCGGACAGTTGGAGAAGGCGGAGCCAGGCACGATCGATCGCGCCCGGCTCCAGCAGCTGGAAGAAGAATTCAACCGCGTTTCCGACGCGCTGCGCGCGGCTTAGTCGCGCGCCCCGAGCGACGCCAGGTAGCTCACCACCGCGTGGTGGCCGTTCTTGCGCGCCTGGCTGATCGCCGTGCGCCACTCGCCGCCGCCGTCGTATCGCTCGGTGTAAATGCGCACGTGCACATCCGCGCCCTTGTCGACGAGCAGCTGCACGATCGCGAGGTGCCCGCCTTCCGCCGCGTTCATCAGTGGGTTCTCGTCGCCGGCCACCGCGAGGTTCACGTCCGCGCCGCGATCGATCAACGCGCGCACGTGCTCGAGGCGGCCGTTCTGTGCCGCCGCAATCAACGCGCTGCCGTCGCCGGGTACCACCCCATTGGGATCGGCGCCCTGATCGAGAAGATATCTCGTGATTTCGATGCGTCCCGAGCGCGCCGCGCCAATCAAGGGACTGCCGTCACCTGCAACGACCGCGCTGGGGTCAGCACCGGCGGCGACCAGCTCACGCACCTCCTCGAAGTCTCCGGCGTTTGCCGCCTCATACAGCGCGCGATCGATGGCTCGCGTGCGCCGCTGCCCCTTCGCGCGCAGTCCCGGCTGCTCGGCGCTTGCGGTGCCGGCGGATTCGCCGGCCTCGACCACCGCGATGGCGCGCACGGGCGTCACGGTCAGCACGACCAGGGCGGCGGCAGCGACCGTGCCGGCAGCAAGCGCGAACCCGCTGCGTCCGCGCTGCAATCGATCGTCGAGCACCGCCGTCACGCGGGTTGACAGGTCGCTGCGATTCGCCATGCCCAGCAGCGGCTGGACCGGCGCCGCCGACATCCGTTGCGCGAGCGTGACCAGTTGTTCCGCGTATTCGGTGCGTTCTTCGCTCATCACCACTGCGTCGTCGCAGGACCGCTCGGCTTCGAGGCAAAGGCGCCGCCACGCCTTCCACACGAGCGGATTGAACCAGTACACCGCCGCGACGGTGCGAGCCACGATCTGCATAAGCCAGTCTCCTCGTTGAATGTGTTCGATCTCGTGCATCAGCGCGCAACGCAACTCGCCTTCGGACCACTCGCGCGCATCGGGTGGCAGGACGATTACGGGGCGGCGGACGCCGAAGGTCATGGGCCCGGGCACGGCTTCGTGCTCGAGCAGCTCCACGGGCAGGGAAACGCCACGCGCGTCCGCGATGCGTGCTAGTTCAGCGCGATGCCAGGCCACCGGCAATCCGGTCCGCCGAATCATCGAGAGCCGCGATAACGCAGCGGCAACCGGCAGAAGAAAGAGCACGGCACCGCCCGCCCATCCGATGCGCAACCAGTCGGCGGTGGTCAGGGTCTTCTGCGGCGCGTTCGCGGCAGAAGTTCGTGGACCCGCTGCGGTGAAAGGCTCGGCCGTCGCGATTGGCGCGTCATCGACGGCCCCCGTCAACTTGACGGGGACGTCGAGCGTGAATCGCGGCACTGCCAGCATCAACAACGGCATCGCGATCAGCGCGGCAAACGCCGAGGCCAGCACCAGGTGCCGCGCCGACGCGCGGGCCTTGGCCGCAAACGCGACGGCGGTCAGTGCGGCAAGCAGCACGACGGTGCCCTTGATCACGACGGCGGCTTCGACGGATCGCGACAGCGCAACGGCGAGCATAGTGAGTTCAGTCATGACCGTTTCCTGTTCTTGCGGACCTGATCGATTTCCTGACGCAGCGCGTCGAGCTCGTCGTCACTCCATCGCTCTTGCTTGAGTAACGCGGCGGCGGCTTCCATTGCCGAGCCGCCGAAGAACACACGCATCAATTGGCTGACCGCTTTCTTCCGCGCCGCGGTCCGTGACGTCATGGGCGAATACACGTAGCGCAAGCCCTCGCTGCGGTGCCGGATTACGCCCTTGGCTTCGAGCTTCGCCAGCATGGCGCGGACGGCGGAATAACTGGGTGGGTCACTGAGTTTCTCGCGGATCTCTTCGGCCGTGGCCGCATCGCCTACGGCATAGAGGACGTCCATGATTTCGCGTTCCCGTCGGCTGAGTTTGTGGTCCATGCGGCTCCGTATGCTACGAACGTAGCATATACTGCTACGAACGTAGCAGGTCAAGTGCGCCGGGGAATTCGCTGGGACGAAATTCAGGCCGGGGCGCTGTCGAAGCGCGCCTTGATGCGCTGGAAGTCGGCGGTCGGGCCCTGCCATTCGAGCTGGTCGACCGTGTCGAAGACGGCGATGTCAGTGCGCAAAGTCGCCAGATCGCGAAACAGCATCGCCAGTTCCCGCTGTTGTTCGAGCACGATCGACAGCGCGCCGGGCCGCGCGCAATTGACGCCCCACGATCGCCAGTCGGCGGGGATCTGCTCGAGGTGGCCGAACTTCGCCAGCACCGCGGCGGCAGACTTGGCGCCCCAGCCCGCGAGGCCGGGATAGCCGTCCGACGAATCGCCGACCAGCGCAAGGTAATCCGGTATCGACGCCGGCGCCACGCCGAACTTCGCGATGACGCCGGCTTCGTCACGAATCGTGCGCCGCAGCCGATCCTCCTGCACGATGCGTGTGCCGCTGACACATTGCGCGAGGTCTTTGTCCGGCGTGCAGATCCGCACCTGCGTGACCCGCGGATCGGCTGCCGCCTTCACCGCCGCCGCCGCAAGCGCATCGTCAGCTTCGTACTCGACCATCGGCCACACGGTGACGCCAAACGCGGCGAGC
>DASPNQ010000021.1:0-2801 GCA_035626435.1 Vicinamibacterales bacterium
CGCAGCGCCGAGCCGATCGCCACCACTTCGTCTTGCAGCGCGTCGATGTGGGCCGACTGAATCTTTTGGCCGGGGCTCTTGTCCGAAAAGCTCGGGTCGGATGTCGGATAGTTCGCCATTACTCGCTCACCTGTCTGACGCCGCTCTCCGGCAGGATGCCGAGCGCGAACGTAAACAACCGCTGTCGATCCGTGCCCGTGTACGTCAGACGCACCGATGCCGTGCGGCCCTCAGCTTCCAGCGGGAGAATCTGGTACGCCTTGCGCCGGCCCGAGCCGGCATAGTTGGACGTGTCATACAGCGCATCGTCGGCGTCGTAGGTCGCCAGCCCCGCGCCGGTCGGCAGCGTGTACGGGCCGTGCGTGATGCCGTCGACCGTGACTTCAGCCGCCAAGGCGCCGCCGTTCGGTTCGTACTCGACGTGCAACTCCGTCACGCGCGCCCGGTGTAGCCCAAGGGAGAGCGTCGGGCTCTCGTATTCCGCTGCGAGGTTGGAGCTGTTCGCCCCGACTTCGATCACTTCCTCGTCCACCACGCCCACCGTGCTCGGCATCGAGAAGATCCGCCCGCGGTTGCCCGCTGTCGGCTCGTTGCCGTTCCAGTGCATGTAAAGCGCGATGTCGCGGTCGGTGGTACACCAGGCGGGCGTGCCCCGGTTCTCGCGCGTGCGATCCAGGTTCAGCACCAGCTCTCCGCGGGCGCCCGTCGGGTAGACGCGCGGCACCGCGAGGCGCACTTCCTGCCGCTGGTGGTCGTAGAGGGCGGCGACGTGCGCGAGGTCCGTGCTGCCGGTGTTCTGCACCAGGTCAGACCAGGCGGTGGCGATGTCGTGCTCGAGGCTGCGGTCCCCGGCGCCATCGAAGCTGTTGACGCCATCGCCGCCGGCGTGGAGCGCGGCCTGCTCCACCTTCGCGACCGCCCGCTGACCGAATGCGCCCGTTTCGCCACCCTGCGACGGACGCACCTCGAAGTCGAGCGACGTCTGCCCGATGATGAGGAACACGCCGGATTGCCCGAACACCAGCAGCGTGTCGCCCAACGGCTGCAGCGCCGTGATGCTGTCGCCCTTCTCGAACGGAATATCGATGAAGAACAGCGACGGGTACGACTGCGGCTGGAACAGCTCGGTAAAGTGCAGGCGGTTCCCCACCCTGCCCGATGGCGCCCACCACCGCGACTTCCACGACACGCCAAACCGCAGGCCGGTCGGCGGCACGTCGTGATTGCTCGGCGCTTCATCGTTGCTCGTCCAGGCCGACGAGGCGATGGTGACCGTCGACGCCGCGCCGGAGCTGTACTTGCGATAGACGCCCTCAAGGTCCGGGAGCACCTTGCGCGCGTACCACACGTAGGCGTCGTTCTTCGGATCCGTCGACGGCGAGGCGGTCGCATGGACCGCGCCCGAGCTGGCACTGAGCGTGATGGTCGACGCTGGCGACGGGTTGCTTTCGTGCGCGGTGCCGCGGTGCTTGTAGGTGTAGATGACCGCGATCTCGCCGCTGCTCAACCCGCCGGTGCTGACTGAGGACAGCGTCGCGCCACTGCTCGGCGCATCGGTGCCGGCGAGGTGCCAGTCCGTGCCGTTCGTCGTGAACCGCGGCCGGTTGGCCCCGTCCATGACCATCGCCAGGTCGCGGTCATACGGGAAGAAAATGTGATTCCCGGTGGACAGCGTCGAATAGACCGGCGACGTCGAGCCGCCCCACGCATCGGACGGCTTGAACACCTTGCCTTCGCCCGCAATGAGCGTGAAGGCGCTATTGGCGAGGTAAACCCGCTGCCCGCCCTGCGGACGGCCATTGAACCAGGTGATCGTCGAGGTGCGCTGGTAGCCGGGGCGAACGATGAGGGCGCCGGGTTCCTCGAGCGAGAAGTTCTTGAGTGACCGGGCACGATCCGGCGCGAGCAGGGTTTCGGAGCGGCGCAGGTCGAGGCCGCCGGTCAGGTCAGTGACCGGGAGGATCTGTTTGACGCGGGCGGCGCGGGGCGGACGAGCCTTGATTCCGGCAGCCATCAGGCGGTAGCCTCTGCCGTATGCGCGTACTGATGCTGCTGCTTGGACTGTTCGGCTGGCAGACCACCACGGCCACGACGGACGTTCCCCGTCAGGCAGAATGGATTGGCGCGCTCGAGTTCAACGATTCCCGCGGGCTGACCGTCGGACCCACCATCGCGCACCTCACCATCGCTGACGATGGGAAGGTCACGGGACGCTGGCAGTCCACAAACAAGGGACGCAACAGCGGCACGATTGAGGGCACCGTCACGAAAGATGGCAAGTTCAAACTGCGCGTGTCCGTGTTCGGCGGCGCATCCGAGGCGCGGCCGGACGGAAGCCACGAAACGATCGCCGTTGAACGGTGCCAAGGCGAAGGCGAGTTCAACGGCGTCCTCTTCGCGACAGGCGCCATCCGCCTGACCTCGAAGCGCATCGCGTTCGACTCCGAGATGAAGCGCGCCCGCAACAAAGACTGCCAGGACGTCACCGGCGTCGTCTGGACGCTGCAACCGCATACCCACTAGGCGTTCGTTCCGCCGTTCGTCGGTGTATTGCCGGCGTTCCAGTTCCAACTCGGTCCAGGCGGATTCGCTGGCCGCGGCGCGGTCTGCGACTGCAACGCCTGGTTGTACGCCTGCCACACCTGATCGAGATACTTGCGCCGCTGCTCGTCATCGTCCGCGCCGATCGCCGCATAGGCGTTCTCGTACGGCGATTCGTTCGTCATCCAGTCGTCAAAGAGCGGCGCATTCTGCATCGGCGGCGTATCGACGAAGCCCTCAAACACCGGCGGCGCATGGAG
>DASPNQ010000022.1:0-33930 GCA_035626435.1 Vicinamibacterales bacterium
GCCTTTGGCAGCGCATCATCCATCGCCTCGGCAGCGGCGCGGTACTTGGGATCCGTCTCGGACATGCCCGACCCGCCGAATCCCGCGGTGATAAAGCGATTCGGAATGAGACCGAGCAGTTGGCCGACGATGCCGCCGCCCATCGAGTAGCCATGAATGTGGGCGCGATCGATTTTCAGGTGATCCATCAGCTCGATGACGTCCTGCGCCCTGCCGGATCCGCCGGGCACCGGCTTGTCGCTCTGGCCGTGATTCCGGTTATCGATCGCGGCGACGCGATGGCGTTTGGCGAGCTCCGGAGCAATGCCGGTGTTGAACCACATTCGCTGAGCACTGTCGGAGTAGCCGTGCACCAGCACGACCCACGAGCCGCTGTCACCGTGAGTGAGGTAATGAATCCTGATGCCGTCCGTGGTCGTGAAGAAACCATCCTTCTGGCCGACCATCACGGGCGGAGTCGTCGGACGCGGCGCCGCGGCTTGTTGCGCCGATAGCGCGATCGGTGAAGACAGCAGCGCGGCAACGAGAAGGCATCGCATGCCGCCGAGTCTACCCCCTCCGGCCTAAAATGACCGCATGACCACACCCGCCTTGCGCCGCGGCCAGCCGATCTGGCTGCACGGCGGGCTGACGCCGTCCCAGAGACCCTACCCGGTGCTGCGCGGCGGCCACGACGCCGACATCGCCATCGTCGGCGGCGGCATGACCGGCGCGATGGTGGCACAGGCGTTCGTGCGGGCCGGTGCGTCGGTGGCGATCATCGAAGCCGCGCGAGTCGGCCACGGCAGCACGGCGGCGAGCACGGCGCTGCTGCTGCAGGAGCCCGACTACGATCTGCACGACCTGACGAAGAAGTACGGCGCGCGTCGCGCCCGACGCATCTGGGAGCTTGGCGCGGCGGCGACCCGCGACTTCATCGACACCATTCGCAGTCTGCGCATCAAGTGCGACCTGCTCGAGCGCGATTCGATCTATTACACGCTCGGCGCCGCCCGCGCGCAGCGGCTGCGACGGGAGTTGGATCGGCGTCATGCGGCCGGGCTCGGTGGCGAGTGGCTGGACCGCGGTGAACTGCGGCGGCAGTCGGCGATCGACGGCGCCGGTGCGATTCGGACGCATGGCAACGCGCAGCTCAATCCACTACGGGCGTGCCTGGGCCTGATCGTCGCAGCTGCGAAGCGCGGGGCGCTGGTATTCGAGCGATCGACCGTCACCCGGATCGCGCGCACCAGGTTCGGCGTGCGCGTGCATGGCGAGCACGGCAGCGTCGACGCCGCGAGGGTGGTGATTGCGACCGGTTATGCGACGAAGTACTTCAAGCCGCTCGCCGGCCGCTTCAAGATGCGCCGTACCTACGTGCTCGCGTCGCACCGCTTCAGTTGGCGGGAGCGCCGCCGGCTGGGTCTTGGCGGCGTGCTGCTGTGGGATACGGAACGCCCGTATCACTACATTCGTTGGACACCGGATCACCGCTTGCTGCTCGGCGGCGAAGATCGGCCGGTGAAGCCGGGCGCGAGCCGCGATCGGCAGTTTGCTGCGGCGGCGGCCGACCTACGCCGCTATTTCTACGAACGATTCCCGTCGTTGCGCGACGTCGGACTTGCTGCCGCATGGGAGGGATTGTTCGCGATGACGCCGGATAGCCTTCCGTATATCGGCCCGCATCGCCGCTATCCCGGCCACACCTTCGCGCTCGGCTACGGCGGCAACGGGATGACGTTCGCCTCGCTCGCGGCGCGGATCCTGGTCGAGCAATGGCAGGGCATCAAGTCCGAAGACCACGACCTGTTCGCCTTCAACCGCCACACGAAGTCCACGAAATAACATCACGAAATCACGAGATCGTCGAAGCTCACGAAGCATTTGATCAAAAGTTTTCGTGAATTTCGTCTCTTTCGTAGTTTCGTGTCACTGTTTCGTGTTCTTCGTGATCACTCCGCCCAGGGATTCGTCGCAAAGATCGCCAGCTCCGTCCACAACACGCGCCGCGGCATCGCCAGCGCGTCCATGATCGTCGCGGCAATGTCGCCGGCATACAGCTTGTTGGGATTGTTGCGGCCGGTCTTGCCCATCCAGTTCGTCTGGACTTCCGACGGGCAGATCGCCAGCACGCGAATGTTGTGCGGCCGCAGCTCCGCCTGCCAGCACTGCGTGATGCCGCGCAACGCCCACTTGCTGCCGGCGTAGACGGTCGCCCCCGGCGCGCCCTTCATCCCCGAGGTCGACGCGATGTTGATGATGTCGCCTTCGTTCTGTGTCTTCATCAACGGCACCACGCGGTTGGTGAGGTCGACCGCTCCAAACACGTTGGTCGCAAACAGATTGCGCATCGCGTTCATGTCGATCTTGCCGATCTCCGCGCTGTAACCGAAGGCCGCGTTGTTGATCAGCACATCAACACCGCCCATCGTCTGCACACAGTGCTCGACGACGCGGGCGTTGTCGGCGTCGTTGGACACGTCAGCCTTCACGCCGTCGGCGCCGGTCGCGGTGACAGTGTCGTGAATGTGCGCGTCGTTGCGGCCGGTGAACACCACCTGGTGCCCCGCCGCGCGCGCTTGCTGCACGAGCGCAGCGCCAATGCCCTGGCTGCCGCCGGTGATCAGAAATCGTCGCGTCTGCATCTATCGGTCTCCGTACAAACAAAGGGCCGGCGCTTTCGAACCGGCCCTTTGGCACCTTGGCACCCTTGGCACCCCTTTGGCACCCCTTTTATCCTGCGACGTTCGTCGTAGCCGTCTTCTTCGGGAAGATTTCCTTGAACGCCTTGAGGAACTTGTCCATGTCGTCCTGCGTGCCGACCGACACGCGCAGGTGGTTGATCATCGGCGGGAAGGGCCGGCCGACGAGAATGCCCTTGTCGCGGAACTCGGAGATCACCGGCTGCACCGTGCGGCCTTCGAGGCTGACCATGAAGAAGTTGGTCTGTGACGGAATCGTCGGGTAGCCATGTGCCTCGAGCTCGCGCTGAGTCTTGTTGCGGATCTCGATCACCTTCCTGCGCACTTCAGCCTGGCCGGCGGTGTCCTTCAAGGAGGCGACGGCGCCCCACTTGGCGAGCGCGTTGACGCTGTTCATCGAGTACGGCCGCATCTTGCGGATCAGTTCGGCGGGCGCCAGCGCGTAGCCGATGCGCATCGCGGCAAGCGCCGCGATCTTCGAGAACGTCCGCGCCACGATCACCGGCCGGCCTTCCAGGATGTAGGGCGTCGCGGTGGCGTAGTTCGGATCGTCGACGAAGTGATGATACGCCTCGTCGATCAGGATCGGCATGTCCTTGGGGATGCCCTTCACGACCGCGTCGACGTCCTGCTTGGTGACCATCACGCCGGTCGGGTTGTTGGGATTGCACAAGTAGAAGAAGCCGACCTCGGCCGCGTGCTTGTTGGTGGCCTCGATCATCGCCGGGATGTTCTGCGTGTAGTCCTTGTTCAGCGGAATCTTGATCGCATCCGCCTTGATGTTGGTGGCGTGCGAGTAGACCGAGCCGTACGAGGGGTCGGCGCCGACGACTTTCTTTCCGCCCATGAGGAACGTCGTGCCGACGACCTGCAACACCTCGCCGGAGCCTGCGGTCAACAGCACGTTCTCGGGCTTCAGGCCGTGATGCGCGGCGATCGCCTCGATGACGTTGCCGTCCGGATAGCCGTAACGGTTGGCGTACTTCCACGCACCGTTCATCGCCTTCATGACGGAGTCGGGCGGACCCCAGTTGTTCTCGTTGCTCGCGAGCTTCACCATCCGGTCGTAGTCGGCGTCCGAGCCGCCGAAACGCTGCGTGGTCACGGTCGCGGCGGTGCCTGGCGCCTGCTGCGCGAACAGCTCCGCCTTCGACAGACTGATGGCGCCGACCGTGGCGGCGACTCCGCCGAAGAACCGGCGCCGAGAAACGGGTTGCCTGACGTTCATGAAACCTCCCGAACAATTGATGTGCGAATCCGCCGGAAAACGTGCCGCGCAGAAGCGCGTGGCGCAAGGCGGGTCAAACCGGATAACTGACAAAGATTACCTGATCCTGACCATTTTTCCACCGGCAACCGTCTAACCGGCATATGGCGTGGTGGCCCTGGAAGGATTCATCGAAGCAACCCGAAATTCCGGAAGCGGATCCACATATGCCCGTCATCCGGCTCGAGCGTGTGAGCAAGGTCTACGGCAGTGACGGAGACGAAGAAACCCGCGCGCTTGACGATGTGACCGTCGATATCGCGCGCGGCGACTACGTCGCCGTATCGGGCCCGTCGGGGTGCGGCAAATCGACGTTCCTCTCGATTGTCGGATTGCTCGATACGCCGACGGCAGGCCGCTACTGGTTGAATGGACGCGCCACGGACACGCTATCGCCCGGCGAGCGCGCGCGCGTCCGCAATCTCGACGTCGGCCTGATCTTTCAAAGCTTCAACCTGATCGGCGACATGACGGTCTATGAAAACGTCGAGTACCCGCTGGTCGTGCGCGGCGTGCCGGATGCGGAGCGCCGCGCGCGCGTCGACGCAGCGCTCGAGCGGGTCGGACTGACCGCTCGCGCACGGATGCGGCCCGGGTCGCTGTCTGGCGGACACCAGCAGCTGGTCGCCGTCGCGCGCGCGATCACAGGTCGGCCCGCGGTGCTGCTCGCGGACGAGCCGACCGGCAACCTCGATTCCAAATCGGGTGAAGCGCTGATGGAGATGTTTCGCGAGCTGCATGCCGGCGGCGCGACCATCTGCGTCGTCACGCACGACCCGCGATGGCTCGAGCAGGTCAAGCGTCACATTCGCTTGTTCGACGGCAGGGTCGTGGCGGACGCCTAGAGCCGGCGTGTGACGCGCTCCACTTTCACTGGAAGCGTGAACGCATTCAACACCATTTGCGCCGTTTCGAGTTGGCTGATCGACGCGCCTGGTTCTTCCACGAGCACCACACGCGCGATGGCGTCGTAGGGCCGCCGCCGCATCGACATGCCGACGAGCACCGCATGCAGGGGGCCAAGACTCGGATTGAACGCTGCATTCTCCAGATACGATCCGGAGATCACGCTGCCGTCTTTCAACGCGACCGCACAGCCTGATCGCGCCTTGCTGTGCGGTGCGTACGACCTGACCGCGCCTGCCATCGCGGCCGCGATCAACGGATCGGGCTCCTCTTCCCCGTTCCCGGCTCCCGGCTCCCGGCTCCCGGTTCCCCGCTTCCGGCTCCCGGTTCCCGGATCCCCGCTGCCGGAAAACAGCCCTCCCTGCATCCCCAGATCCGCCGGCCCGAAGCTTGACGGCAGCAAGTCTGCGAGTCGCCGCGTTCGCTCGCCGCTCACCAGGATGTCGATGCGATCCGCACCGCGGATCTCGTTGAGGAACTGCCGGCAATGCCCGCACGGTGCCGCGGTAACGGCGATGGCGTCGATGCCGGTGTCGTCGTGGCTGAACGCGTTGGCCACCGCCGCCTGCTCGGCGTGCACGCTTTGGTTCAACGCGGTCGGCACTTCGAGATTGGCGCCGAAGTAGATCGTGCCGCTCGCGCCGAGCGCGACCGCGCCGACGCGGAACGCCGACAGTGGCGGCCGTGCATACTCCCGGGCCAGCGGTAACAGCGCGGAGATCAGCTGATGGTCGCTGAGGCCAAGATCGTGCTTCAGTGAATCCGTGAGGGCGCGAGGAAGCGTGCCGGCCGCCGTCGGATCAGCGAGGTGAAGATTGAGCCGATCGCGCGCGGCCGCGATCCAATCCGGCGGCGCCTGGAATTGCATGGCTGGAGCCTATCAGACCCAGGCACACCGCCGGGATGAACCGCGTCGATCAACCGCTCAAAGCCGCATCGGTACGGTTATTGAGTAACGGAACAGGTCGGCGCCACGTCGCGGACGTTCCGGACGTTCAGCTGCCGCGCCTGCATGTCGATCGCTTCTTCTGTTTTCACCACGGGCCGGTTATCGCTGCCGCCGGTTGCAGGCGGCTGTTCGGTTTTCTTCTCGGCCTCATGCTCCATCTCGATCTCCTTGCCGGAGACTGTTCCTGTTACCTCGACGCGCTTACCGAGATGCGCCTGCAGGTTGTCGCCACCCACCAGAATGAAGGTCTTGGTGTCACGCTCCCCGTCGAGCCCGCGCGTCGTCATCGTCGCGGTGGCATCGGGCGCGGCGGTGAGCGCAAAGCGGCCGTCCGCGGCGGCGCTGAGACAGCCGGAAATAGTCACCTCGTCACCTGATCCACTCAGCAGGCCGTTGGCGGTTCGCTCGTCGCCGCTAGCGGATGAGCACGCCGCCCCCGCAATGGCAAGATTGACCGCGGCTGCCACCCAAATCAGAGTTCGTCGTTTCACAATTCCCCTCCCCCTCCGAGCAAATGCAGGAGACGAGCCAGCCGCATCCGCGGTGTGCCGTCCTCTGGGCCGCACAGGAACCTCAGCCACCGTGAAGTCCCACGCGCCCGGCGGGAGATAGTGAAACCGAATCAGGTAAATGTTGCCGCCCTTGCCGTGCTTCGCAAATTGCAGCAGGTGCTCGACACTTTCAAAACCCGACTCGACCGCGAGCCGTTTCGTGATCTGCCGCCTGGTAATCGTATCGATGGAATCGACAACAACGTGTCCTTCGTCCATGCGATACCGGCCGCCGACCTTGACATGCGGATGCGTCCAGAAGCGGATGGTGTAGGTGATGCGCCCGCGCTTGATTGCTTCGCGAAGATGCCTGGCGAAAACCAACTCGCGCGTGATGTTACTGCAGGCAGCGCTACGCCCACCAACGCCGCGTTACTTCGCGGCGCGCGCGGGCGGACGCCAGCGGAGGCTCCCAGTCGGTGACCGTGTGGCGCCGCGGCGCTTCCAATAAAAACGCTGCGGCGATTCGGCGATCGACACGGCGTAATCGGGACCTGTCGGGCCGTTCAGCTAACCCCCAGTCGCACGGCACTGGTCTTGCTGGACACACATCGAGGTACGAGACGATGGCTACGGACAGAACTGACCAGGGCAAGACTGCTGAGAACCCGACGCCGCAGCAGGCGGGAGACAATCGACGGGCCGGCGACACCGACGGCAACGCCGTGGGCGGCAACAGCAAATCAAAGGGCGCCACCAATCCCGCCGATGAACACGGCGATAGCGAACAGACCGGCGATTCGGCAGCGGACCGCAAGCCAACCAACCGCTGAACATCGCGCAACGGAACGCGCCGCTCAGCGTGCGCATTCGTCTGGGCCGCAGTCGAACCCAGAGTTATTCGCTACGGCCAAGGCTTATTCCGGCCGCAGCGCATCCGTTGGATCGAGCTGGCTGGCGCCTCGCGCGGGTACCCAGCACGCCGTCGCGGCCACCAGCAGGAGCACGACGGGCACCACGACGAACACAGCCGGTCCGGCGGCGTCCGCGACGAATCGCCGCGCCAGTCCCACTGCCAGTACCCAACCAACCGCACCACCGACACCGATCACGATCAGACACTCTCGGAGAAACTGGGTCATGATCTGACGCGGCACGGCGCCCATCGCCAGGCGTACTCCGACTTCGACGCGCCGCAAAGACGACGAATACGAGACCACCGCATAGATGCCGATGGCCGCCAGCAGCAGCAGCATCGGTCCAATCACCGCGAACATCTGCGCCGGGATTCGGCGCAGGAACAGGTTGGTCTCGACGTGATCCGTGAGCGTGCGCATGTTGAAGAGCGTACCTTCGCCGTCGACGTCGGCGATCGCCGCTCGCAAAGCGGGGCCGAGCGCGCTCGCCTCTGAACCACGGCTTGCGCGCACGTGAATTTCGCCGGCGCGCGGCGCGGCGTCGCGATACGAGAAATACAGCACCGGCGTCGCCGGTTCACCAAAGGCGTTGGCTACCGAGTCCTGCACCACGCCGACGATCGTGTAAGCGCGCGCGCGTGCCGTCACGCGCCGGCCGAGCGCCTCGCCGCCGCCGAGGAACCGGCGCACGAATTCCTCGTTGACCACCACCTCCAACGGCGCGTCCGCCGCGTCCATCGGCGACAAATCGCGTCCGCTGACGATGGTCAGGCCCATGACGTCGAAGTAGCCATCGGTGACGGTATTGGCGGAGGTCTGGTCGTTCGCGCCGTCGCTGCGCGCCCGCCCTTCGACGGCGATACTGCGCGTCGGCAGCCCGTGAATGTCGAGTGGCACCGACGAGGCGATCGCGGCCGACTGCACGCCGGGGATGGCTCTCAGCCGCTCGAGCAGCGAGATGTTGAGCGTTCGCATCGCGTCGTTCGAACGCGCCCGACCGGAAAAATCGTACGACGCGAGCAGCACGCCGTCGGGGTTGAACCCGGGGTCGACGTCGCGAGTTTCCAGGTAACTGCCCAGCGAGATGCCGGTGGCGATCAGCACCATCAGCGCCAGCCCCGCCTGCGTCGCCATCAATGCGTCTCGCAAACGGCTCCGCCCGTGGCCCTGGACTCCCGCGCGGAACGCCGCTTGGGGATCGAGGCGGGCGACCTGGAGCGCCGGTGCCGCGCCGATCAGTAGACCGGCCATCAACCCCAATCCGATCGCGACCATCAAGGCTTGACCGTCGATTGCGGTGTCCAGCCGTATCGGCACGGAGGTCAGCGGCAGCACGCGCAGCGCGTTGGTCCCCCACACCGCAATCGCGACACCGAGCGCGGCTCCAATGCCGGCCATCACCATCGTTTCGGCGATCAGCAGTCGAACGATGTGCATGCGATTGGCGCCGATCGCCATCCGGATGCCCATCTCGCGATGTCGCGCGCTGCTTCTGGCGAGCGCGAGATTGGCGACGTTGCCGCAGACCGCTATCAGCACGAGCAGCATGGCGCCTTGCAGCACGCCCACCGCGGCGTTGAGCATGCGCGCCGGGCCGCGCGGCAGATTCCAGGCGGGCGACACTTCACCCCACACATCCCGGTTGGTGTCCGGATACGTGCGCGCCAGCTCCGCCATCGCGATGTCCAGTTCAGCCTGCGCCTGTGCCGGCGTCACTTCGTCGGCCAGCCGCCCCGTCATCAGGTAGCCGCGCATCGTGCGATCGACCAGCTCGGCGGAACCGTTCAAGATGTCGGCCGCGATCATCGCCGGCAGCCAGACGTCGAAGAACAGACCGGTGACGGTGCCCTGGAAGTCGCGCGGTGCGACGCCGACCACCGTCACGTAGCGCCCGTTGATGCGCAGGTCGCTGCCAACGGCCGACATCGCGCCGGCAAATTGCTTTTGCCACAACCCGTACGAGATCACCGCGACTGGGCGGCTGCGGCCCTGCATCTCGGCGTCATCGGGAAATCGACCGGCGGCGGGCGTGAGACCGAGCGTTGAAAAACAATTCGGCGACACCAGTACCCCGGACACGCGCTCGACCTTGCCGGTCTCGCCGACGTAGACCGGTGTCATGCGCGAGGCGATGAGATCCGGGATCGATCGCAGCCGCCGGCGCAGGTCCTGATATTCGAGCCAGGACGCGCCTGAATACTGTCCGGTGCGCAGCTGCGGCTCGACGCCGTAAAAACTGCCGCCGTCGGCCACGCCTGGAATCGGCTTCAGCATGCGCGCCTGGACCCAGGAGAACACCACCGTATTCAGACCAATGCCGACCGCCAGCGATGCGATGATCACCGACGCCAGCAGAGGCGTGCGCGCGATGGAGCGGACCGCGTCGGCGAGATCGCCGCGGAGCCCGCGCATCACCACTTCTTGGCGCGCGTCGCCGTCAAGGCGACGTCGCCCTGCTGAACCGAGATCTCGCCTGCAAGACTGCCGTCGGTTTTCATCGTGGCCGTCACCGCCAGCTCGTCGCCGTCCGTCGACGTCAACGTCAGCTCGCCGTTCTTGTACTCGCCGCGTACCGGTTGCCGCTGACCGCGGAAATTCAGCACCGTTCCGGTGACCGTGCTGCCGTCCTGCTTGAGATCGAACTCCAGCGTCATGGGACCGTGCGGAGTCTGGCAGTTGACGTCCCACGTGCCGGCCACCGACTGCGATTGGGCAGCAACGGACAAGGCGAAGGTCGAGAGTGTGCCGACAAGTACGAGAAAGGTCAGTCGTCGTAGGTGTTGAATCATGATCATCAGGCTCCTGAGCGGCGATGATCGTTGACGGCAACTGAACGGTCGCTGAATAGTCCCGGGACGAGCGCTGTGATCGACAAGCTTTCAGGCGTCACCTGAAGGCGAGCTGAACGCCGTGTTCACGTGTGGTTCATCAGCAGCCGTCGTGCGCGTCAATCGTTGGGCTCTCAATGCATTGAAGCCCGTGACGTTCCCGCGTTTGCACGAGTGCCGCGTTCGGCAAACCGGCCGCGTCAGTGCGCACCCTTCAATCTGCCGGGACGATATGCATGACGGGCCAGCGAAATGCCATCGATGTTCAGTCGGTGTTCAGATCGCGTTCGCTACAAACGACGGTATGGATGGCACGCGCGCACTGGTCGCCGCCGGACTTGTGATGGCAGCGATAACATTGGACGGCGTTCAGTCTTCGACCGAGGAAATCCCGCTGTCAGGGGCGAACACTGCGGTCGAGTTCGCCGGCACGAATCTTATCAGCCGGCAGACGGGACGGTTCAGCGGCATTGCAGGCACGCTTGTCCTGGATCCCGCCGCGATCGCCGCAACCGTCGTGCGGGTCACCATCGACATGGCATCGGTGAAGACCGGCGATCAAATGCTGACGAATCACCTAAAGAGCAGCGACTTTTTCCATGTGACGGAGTTCCCGTCAGCCACGTTCGTTTCGACGAACATCAGCAGCTCGCGGTCATCGTCGGCGACGCACATGCTGAAGGGGGTGCTGTCCATGCGGGGAGTCACGGCGGATATTGAAGTCCCCATCAACATTGCGATCACGGCCGACCGCGCCAAGGCAAGCGGGACGTTTACCTTGAACCGGCGGCAATTCAACGTTGCCTTCAGCGGCTTGATGGACAAGATGATTCGAGACGATGTGGTAGTCACGTTGAACGTTGATGCGGAGCGGCCTCGGCGCGGCCGCTAGGCCGCTCCATTCATCATTTGTCCGGATTACTGATCGACAGCGCGCGGCTCACGCCATGCGGTGACGTTCAGCCGACATTCAGATCACAGCACGTAGAACACCGAAGCACGTTGACACTTGCATAAAGGACGGACCATGAAACGCGAAACAAATTCCTCCGTGTCTCGCCGCGACCTTCTCGGGATCCTGGCGACGGGCATCCTGCTGCTGGCTCGACCGGTTCGCGCGCTCGCGGAAACGTGCCGGCAGCTGCTGGCCACTGATGCCGGGCCTTTCTATCCAATCGAGCCGATACCGTACGCCGAGAACCTGGTGACTGGCGCGATGCCAAACGGCACCATCTTGTATTTGTCCGGCCGGCTTATCGATGAGAGCTGCAGGCCGGTCGCCGGCGCGGACGTTGAAATCTGGCAGTGTGACGCGGGTGGCCAATACAAGCATCCGATGGCACCGAAAACCAAGCCGCTCGAGTCTTCATTTCTGTACTTCGCAAAGGCGCGGTCCGCCGCCGATGGCGCGTTCAAGTTCCGGACGCTTCGGCCGGTGCCGTATACAGCGTTCGGCATCAAACGCGCGCCACACGTGCACATTCGCGTCAAAGCGGCTGGGCGTCCGGTGGTCACGACGGAGCTCTATTTTCGCGGTCACGAGGATGACAAGTTACGGCTCGTCGATCGCGTGTTCCAAGGGCGGGGCGAACGACGCGTCGAATTGGTCGTCGACTTGAAACCCGTCGTCGACAAGCCTGGTGACGGCAAGCGCGGCGCCGAGCCTGGCGCGCTGAGCTGCGAATACGAGGTCGTGGTGAATTCCCGGTGATGGTAAGGGCTCTATTTCCACCTCTGGAGGTGGGTGTCGGCGCAGCATCAGGTTTCTGTATCACTGCCGCTGGAGCGAGAATGGTCCGGGCTGCGCGAGGTACGTGACGTCGCCCTGCACGCGTCAGTCCTTCCGTCGCCTGGGTCAGTGCAACGTGACGTAGCGCTCGAGCCTGGCGACCTCTTTCTGGTCGACGTATTTGCCGATCTCGCGCCGGAACTGCTGCATCGCCTTGTACGGCCGATATTCCTTGAATTCGCGCAGCATGCGCTGCCCCATGCCCGGAATGCTCAGGATGTCCGCGTCCGAGGCGGTGTTGAGATCGATGGGCACGAACACGTGCTGCTCGAGCCGGGCAAGCTCCTGGTCGTTGACGTTCTTGCCGAACTCGCGCCGGAATTGCGCCAACGACTTGTACGGGCGATATTTCTTGAACTCGCCGAGCAGGCGATCGTCGACGCCGGGAATGAGCTGGATTTCTGTATCGGATGCCGTATTCAGGTTGACCTGCACGAACAGCCGTCGATAGATCGCCGCTCGCTGCTCACGGCTGAGTGATTGCGCCAGTAGCGAGTCGAAGTCAGTCATCGTCACAAAGGGACGACGCCCGAGAATGATCTTGGTGAGCGGCGGCGTCAGATCCGGCAGCGCCACCAATTGCTTCTCGGATGCGGTATTGACGTCGAGCACGTCGCCCCGTCGGCCGGCTTGGGCGTGCATGGCGGTGGTAGCCAGCACGACGCCGACGATGGCAAGTGCGATGGACCTGCGCCGCTTCATGACGTTGGTCATGTCAGAACCCGACTCTGACGCCTGCCTGCACCAGTCGCGGGCTTCCCGGCAGGATCCCGCGGCTGCGATCGGCAATGTAAATCTCGTCGAACACGTTCTTCACCGTCAGGAACAGCGTCGACCGTGCCACGGTGTAATTAAGCGCGGCGTTCCAGACGCTGTACGCGGGAATCAATCCGCGCTGTCCATCGGCGGTCGGGGTCACGGTGTTGAGATCATCCGCGAACTGAGCGCCGGTGCGCACCGCCTCGACGCGGACGTCGAACGCCGAGTACGCGTAGCCGAAGCCGACCACGGCGATTTGGCGCGGAGCGTACGGCAGCCGATTGCCGCTGACGCTGACGGTGCCGGAGCCGGGAATATTACTGAATCGACGGCCGGTGAACTCCGCGACCGGGAGATAGGTGTAAGCGAGGCGCAAATACACGTCGTGAGCCGACCCGGTGATCGGCGCGCTGTCGACCTGCGCCCGCAGCTCGAGGCCCTGGTGCAGCGTCTCGCCGCCGTTGGTCAGGGTTGCACCGACTCCGCCGGCGAGACTCGCCGGGACGATCTGGTTCTCGTAGTCGGTGCGGAAGATCGTCGCGTCGACGCTGACCCCCGGTCGCACGGCGCTGCGAACGCCGGCTTCGTAGTTCCAGCTCAGCTCGGGATCCAGCTCGATAACTCCGCCGGTGTTCGAGATGATGTCTTCGGTGCGCGGTGGCGCGAAGCCACGATGGACACCGCTAAAGAGCGTCACCCGCTCGCCGGTGGTATGCGAGACGCCGATCCCAGGAATCAGCCGCGTCAATTCGGTCGCTCCGCTTACGCCGGCACCGCTATTCGCGAGCCTGTTGGTACGTTCGTACTGCACGTGCTCGATGCGAACGCCAGGGGTCACGGTCCAACCGCCGAAGAGGAACCGGTTCTGCACGAACCCTGCGTAGGCGGAGTTGGCTCGCAGATTGCTCTCGACCAGCACGCCGGTCCGCGACGTTGGCGTGTCGCCGTTCTGTTGCAATCGATCCTGGTTTTCGAAGTGTGCACGCACGCCGAAATCGGTTTCGCTGGCGACACCGAACATGCGGTGGTGGGCCGTCACGCGCGGCTCGACGCCCCACGCGTAGTATTCCCGCAAGCGGCCCTGGTTGCCGCACGTGGTGCTGAGGTTGGCCATGCCCCCGCACAGCGGGTCGTTGGCGTCGTTGGGCCGTTCGTTCGAGTTGCTCGATTGCCGCCACCAGTGGCGCCGGAACGAATTCCAATACAGGTTTGTGGTCATCGCGACGTTGCCGCTCACCGCAATCGTGTGAGTGGTCGAAGCGCCGTAGCGGTCCACATAAAAGAAATCGTTGCGGAACGGATTCGCGCGCGGGTTCGCGAGGAACTCGTCGTGACGCAATCCTGAATACGTGACGTTCGAATCCTCGCTGTAGTAACTGCCGCGGAACGTCAGCGTCTGAGCGGTGCCGATGCCCTGCACAATCTTGGCGTTGACATCGTTCAGCCGGTGGTGCAGGTTCTCCCGCGCCCCGTCGCCCTGCTTCCGCATGTAATCGGCCAGCAGCCCCGTGCGGCCGAGCGTCACGCCGTACGAGCCATGGCCATTGAAGTAGTCGCGGTTGCCGCCGATGACCGTCGCCGACCCGCTCGGCTGGCTCGGCGGCCGCGGTGTGAGGTAATTGATGGCGCCGCCTATGGTTTGCGGGCCATACGCGATTTGGGCGCCGCCCTTGAGCACTTCGAGGCGCTCGAACCGATCGATCGGCGGGTGGTAGTACGACGCATTGTCGCCGTACGGCGCGTAGGTCAGCGGAATGCCGTCCTCAAGCAACAACACCTTCGTGGCGCGCGTCGGGTTGACGCCGCGAATGCCGATGTTCGGCCGCAGGCCGAATCCCTCTTCATCGCGTACGTGGACGCCCGCCACCTTGCGCAGCGCCTCGTTCGTCGTCATCACCCCGCCGCGCTGGAGCGTTTCGCGATCGATGATGTCGACCGAGCCGGGAATGCGGCGAAGCCGATCGTGGCTGCCAGCGATCTCGCCAGCCACGACGGTCACATCCTCGGTCAATGTCCCGACCCGCAGTTGCAGCGGGACGCTCTGCGTTTCGCCGGCGCGCAGCGTGATGCGCTCGACGGTGGCGGAGAACCCGTCGCTCGTCGCGGTGATCTCGTAGTCGCCCGGAGACAGCTCAGCGACCGTGAACCGGCCATCGGCATCGACCGCAACCCGGCGCTCGAATCCGGCAGCGGGTCGTCGAATCGCGATGGACGCCTGTGGGACGACGGCGCCGCTCTGATCGAGAACGCGACCCACCACGGCAGCGGTGCGGACTTGCGCCAATCCCGAACCGGAAAAAACCAAGATAACGGCCGTGACAACGAGTACGGCGAACGTGCGGCGAGTCATTAAGAAAAAGCTCCGAGGTCGAATATTAGGTATCTGAGACTGAGTCTCAGTTTAAGGATCTGGAGGATATATCCGACCAACTTGGTCGGTCAAGTGGCCGGCGCTCGAGCAGCACCTATACGGGCTTTGGCGATTTGCTCGATCGCGATGTGATTCCCGGAGACCACGACCGGATCGCTGACGAACTGCGCCGGGTGCGGCGGACGCTCTTCGTGAACTTGTCGCACGGGTTCAACCGCTAATCGCTCCCAGCCGCTGTTGGCGGCGTTATCCGGATCGAATCCCCGTCACTGCGGCCGGAGCGCGAGAATCGTGCTCTGGAATCGTCGCTCGGTGTGGCACACGAAACACGCGCGTTGCCCGTGATCTTCCAATTCAGAGACCATCACGTACGTGCCGCCGCCCACGCTCCACGTCAGCACGTTGGCGTCGCCTTCACGCCGATGGGTAACCGTCTTTGACAGCAATCCCGCTCGGGGTGCGTTGGCGACGTCGCGCCGGTGCGCGAGTACCAGGGTCACCGGCCGGCCGTCGATGCGATACGACAGCACCGACGCTCGCGCGCCGGCCACCTCGTCGACCGCTGCGCCGATCACCTGATAGCGCGGACGTTGATCGGCAGGATGATCGGGCAGTAACCCGGCCACCGGCGCGCCCTGCGCCGCCAGCCAGTCCCACGCGTCGCGATCGTCGCGCGGCGCGTAGTCGAGCGATGCGCCGGATCTCAGTTGGGTGTGAAGGCGCCGCCCCTCCTGTTCGAACGCGGTCGGCGCGTCGACGGCGCCACGCATCACGGCCCACGGCCGGTTGACCTGCCAATACAGCGCGCTGCCAACCAAGAGCGCCAAGGCGGCCGCCGCCGCAACCCATCGAATCGGCCGCGGTGCCTTCAGGAGCTGCGCGCGCATCGCCGCGGCGGTCTCGCGAGGCAGCTCTTCGATCTCGAGCTCGTTGGCGAGCGCAATACTCCTGGCGATGTCGGCCAACGCGCGGCGGCATTCCTCGCAGCCCCGGAGGTGCGCCTCGATCGTGGCGCGTTCGAGGGGCTCGAGTTGATCCTCGGCGAACGCTGCCAGCCGCTCGAATTCGTGATGCTGATTCATGATGCCTCCGGCGCCAGATCGGCCAGCTCCCGCGCCAGCCGCGCGTGCGCGCGCGACAGCCGTGACGCCACCGTGCCCGCGCTGATCTCCAGCGCCTCGGCAATCTCGGTGTAACTCAGACCTTGAATGTGTCGCAGCACAACGGGCACGCGCAGGTTTTCCGGCAGTCCGAGCAGCGCCGCCTCGATGCGACGTCGCCGCTCGAGCCGGGCGTAGGGGTCGATCAGCGGCGCGGGACTATCAGCCATGGCGTCCTCGAGGGGCAGGGTGCGGGTCGACGCACGTCGATGATCGATAGCGGTGTTGACGACGATCCGGTAGAGCCAGGTGGTGAGCGCGCTCGTGCCGTCGAACTGCGACAGACGGGCGAACACCTTGATAAACACGTCCTGCGTCACGTCGGCGGCCATGCTCCGGTCGCCGCAGATGTGCAGCGCCGTCGAGTACACGCGATCCTTCAAGCAGTCGAACAGCCGGCCGAGCGCCTCACGGTTGCCGGCGCGGCACTGGTCCAGCAGTTCGACATCCGGTTCGGATCGCGTGCGGTCGCTCAAAAACGTTTCAGGAATTCGAGGATTGACCGGGGCGCGATCTCCGGCAGGAACGGCTTGCCGCCATCGGTCCGCGCCGCCAGTCCGTGATCGGCTCCGGGCACGATCACCAATGATGCTGCACCCGCCCGATTACGGTTGACCATCGCGACCAGGCGCTCGTGATCTTGTCGATGCATCACCAGATCCGCATCGCTCCACATGACCAGCGTCGGGACCGAGACCTTTTCCCATGCCGCCGCCGGATTGATCGCCTGCAGTTGATGATGGAACGCCGCCGAACGGCCGTATTGATGCATCGGCTGATCCGACCACACCGCCGCAAGGTGAGGCCGTTCCCGGATTATCGCCGCCGGCGTTTTGCGCTGTTCGAGGAACAGCGCGTAGAACTCGGATAACTGCCGAATCCGATTCGAGACCTCCGCCGCCCTGTGGCCGGAGGCTTCGAGCTGCAGCCGCTCGAATTCAATCAGCCGCTCCATCCAGGTTCGCGACCAGCTGTTGATGAAGATGTAACCGGCCACCGGGGTGTCGCCGGCGACCATCGGCAGAAACGCGCCGGAGAAACTCTGCCCCATGATGACGATCCGCTGCGGGTCGACCCAGGGATGCGCGCGCAGCATCGCCAGCGCCGCGCGGCTGCCGGCGATCTCGGTCTCGAGGTCGGTGTCGGCGCACACGCCTTCGCTGTCGCCGACGCCCGGTTTATCGACGCGCAGCATCACCCACCGCGACTCGGTGGCGACTCGAATCAATAATTCGTCGATGCCTGCGGAGGGGCCCCCTGGCGCCTCGACCGAATCACAACTGAGCCAGGGCACGAACAGGATCGCCGGCAGTCTCGATGCCGCGCCGGACGGACGCGTGATGATCGCACGTTGCCGCGGTCCCTTCGGGTTCAGCACGCTCGTGTAGACCGTTTCGACGCCCTCATGACGCTCGCGGGCCAGCGGTGCCAGGGTCGCGACCACGGTGTGCGGCTTGCCGTCGCGTTGAATGTCGAGCCGCAGCTGTTGTCCACCGCGCAATGCCGCAATCCGGCGATCGAAATCGATCGCATCGGTCAGTCGATGGCCGTCAATCGCCATCACATCGTCATTGGCGCGAAGTCCCGCCTGGGCCAGCGCCGAGCCTTGGACGACCCGGACAACGCGAGCTGGGTTCGCTCCGGACGGCGGGCGTATCGCCACGCCGAGATCCGGGCGGCGCGACAGGGAGTCCGGCGTCTGCGCGTTTACAGCCAGACCGAGGAGCAGGATAGCCGCCGCGACGAATAGTGTTCGCATGACCATTGGACGGCGAACGAGGCGCTTTTCTTCCCCGCGCACCCGAGAGCTGGACAGCGTCCTTGCGCGTTCAGGCGGCCCGCGTCCGAAACGTCAATAGGGAAACCGCGCCTTCAGCCTGAGAATCGGCGACTCGAACAGCCGCCACGACAGCCACGCCAGCGCAAATGCCGGGGCGCCGGCCAGGACGTAGAACAGCATCTGCGCGTTCCACGGCGCGAGCCCGACCTTCTCGTAGTTCAGCGGGTTGAAGACGTACTCGCGGACGGCGTACATCACCGGCGGGTGAATCAGATACAAGGCGTAGCTGTACTTGCCGAACGCGCGCAGCCATCCCGCCGACATCATCCGCGGCCACCAACGGTCCGCCGGCCGGTTGACGGCGCTGACCAACATCGCGCCGCCGGTGACCGCGATCAGGGAATAGCCGTAGATTTGCATCAGCCGGTTCCACCACCACGTACTGCCGCCCAGCACCGAGACGGTGATGATGCCCGCCACACCGAGGACCACGACCGCCGGCGCCCAGCGATCGAGCGCAGGAAACAGGCCACGCCGGTGCGCGACGGCCAGCAGCGCGCCCATCGCTAGCCCATCGAGCCGAAACCAGGTCAGCACGTAAATCGGCAGCGGCTGGATATCGGCGCCGCGCGCGATCGCGCGCGCCGTCGGCTCGGCAAGGAGGATGACACCACACAGCACCGCCACCACTCGCGGTGGCGAGAGCCAAATCACCAGCGGCCAAAGCAGATAGAAATGTTCTTCGATGGCGAGTGACCACGCGACGTCCACCCAGCCATGGACCCACCCGCCTTTGGCGATCGAGATGTTCGCCAGGTACAGCCAATAGGGCCACTGCGGCGGGACGTCGGCCTGCCCGGCGAGCACCGGGTGCACTGCCGGAAACCGCGGCAGGACGACGAACGCGATGAACAGCACCAGGTAGTACAGCGGGAAGATGCGAAGCGTGCGGCGGGCGTAGAACGTCGTGAAATACCGCGGGCTGTCACGCGTCTCGAGCAGGATCCCGGTGATCAGGAAGCCGGACAGCACGAAGAACAGGTCGACGCCGATCCAGCAGAAAAACACGACATGCCCGATCAGCGCGTCGAAGCCGGCGGTCGGCCGGTAGTTGGTGAAGTGGTGCAGCATCACGAGCAGGATCGCGACGCCGCGCAGGCCGTCGAGTGCCGGGATCCAGGCTGCCGCGGACCGACGCGTCATGTCGTAAGCGCGTTATCTGACTTCGAGGTCGGCGCGAATCGCCGCAAAAACCGCCTCCGCCACCCGCCGGTAGCCGAGCGGAGTCAGGTGCAGGCCGTCGATGGTGACGTTGGCGTTCACCTCCGGCAGCAGGGCACCGAACACGTCGACCAGCACGGCGCCTTCGGTGCGCGCGATGTTGCGGATGCGCTCGTTGACGTAGTCGAGCGTGGACCTCGCGATCTCGATCCGGCCGGGCCTGCCCGGCGCCAGCGTGCAGATGAAGACACGCGCGCCGCGGCGGCGCGCCTCGCCGGCCAGCTCGGTGATCCCAGCCAGCGCGTTGGCGATCCCTTCGCTGTCGTTGGGATTCTGTTTGATGTCGTTGTAGCCCTCCATCAACACCACGGCGTCGGGACGGTCGGCGAGAAACGTCGCGATGAAGCGCGACAGCGCCCTCGAGGCCTGCTCACCGGGACGGCCGCGATTGAAGACGGTGATGGTTTGATCGGTGTAGCGTGCCGACAGCAACTGGCCGAGCACTGTTGGATACGCGGTGGCCGGCGGCGCGAACAGATCATAGGGATCGTTGCTGAGGATGGTCTGGCCTTCGGTGAGGCTGTCGCCGAACGCCATGAATCGCGTCGCGCGCAGGCGCGGCGGCGCGGCGACGGTCACCGCAAAGGTGCACGATCCGGTCCGGTTCAGCGAATCGGTGGCGACACATTCGGTCTGCGTGATGCCGACCGGAAACCTGGTGCCTGACGCAGGCGTGCAGGCCACCGACACGCTGCCTTGTCCTTTGCGACTTTCAGGAAGCGCGTAGATCACCGTAGCGCCGACGCTGGTCACAGCGGACACCGTAATCGGCGCCGGGCACGTGATCTCCGGCGGATCCGGCACCGGGGGCGTCGTCACCACCGGTGGTGGCGGCGGCGTCGGGGTCGGCGCGCTCGGCGTGTTGCATCCCGCGCAGCAGATCAACGTAAGCAGCGCCACCAACACCTTGTTCATGACCAGTCCATATTACCGGTCTTCACTGCTGCACGCCGGATCTTGCGCGGTCATGCGACGGCGAGTTTGCCGGACACGCTGGCCACGCGCCGACGGCTTTGCCGCCGCCTCGCCGCGATCGCCATGGCTACCACGCTCGTATCTTCGCGTCACCTTTGCACCCGCACCTGCCCGCGATCGCGTGGGAAATTATTTCGGAATGTTCCTCACGGTACGCCCGTCACGGAATTCGTCCTGGTGGTGGTCGACGTGCCCACGCAATGGTCGGAGACCGTGAGGGTGCGGTTCCGGTCCACGCGACGATCCACCACGATGGTGTTTGCACCAGCATCGCGGTGGCATCGGCGCGAGCCGCAACACGCCAAGGGTGGCGGGCACGGAGGCTCGCGCGTAAATCGGCGCACCCATCATTTGGCGCCGGTTCATTTGCGTAGCCCCGCCCTAGACGCGGTTACTGCGTCAAGTAACCATGTTATGTAACTGATGTTACATTACATAAGATACATGTCGCTAGCTGCCACCGCATCGCAACGGTCGTTGCTCGACGCGGAACTCCATAGGGAGACCGCATAGTCGAACATCGATACGCGCAAAGTCTGGTTGACGGCCGGCGCTAGATTAAGTATATGTTACAGATGTTTTGTAACATTTGTTACATACTAATAGCAGTGCTCGTGGCGGCGACGCCTGCGTTTGGCCAGTCCATGACGACGTCGTTGCCAGAAATCGCGGGACCGCCGTCGCTCGAACGCCTGAGCCATTCGGCATCCTGGCCAGAGGCGGTGCATCTGAGCGAGTTCAGACAACGCGACCCGAAGGACGGCGATCCCGCGTCGGAACGCACCAGCGCCTACCTGGGCTACGACAGTGACAATCTGTACGTGGCCTTCGTCTGTCACGACCGCACTCCCGATCGCGTTCGGGCCCGCCTCAGCAAACGAGACGCGATCGCCCAGGACGATCAGGTGATCGTGATGCTCGACACCTTTCACGATCGCCGACGAGCCTACCTATTCGCCGTGAACCCACTGGGCGTTCAAGCCGACGCGATGTCCAGCGAAGGCCGCGATGACGACTACAGTTTCGATGCCGTGTGGCGGTCGTCGGGTCGGCTGACCCATGACGGTTATCAAGTGTTGATGACCATTCCGTTCAAGAGTCTCCGCATCAACGCCGAGTCAGGGGGCACCTGGGGGCTGGCGGTGTCGCGCATCATTCCGCGGAACAACGAGCAGTCGTTCTGGCCGTACCTCACCCGTCGCGTTGAAGGAACGATCCCCCAGTTCGCGGCGATCGAGCGTCCGCTGCGGATCGCGGGCGGCCGCAACATTCAACTGATCCCATATGCGGCGATGTCGCGCGGCCGCTACCTGAACTCCCGTACGAGCACGTTTACGTCGCTGTTCGACCGGCGCGCCGGTCTCGACGCGAAAGCAGTGTGGCGCGACGCCGTGACGATTGACGTCGCTCTGAACCCCGATTTCAGCCAGGTCGAGTCCGATCAGCCCCAGGTCGCCGTGAACCAGCGCTTCGAGCTGTTCTATCCAGAGAAGCGTCCGTTCTTCTTGGAGAGCGCCTCCGTATTCAGGTATGTGCGCACCGCGACGACCGATCCGACGACACGCAATGTTCCTGAAATGCTGTTCTTTTCCAGGCGGATCCAGAACCCGCAGTTGGGCGGGCGCGTGACGGGAAAGACTGGACCGTGGTCGTTCGGCGCGATCGTCGCCGACGATCAAGGGTTCATCGACGCCGGTCCCGCGACGCTGGTGATAGGACGACTGCAGCGCGAGTTGGGCGCGCAGTCGACTATCGGTGTGTTTGCGACGTCGCGAGATCATCCCGACGCCACGAATCGCGTCGGCGCCGTTGACGTGAGGTGGAAGCTGTCGCCCAACTGGGTGTTTGCGGGGCAGGCGGCGGCGAGTCACACCGAGCGCGCGGATCAACGTGTTGTGCCTGGTTCGGCCTACAACGCGTCGCTGTTTTACAGCAGTCGGCGGCTGCTCTACAGCGCGTTCTACAGTGATCGCAGCCCCGGCTTTCGTGCGGCGCTTGGCTTCGTCCCTCGAACTGACATTCGACAGATCGAGCAGTACGGTGAGTACCGCTGGCGGCCGCGCCGCGGTCCAGTCGTCGCGTTCGGTCCCAACACCTACCTCCGCCTGAATTGGAATCATGCAGGCGCGCTGCAGGAATGGATCGTCCGGTATCCGTTCGAAATCCACCTCAAAGGACGAACGCAGATCTTCGTCAGGCGAGTGGAAAGCTCCGAGTTGTTCGGAGGCGTTGACCTGCGCGGTCACATTCAGACGATCAACGTCACGACTGAATGGCTCAGTTGGTTGGCGATCAATGAGGGTTACGAGTGGGGCGTCACCCCGAACTACTTTCCTGCCGGCGGTCAGTCTCCGCACACGGGCGCATCGCGCAACGTGACCGCGGGTCTGACGTTCCGGCCGACACCACGTCTTCGGCTTGATCTCACCCACCTGCGTAGCGAGTTGCGGACACACGACGGCAGACCGATCTTCTCGAACAACATCGCCCGTTCGACATTCAGCTATCAGTTCACGCGAGAATTGTCGGTCCGCGCGATCGCCGACTACAACGGCGTGCGCTCCGATCCATCACTGGTGAGCCTGGAACACGACAAGCGCCTCGGCGCGGACCTGCTCTTCACCTACCAGCTCGGACCGTCGACGGCGATCTATGCGGGCTACACGAGCGGGTTCCAGAACCTGACGCCTGCTCCCGACGGACAGCCCGCCACCCGGATTGACCATCCGAAAACCCAGGTGGGCAGACAAGCGTTCCTCAAAATCAGTTATCTCTGGCGTCAATAGTGCGGTGAAGGGTCATAGCGCGGTTGTTCACCACGCTCATCCGTCCTTTTGGTCATAGCACGATCAAGCTGACCGAGCGTCATGACTCACCGTGTTCATTCAGCCTTTCGATCGCCCGGGCGAGACATGCACGAGGCGTTCGATGTCGAGCGCAAACAACTCGGGCAGAATCTTGAGTGTGACCACGCGATTCAGGTGCGTATCGCGCGCACGATACACCTCGCCCGTGCCTCCGGCAGCGAGGCGGCGATGCGCACGACGAGTTCCCCATGCGTCGGTCGCGCAGACGCGATAGCTCGCCGTGGGACGGTCCAGTATTTTCGTCGCGGCAAGCGCGCAGGGCGTGACCCCGACCCACCGGTCCCACTGCGACGGGCGCCTGCGAGAAAGCGTTCCGCGACGGCCAGGACGATCAGCGCGAAGCGGGTGTCTACTTCGCGCCCGCGCCGACCGTGACGTCAATCGTCGCCACGGTCTTGTCCCACGCCATCGACATCGTCGCTTTGGTATCGCTGACGTTGGTGAAGCCAATAGTGAACTGTTCGAGCGACGCATCCGCCGTGCGCACCATCATCGGCGCGCGCACCACGTCGAATTTCGGATCGTAATTGGTGGCGCCAGCCAGGCGCACCTTGTCATTCGGGTCGAACTTCTCCTGGACCGGCTGCGTGCTGAGCACGAGCGTCCACGTGCCGGGCTTCAAGTCCACGAACACGTTGTAGATGCCGGGCGCGATCGTCGTGCCGCCAATCTGCAACGGCACCTGGGTGGTCAAGCGCGTAGTGTTGTTGGCGCCGGCACGCCAGACCGGGGCACCCGCGTTGACCAGCTTGCCGTAGTCGGCGCCGGTGCCGAAGATTTCGGTACGACCGCGAAGCAGGGGCCGTCCATAGTCGACGACGATCCACTTGCCGTCCCGATAGGTCTGTCCGCCTTCGGGAGTCTTCTCCCACCGGCCGCCGACTTGAATCGCGGCCTGGCCCTGTGGCGACGCCGGCAGCTTCACATCAGGAATGGCCTGAGCCGAGCCGGCGGCTGACGCGATGCACCACCCGGCGATGAGAAGAAAGACTTGAACACGCATGACAAACACTCCTTAGCGGAACAACCGCACCATTATGCTTCGTCCTCGGTAATCAAGATTGAGTCACGGGGGCAGCCCATTTTGCCGCCCTTCGAGCCCTTGGAGGCGGAGCCTCGGTGAGGGAGGCTGAGGGACTGGTGCGCGCGGCCCCGTTCGAGAACGGTCTGCGCGGCGCGCTTCAGGGCCTCGCCTGTCGCGACACGGCGGCCAGCTTCGGCGAGTGCGGTCACCATATCGCGCTGATGCTGCGGCGACCCCAGAAGCTTGTCGGCCGCCGACGCAATCGCCTCAGGCGTCACAGCCAACTGTAGAAGTTCGGGAACAACACGCTTTCCAAGAATCAGATTTGGCAACCCGACCGTGGTGGACCGCAGCACGCCAAGCCTGACCAGCGCTCGCCCGACCGCAAATGTGAATCGCGATCCGCGATACAGAATGATCATCGGCACGCCTAGCAACGCCGCTTCCAGCGTCGCGGTCCCTGACGCGACCAGCAACACGTCTGCGGCTGTCATCGCGTCATGGCTCGAGCCGTCGAGAATCGTGACGCGTATATCGGGTCCGTACGCCCTCAAGGTGTCTTCGATGAACGCTCGATGCGTCGCTTCAGCGACCGGCACCAGGAAGTGCGTGTGCGGGTGTTCTGAGCTCAGACGCGCCGCTGCGGCCGCCAACGGCGGCAGTAGTTCGTGGATCTCATGGCCGCGGCTTCCTGGCATCAACGTAATCACCCGGCCGGCGTCAGGCAGCCCAATTCGCGATCGCGCGTCGGCGATGGTGGTGGCCGTTCGCTGCTGGAGCAGGTCAGCCAGATAATGCCCGACGAATGCGACGTGCGTCGACGTGCGCACGCGCCCGTATTCCCGCTGTTCCTCCGGAAAGGACGTCAACACGACGTCAAAACTGTTGACGACAAATCTCGCCAACGATCGCCAAATCCACACTTGCGGCGGGAACAAAGAGACGGTCGGTACGCCCTGGGCCCGCAGCCACCGGGCAGCGACCAGGTTGAACACGTCATTACCGATCAAGACGGCGACGTCGGGATTGTGCTCGCGCACGAGCTGCCGCAGCGCCTTAAACGCGTGCCAGAACCCCGGAGCCGTCGCCAATGCTTCCGCGAGACCTACTGTGCCGAGGTGACTGGTCTTGAAGACAATGCGCGCGCCGGCAGCGGCCATACGCGGCCCACCAATGCCCAGCACTGTGTTACCGGGAGAATCAGCGCGAATTGCGTCCACCAGCAAGGCGCCCACCACGTCGCCAGACACTTCACCGGCACTGATGAGAATGTTCAGAGGTCCCCCTTAAAGCGCGCCGCAAATTAATGATAATGAACACAGCGTGTTGGTAAGCGTTCAGATCTCCACTCACAATCGCTGCGAGTCGCTGCGCCGGTGCCTGACATCGCTATTCTCCATTACAACCGCTCGAGAGTTGTTTGAAGTTGTTGTTGTCGATGACGGCAGCGAGGACGGTACGGCTGAGATGGTAGCAAGGTTATCGCCGCCGTACACGCTGCGCTACGTCCACCAGGCCCACGCCGGTCTCGCGCGAGCGAGGAACGCCGGGATTCTCGCGGCGCGCGGTGAGATCGTGCTGTTCCTGGACGACGACGTCCTGGCGACACCCTCTCTGATAGATGCGCACGCGCACACACACGGATCCAACGCGGGTGCCGCGGTCGTCAACGGCACCGTCCGACATGTTGAAGCTCCAGTCGTGCCACGCACGCCCAAAGCGCGGTTGGCCGATTTTTCGTCGTCTTTCTTCTGGACGTGCAACGCATCCGTACGCCGGTCCGATCTGCTCGCGGCTGGTCTATTCGATGAAGCCTTTACGGAGTACGGTTGGGAGGATCTCGAATTTGGCGATCGGTTGCGCCGACTGGGTCTTCGCCGGCGTCGCAGCGCCGGCGCGGTGGTCTATCACGTGAAGCCGCGCTGGCGTGGTTCCGACCTTCCACGCCTGCTCTCACAAGCGGAGGCGAGCGGCCGCAGTGCGGTCCTTTACGTGCGGAAGGCGCCGTCATGGCGCGCGCGTTTGTCGACGGGCATTTCACCGGTCCGAATGCGCGCGAACTTGTGGGCCGCGAAATGCGAACCGCTGTGGCGGCGGCTTGCGTGCCGGGACGGCGATGGCGAAATGCGCGGTGCCGCCCGTCTCGGAGCGTGGTTGTTGCAGCGAGCGCATTACTTTCGTGCCATTGAGGGCGAGCTGTGCCACCCGATTTGAGCGTCGTCATACCGACACTGAACCGGCGCGATACCCTCGCGCACGTCTTGCCGGCGCTTGCCGCGCAGACCTATCCCGCCAGTCGCTTCGAAATCATGCTGTGCGACGCCGGTTCGACCGACGGAACCGCGCAGCTCGTGAAGGAGATGCAACTGCCGAATCTTCACTGGCTGCCTGCGCCGGACGCTGGGCGAGCGGGCGCTCGGAATCGCGGTGTTGCAGCCGCGCGTGGTCAGATCGTCGTCTTCACCGACGCGGACACCATACCCGAAGCCGACTGGCTTGAAGCGCACGCCGACGCGCACGTCACACGCTCCGAGACTGCCATCGTAGGATGCGAGATCCAAGTCGACGACATCAATGAGATCGAGAGTGTGCGCCGCGATCCCAAGCGACGGCGCACACGGCATCCTGACAACCGGAGTCGGTTATCGTGGATGTACTTCTTGACGGGAAATGCGTCGGTGCCGCGCGGGTTGCTCGTCCAATGCGGTCCATTCGATGAGTCGTTCACCGGCTACGGCCACGAGGACCTGGAGCTCGGCTATCGCCTCGCTCGTTCGGGAGTGGCGATTCGTTACCTCCCACGCGCGGTGAACTATCACTGCCATCCGGTGCCGCTCGAGGAGCGGTGCGAGAAGATGCGGATGGCCGGTGCGTCCACCGTGCGTTTTTATCGCAAGCACCGCGATCCGCGTATCGCGTTGCGCCTGGGCCTCAATCCGTTATCGTGGGCATGGCACGCATTGATGCCGGAGGGCGGCAGTCTATGGCGCCACTGCCGCAGCCGCATGGGGACCGTGTCTGTCGCTCGCACCGTCGCGCTTCAGCACGCCTATCTTTCCGGACTCAAGAAAGAATGGCGCGCTGCTGCCATCGATCGAGTAGTTGAACGCAGCGATCGCCGGCGCCACCCGGCCCGGCAATAGCTCTCAAACGTTCACCGATCGCTCGGCGCCGGCCTGGATCGCCAAGCAACGCCACCACTTCCTCCGCGACATCGGACGGCAGGAACTCGTCGGGTCCACCAGTGCCGCGAAACTCCGGCACCACCAGCTCGTCGGCGATGATGTTGGGAATCGCCAAATACGGCAAGCGGCGGCTGACGTGTTTGAGGATGGCACGGCGAACCGGCGCCCCTCCCCACGAGTTGATCAAGCCCAGCAGCCCCGGCAACGGAATCAACTCCGAACGATGTCCCGGGACGATGGCGACATGCGGGACTCCCAGAGCGGCGAGTTGCAGCGTGTTCGTGCCCGGAAGCGTCACTGCGACATCCACGCCATCGAGCTCTTCGACGCCACCTTGCTTGACGGTCATGACCATGCCGGCGCGCGCCAGCGTGATGTCATCACCAGGTGAGGCTGGGACCCAGCCCGCCGAGGCCAACTTCGACACCACCACATCTTGCCCGACGAAACGTGACGCGAGCATCACGAAACGAACATCGCGCGCACGGTCCGCGACGAATTGCGCGACCGCTGTGTAATAGGGCGCGAGCGCGCCGACGTGCGAATCGCGGCTGCCGGGAAGGAACGCGACTGTCAACGCCTGGTTTCGCGCCGGAGACACGCGGCGCCTGCTCAGCACGCTGTCGGTGACCAATTGTCCGACAACGGCAATCCGCCCGGGTTCAACCGAACGATCGCGGAGTTTGTTGGCCGTGCGTTCATCCGGAACCAGGAATCGTTGAAACGCCCGACGGAATCGGGCGCTCGTGCCATGGGTCCATGCCTCGGTCCCGAGGACGCGTGACAGGACCAGGGCGTACACCGGATCGCCACCAAGATGCAGCACCAACGACGGCCGATCCGTCAACCGGCCGGTCAGTGCCCTTCCCAGGTAAGGCATGAGTTTTTCCACGTGTGCCACTCCGGGGAAACCATCGACGACCGGTGTCTCTCGACCGCTGGCCCATTGACAAGGGGTAACGACGACATCGATCAACATGTCGGCCTCCGGATGCCGCGCGACGGCGTCAGTGATTGGTCCCAGCCATCCGGCGGCCTCACCGGGGCCGTTGATCGTCACAAGAAGCTTCACGCGGATTCCTTCCTGATGCGGCACGCATCAGGCCATCCGGTAGCGAGCAGTCCAAGAGCGTATTGCTGGCGGAGGTAGATGGGCGTCAGCAGGCGACGTTTCAACGGGGACGCTTCGCGCTCCAGGCACCATCGTTCCACCCGTTCGGCGTCCAAGCCCAGTCTCGACATACGCTCCAGCCATTTCGGCGCGTCGATATCGAGCAGGCGAAGGGTCTCGTCCCCCGGGTGACGGGCATAGAGCAGCGGCGCGTTTAGACCGCATTCGAACCGGCGGCGGCCGCGCAACTGAAGATCGCGATCGGCATCCCCTGCGTGCAGCAGCCAGGCGGCGCGCTCGCGGACTCGTCTTAATCCTGCTGCCTTAAATCTCATGAACAGCTCGGTGTCCTCCCACCCGTACCGAGTACTGAATGCCGCATCGAATCCACCAAGCCGGCGAATGTCGTCGAGACGGCACGAAGCGTTCACGGTGATGAACGGAACTCCCCCAAAGCCGAGCGCCGCCAGCAGCCGCACGCGCAGGCTCTTGAACGGGAGCACGCCATCCAACGGCGACACAGTGATGTTGATCGCTGGTCCATCGACCACGCAGCGGCTCGAGCGCCGGTGCGCGTCGGCGTGGGCGGCAATAAAATGGGGCGGGGTGAACGCATCACTGTCGACGAATATCACGATTGCCCCTTGCGCGCGCTCGAGGCCCGCATTGCGCGCCGGCCCAGCTCCGATCTGATTCGGCAGGCAAAGGTAGTGGAGCAACCCGGCCTTGGCGTGCGCCTGCAGCCGCTGCTGAGTGTCGTCTTGTGACCCATCGTCAATCACGATGATCTCGTACCGCTGGCGAGGGTAGCTCTGCGCGAGCAGGCAGTCGATACACCGCGCGACGAGGGCGGCGCGGTTGTGTGTCGCGACGATGACGCTGGCGTCGATCATGCGGCCGGGTGACTGTCGATGCGCACTAGATGGTGCCGTGGCGAAACAGGAACGCGAGTGCGCGGTCGCGCCGCTGCTCTTCGAGCTCACGTGTGGTCAAGGCTCCAGGCAGCAAACGCTGTTTGATCAGCAGCCAGCCGTAACGATCGAGCCGACGTTGCAGGCGATACAGCGTGCTTGGCTGTCGGACATCCGTCACCGTGGCGGTCGCAAAGTCGACGAGCCACGGCCGGCCGCCGGAGTCGGCCAGCACGTGCGCGAGTCGGACTTCGCCGTGCGAGACGCCCCGCGCGTGGATTTGTCCGAGTAGATCCTCGAGTGCAGCCACGAACACGCCCGGATCGACGATCGGCGGACGTTCGGTCAGCGGCCTGGCGTCGATCCACTCGAGGAGCAACGCCGGACGATCATGGGCCGAGAGCAGCCGAGGAACGCCCTTCAGGTCCTGGAGCCGTTCGTAGGCGCGTTGTTCCCGCCGCGCCGCGATTCGGCCGAGCGCGCGCCGGATCGGATCCTCGAAGGCCGAGAAGTCCTTCAGCACGGCCGTTGAACCGTCCGCGAGCCTGACCAGCTCGCATCGGGCCGGCAATAGACCGCGGCGAACGCCAAGGGGACCCAGCGGACTGGTTGGCATGATCACCGGCGGTTGGCGTCCAGGCCATCGGGCCTGAACCCGCGACAGCGGAAGAAATAGAACGGACGAATCGGTTGTGCGCCGACCATCAGGTGCAGCGGCGGGTCGGTCTCGACGCTGGCGAAGGCTCGCCTCAGCAGGTCAACAATATATGGGCGTTCGCCGTACGGCACCACGTCCACGAACACCGCGTCATGGCCGGCCAACGTGTCCAATCGACTCCACTCATCGTAGGCGCGCCCCCTGATCGAGCTGCCAATCACGTGGGTCTCAAGGCCGGAATAGAATGCGAGGAGACTCGATCGTTCGTGAGTATCCGTGATTACAAAGGACGGGCGAGATGCGGACATCTCAGCGACCACGCGTTTGAGCGCGCGCCCGGCGCCTTCGTACCCGAAAATCTCGGCAAGGTTCGCCGCCCTCAAGGTGTCGGGCCTGTTCATCGTTCGCGTCGGGATGTCGAAACGCGACACCAGGTCGAACGCCGTCTGCGGCCGGATCAACAGTGCGTAGACAGTCGCCGTCATGGTCCCCGCGATGACGATCCCGCTCATGACGGCGACGCGATAGACGCTGCCCAGGTGCGCATAAAGCGATGGAATTGCGACGAGCAGTACGATGTGCGCCGGCATCGCCCAGTAGCCGCGCGTCGGCGTATACAGGCTGGTGAGCGTGAAGAAGCTGATCATCACGCCGCCGAACACGCCGAGAAACAGGTCGCCGCCCTCGCGCCGCACACCGCGCACTACACAGCGAACTGCCGCGAACATCGCGAGGACGAAGATGATCGGCGACAGATTAACGGCCTGTTGCAGGAAGAAATCGCCCAGATACCGTGTGCTCGGCGCGGTGATGTGCGCACTGCCGAACCGGTAGTTCGCCTGATAACTCAACGCCTGCCAATCATGCGTCACATTCCACCAGAGGAATGGACTCGCGACCATCAGCCCGACCAGCACGAACAGATACGGTTCCTTTCGTCGCAGCCAGCGCCGATCCGTCGGCGACAGTAACAGATAGGCGAAGAGGGACGGCACGAGGAGCAGGGCCATCAGCTTGCAGAGGATGCCAATCCCGAGCGCGATGCCGGCAAACCACCATGCCCGGCGACTTTCCGAAATCGCGACACGCAGCAGATACACGCAACCCGCCCATGCGGGCAACAGGGCGCTATCCGGCGTCATGGCCATGGCGCTGACTGAAATAAACGGGGTGACCAACACCAGTAGGCCCGCCATCTGCGCGACGCGCACACTACCCGTGAGCTTCCTGGCCAGTCGCCAGACGATCAGCGTCATGAGTGCCGAACAGAGCGGCCCCATCAACCGCACCGAAAACACCGATGTACCGAACACGGCGGTCGACAACGCAATCAGCCATGCGACCATCGGCGGGTGATCGTAATAACCGAGCGCCAGGTGTCTCGACCACTGCCAGTAATAGGCCTCGGCACCCGTCAATGGCACCTCCGTCATCACGTGGAGGCGCAAGGCGGTGACCACCAAGACTACGACAGCGAAGCGTCCGCCGACCACGCTCACCGCGGACGCACGTCGACCCCGGCAGGCCGAAAGCCGTAGCAGCGAATGAAGTAGAAGGGCCGAATCGGCTGGACGCCGACGAACAGCCGCACCGGCGGGTCGCCCTCAACGCGTTGACAGGCCCCACTCAGCAGAGCGACGATGCCTCGCCTGGCGCCGTACGGCGCCAGATCGACGAACACGCCGTCGCGACCGGCCAGGGTATCGAAACGATCCCACTCCGCATAAGCCCGCCCCATCACCGAGCCGCCGAGCACGTGCGTTTCGATGCCTGAGTAAAAGGCGAGCACGCTCGACAGCGCATACGAATCAGTGACGACGAACGTCGGTCCCTGCTCGTTCATCTCAGCGACCACCCCTCGCAGGTACTCGGCGGCGCCCTCGTATCCAAAGATCTCGGCCAGGTTTTCCGCCCGCAGAGTGTTCCCTTGGTTGACAGTGCGGTTCTTCACCGCATAGGCCGATACGAAATCGAACAGGATCTGTGGCCGGACCAGTACCGCGTAGGCGGCCGACGTGGTCGCGACTGCCACAATGAGACCAGCGATGACCGTGGCTCGATACGGCGTGCCCAGGCGGAAATGCCACCACGCGATCGCGATCATCAAGATCGGATAACCCGCGATCGGCCAGTGTCCTCTGACCGGCGCGTACAGGCTCATCAGCGTGAAGCACGCCACGATGCCGCCTCCGAACGTCGCCAGGAACACCGGCCGCGGATCCCGGCCGGCGCCCATCAGACCGCGCACGACGACGAACACAGCAAGGGCGAAGACGACCGGCGATTGCATGATCGCCTGTTGCACGAGGAAGTCGGCCAGGTGCCGCACGCCTGGAGGGCCGGCCAGTTCGACGTGCCCGAGCCGCAGCGTCGCCTGATACACGAACGTTTGCCATCCGTGCGTGGCGTTCCACCAGAACAGCGGACTCGCAACGGCGGTGCCAATCAATACGAATACGTACGGCTCGCGGCGTCGCAGCCATTGCCGGTGAGTCGGCGATGTGCCTAGGAACGCGAAGAGCAATGGGATCAGCAAGAACGCGGTGAACTTGCTCAAGATGCCGATGCCGAGCACAACACCGGCCCACCACCAAGCGCGGCGATTGTCTTCGAACAGCGCACGATACAGCAGAAGCACGCACGCCGCCCAAGCTGGCAAGAGCAACGTGTCGGGAGTAATCGCGAGGGCGCCAACCGACAGGAGTGGTGCCGTCAGTACGAGCGACCCGGCCAGGAGGGCGACGCGCTGTTGTTCACTGATTTCCCTCGCCAGCCTATAAACGATCAGGGCTGTCACCGCCGAACTCAGCGGGCCCGCAAGTCGCGCCGAAAAAACCGATGTACCGAAGATCCACGTGAACATCGCGATGACCCAACCGACCATCGGTGGATGATCGTAATAGCCAAGCGCGAGGTGCTGCGACCATTGCCAGTAATACGCCTCATCGCCGGTCAAGGGAACCTGCGTCATCACATAGAGGCGCAACGCAGTGAGCAACCCAACGACGACGGCGAAGCGCATAGGAGCGCCACGTGACGCTGCGAAATTGTGGACGGCGGTGATGGGTTTCGTCAACGTCGGCCGTAGGAAGCGACTTGTATACTGATTCACGTGATGGCCCGGACGACTGAACAGCGGCTGCTGATGCTGTGCGCAGCCCGTGAGGCGTCGCCAGCCGCCCGGTCCGAGTCACGAGCGCTCGCCGCCGGTGGCGATTGGCGGGCGGTGATCGATCTTGCAGTCGCCAACGGCATGTTGCCGCTGCTGCGGCATGGGTTGCTCCGCGCCCATGTGGCGTGTCCCGCACACCTCCATGAACGCATGGCGGCAGACTTTGCGGAGGTGACCGCATCAAACATGTCGCGCTGTGCCCAGGCGTCTCGGCTTTTGCAAATCCTCGACGCCGCGGGGGTACGAGCCGCGCTGTGCAAGGGACCGGTACTGGCCAGTAGGGTGTACGGCCACCTGGGACTTCGGCCCTGTCACGATATCGATGTGCTGGTCGGACGCCGCGACATCCACCGCGCTCGTGACGCCGTTCTCGGAACGGGGTACACCCAGTATGACGCGACGGCCGGCGCATTCGGGGGCATCTGGCCGCAGGCCGATCGTGAGGTGGTGCTGTTTCCTGAACAACTGGGATTGACGGTCGTTGAGTTGCAGACCACCGTAGCGAACTGGCCGCTGGCCGTTCGATTGGAGTCCGAGACACTGGTGGGACGCTCAATCGAAATCAACACCGCAGGTGCTGCGCTGCGGACACTCGCTAATGAAGATCATTTGCTGGTGCTCGTGCTCCACGGCTTTCGCCATTTGTGGGAGTCGATACGGTTGATTGCCGATATTGATTGGGCTGTGGGTGCCCCCCTGCAGTGGTCGCTCGTCTTCGAGCGAGCGCGCGACGCGCGCATGGAACGCATGCTGGCGGCCGCGTTGATGCTATCGCGGTCGGTGTTCCAGACGCGACTACCGGTTGAGGTGCTCGAGCGCATCGAGGGCGATCGCGTCGCCGCGCGGAT
>DASPNQ010000023.1:0-29126 GCA_035626435.1 Vicinamibacterales bacterium
CGCCTCTCCGAAGAACCGCGTTCGTGTTGCGGACGCGCCGGTTAAGAGTGAAGCGGTCGGGTAAGCCGCCGCGACTGCTCGCGCCACTTCGTCAGCCTCACGATCGGGCCCCCCGAGAATCAAAGGATCGCGAGCGCTTGCCTCAATCGGTGACTGCTTTGCGCTGAGGTAGCCATCGACGGTCGGCGATAATGCGATCGACACCGTTTCGACGAGGTACCGTCTGTGGGATGCGTCCCAGAACCCCGCGAACGCCGCGTCCTGATAGGTGTGGTCAGGGACGACGACAAGGCGGCCGACGTCGCGCAATCCGTCGAAAACGGGTCGAATGATCTGATCGAATAGTTCCTGACTGGCGTTCGGCTGAGTCGCCTTCGTCCACATTTCGTGGTGCTGCCGAGCGATCAGCCGAGCCGCGTCGACGCGGCGCACGGCGCGCACTTGAACCTGCAACGTGTGTTTCCGAATCACCCAAACAGCCAATTCGTCGTTGAATTGATTCAGGGCGACGATTGCCTCATCGTCCGCAAGTGACGCTTGCGCGTCCGCGAGAGAGCGCGGCGCGGCGGCACGGCGCGCTTCGGCCAAAGTTCGGGTGCGCGCGCGTTCCGACATTTCGAAAGCCTTCGCGAAGTCCTTTTCTTTGATTGCAATCTGAACGGCAACTTCAAACAGTTGCCATGACTGGTCGAGCGCCGACAGCCGGCCTTCGTCCGGCATGCTCGCGCGTTCCTCGTCAAACGCTCGAATGCCGTTCGCAAGTGCCACCTTGGCCGCGTGCGTCCGTCCCCATACGACGTTGGCCTTCGCAAGCTGTAGCTGAAAGACGGGGACGCGAATCCGATCGGACGGGTTGTTTCGTGCCGCAATCAGGTCCAGGGCACGTGCGGCGGTCGCAACCGCCTGGGACGCGTCGCGCTGTCGCTGCAGTTCGCCCTCAGGCGCAAGGATCAACAGTTCGTACAGCTGCTGGAGTCGCGGTTCTCGGATACTGGCCAGTTCGCGACGCGCCTCGGCGACATCAACAGCCGCCTCAGACCATCGGCCGAGCATCGCGAGGGTAGTTGCACGCTGCGCGAGTACTTCAATTACTAATACCGTGCGTCCGGCGCGTGCGTGCGTGAGCGCTTCGTTGTAAAGGGTCAGCGCGCCTTCGGGATTGTCCTGTCGCAGCGAGAGTGCGACGGTATTCACGATCTGGGTCCTGAATCGCTGCGAGCGCGAAACGGCAAGCCCTTTCAGCGCCTGTTCGCGATGCTTCCATTCGCTGGGTTTGTCACCTAGGTAATAGAAGTAACTGGCGAGGAGATTGTGAGCCAAGGCCGTCTGTTCGGCGTCGCCCATGCGCTCGAACGCGGCCAGCAACTCTTCATAGAGGAATTGGGTGTCGCTCAAACGCCCTTGTGCGAATGCGATTAACCCCTCAAACCAGGTCGCACGGGCGGCCACGTAGGCGTATCCCAATGCGCTCGCGCTTCCTTTCGCGTCGCGAATAGCGGCAAGTGTGCCCTCATAGTCCCCTCGGACGAGGATTGTCCCGGCGAGATCCACCGCAACACGATGAGCAAACGGACTCTTTAAAGCGGCAAGCGCCTTCTGCGCCGTCGCGAGTGCGGGACCAGCCTCCGCGAAGCGATCTTGCACGAACAATCGAGCTGCATCTGCATAGGCGCGATGCGCTGACGCCAGCTGGCGTACAGCCGTCGCACCCTCTGTGCCGGCACGATCGATCGAGCCGACGACGTCGCGATACAGGGCATCGCCGGCGACGCGCAGCATCGCGTCGGCCATCAGGCGCAGTTGCTGCAGCTCCGCCGCTCCATCGCCGCCATCGCCCACCGCCGATGCCCATTGCGGGAGCAGGGTGTCTTCGATGAAATGCCTGGCTTCGGTGGTGTGCGTGCGCACGGCGTGGTCGGCCGTCGCGGCGTCAAGCGCCTGATGCAGGCGGCCTTCAAGCGACGCCCAGGCCTGCGCCGGCGTCGGCTGATTCAGCGCCTCCAAGTGCGCGCGAGCCTCACTTGCCCATGCCGACGATCGATCGCGGCGCAGATATTCCATCCACGACGCCCTGGCTTGGTCGCGCAGCGACAGCGCATTCATCGCCAGCGCGTGATTGAACCAGGCCTCGTGCAGCGACGGGTCGAGCCGGCGCGCGCGGTCCGCGGCCGCCAGCGCGCGCGGCAAGTCGTCCGGGCGCAGGCCGAGGCGCGCGCGTTCGAGTTGCAGGGTCGCGACGTCGTTGAGATATCGGGCGTTGGCGGGCTGCTCGCGCGCCGCCGCCAACAGCGACAGCGCGGCGTCGTCGTGGCGCCCCGCCAGCAGTTGCGCAACGCCGAGCGCGTGCAGCTGCGACGGCGTCGTTCGTTCGCCGAATGACTCGCGAATCCTGCCGGCGGTCAAAAGAACACGATCGGTCCCGGCGGCCTGGCCATCTTGCCCCCCAGCAGATGGCCCATCCAGTGGGGCATGCGGGAACCCCCCGGTCAACCGGCCGAGAACCGATCGATGTTCACCGACACTGTCGACAAGACTCACGAGCCCCGTCCCGTCATCGACCCACGACCTCGCGAGCGAGGGCGCCAGCACAATCACGATGACGGCCGCCGCAGCGCCCAACGCACCCACCCAGACCCGGCGCCTGACGGACGGAGGGGCCTCCATCGTCATGTCCGTATCCGGCATCTGCGTTGAAAGTTCCGCGGTGGTTCGAGCGACCCCGGCCAGCAGGGCGACGCACCGCGGGCAGGAGGCGAGATGTGTGTCCACCCGCAGTCGTTCGGTCAGGCTGAGGCCGTGATCGACGTATGCGGCAATGACCTCTGGCTCCAGGCAACCGCGGGCCGGTGAATTAACCATCTCGTTTGAATAGACGGACGGGGCCCAGGAATTTCTCAACCTCCGCTCGCAGCAGCGGAGACAGGGCGATGGACGGGTGACCGATGAGCGCGGCGACGTCGCGCGGGTTGAAGCCCGCCTGCGACAGCGACGCCCGCAGTTGTTTGACGCTGTTGTCGAGACGCCGATGCAGCGTTGGAATGGATTTCCCAGTCAGCCTGGAAATCTCGGCGATCGGCAGGTCCTGATCGAACCGCAGCGCGATGAGCACGCGATCCTGGGCCGCAATCTGTGCCAACGCGCTCGCTAGTGCGCGCTGGAGCCGCTCCACGTGGGCCTGATGCTCTGCGTCAGCCACCGTGGCGTCAGAGCGCTCGACCGCGACCAAATCGGCGGCCGCTTCTTCGCCGACGTCGGTTTGCAGCACACGCGCGGGCAATTGCGCCCAGATATCGCGGAGCCGCTGATCGCTCGGCGCGCCCTCATGATTCGCCCGTAAGATGCCGATGGCCTCGTCGAGCGTGTGGCCGTCTCGCGTGGTCAACCGTTCGAGGTGGACCGCGATCGCGCCAAGACGCTCGGCCATCGCCGATGGCCGCCAGCGCCCCCATTTTTCGGCGTAATAATCCAATGCGAGGCGTTCGATCACCGCCGCGAGGTAGGTCCGCAGGCTGCTTCGCCCCTGGAACTTGCGCAGAACCGCGTAGTCGTTGTCGACGAGCCGCAATTTGACGAAGCCGGCAAAGTCTTCCCGCTCCGTCGCCGACAAATGTCGCCGCCGGGCTGTCGTCCTCACGATCTGATCGATCAGATTGAGATGGTCGATGAGCAGCCGCTGATAATCCACGCGAGGTTGTCGGGAAACTTTCCCGATTATGAGTACGCGCCGAGATCAACACAAGGACACTCCGGGACCAGAACACGGTTTTGTCGTGGTTTTGCATGGACGGGCGGCGGGGTGAGAAACTGGCGAGGCTTGGCCGTCTATATTGACAACGACACAATGTGACGGCGGCGCCAGGGTGTGGCACGGCTCCTGTAATGACTGACGGCATCAGGAGAGACGCGTGATGACAACGCTGGCAAACTGGCCCGATTTCGCAAAGTTCCTTGCACCGGATGTGCGCAAGGAAGCGTGTGCGCCCATGTGCGGAGATGTGCGTAGCGCAGAACGGATGCAGGATAGTATGGCTATCAGCTTTTTCGGCGGACCTGACGGGGCAGGGGCCCGGGTGTGGTCGGCCGGTAAACTCGTGTCAGACCAGAATCAAGACCAGCTTCGCGCGCGAATCCGCGAGCTCGAATCGCTGTGCACCGACGTCCTCGTTGCCGGCGTGGACCTCGGGCTGCCGCAGCATTTGCTGAACCGCCTGTGGGCAGCCGTCGGCCACGGCGAGATGCCGCACGCATTCAATGTCGATTTGCCGCCGGCGCCGCCGCGGCCCGTCGCTGCGCCCGCACCGCCAGGGGACACCGGAGTGACTGCGGCCGACGGCTCCGAGGACGCCGCGACGATCGCCGGGGCCGGCCGGGCGCCGTTGGAAATTCCCGATATTCCGCTGACGACCAACCCCATCACCGCGCGAGACGATACGCGGCCGAAGCCGCCGCAGGCCGAGCTGAAGCCGCTGACCATCAAGAAAACCGTCTGCGTCGTCGACGACGACCCGATGATGTTGGACGTCCTCGCGCGGATTCTGCAGCGCGAGAACTACGAGCTGCTGATGGCGAGCGGCGGGCCGGAGATGATCACCAAGCTGGCGGAGTACAGCGGCGGTGTCGATCTGCTGGTGACCGACTACGCGATGCCCGACATGCAGGGCCGCGAGCTCGCCGAACACATCCGGCAGCGATTCCCGACGGTCAAGGTGCTGTACCAGACCGGCTTCAGCGACATGTTGTTCGAGAACCGCGTCGAGCTCGAAGATGGCGCGGCGTTCCTGGAAAAGCCGTTTACGGCACGTGGTCTTCGCGAAGCCGCGCGACTGGTGCTGTTCGGTTCGATTAATCCATGATCGGTGCGCGCGTTGCCGGCTCCGGCACAGACGCCATGTGGCGTCAACGGCCTGGACGGAAACGCGCGCGAACGAGGCGTTTACTTCGCCGCGTGGACCCGACGAAATTCGTCGCTGCCCTGGATGGCGTCGGTAATCAGTTTGCGCGCCTCTTCCTCGGTCTTGCCCTCGACGCGCGCGTTCAAATACACGTCGTAAATCCACGCGCCAATCGCTTCGAAGTCCGGCTGCTTCTGATCGTCGCGCCACAACCCGTTGGCGCGGCGCAGCCCGGCGTCTGACTTGTAATACTCGTGCAGCCACTGCGCCGCCTGGACGACGTCGCTGCGGTGGTTTTTGAGCTTTTCGGCCGCGAGCTTCCCCGACTGCTCTTCGAACTGCCGCTGCTGGAATTCCATAGCGTACTGCAGCTGGGAAATGCGGCGCTGTTGCCAGAAGACCTGCCCAATCAGCACGACGACGACGATGATGAGGATGGAAGTGATGAGCCGTGATCGGTCCATAGCCATGGAACATCATTGTAGACTGATCGTGTGAAGGGCCTGCGTTTCGTCATCGGGTTCCTGCTGGTCGCCACCCTGATTTCGGTTGCGGCGATGCTGCTGTTATACGTCGTGGTTGCGCAGGAGCCCGACGTGCCGTCCAATGCGACGCTGGTCATCCGGCCCTCTGGCGACCTCCCTGAAGTGCTGCCCGAGCTGGTGTTCACCGGCGGCAACGAATTGACGGTTCGCGCCTACGTCGAGCTGATTCGGAAGGCCAAGGGCGACGCCCGGATCAAGGGGATCTTGCTGCGGCCGGGCGGCATCGATTCGCCGTTCTGGGCCAAAGTCCAGGAAATCCGCGAGGCGATCGCCGATTTCAAGACCAGCGGGAAGTACGTCTATGCGTGGCTGGAATATGCCGGCGATCGCGAGTACTACCTCGCGTCCGCGGCCGACAAGGTGTTCCTGCTGCCTTCGGCGTCGCTGGATTTGACCGGCGTCGCGACCTACGAAGTGTTCCTGCGCGGGACCTTCGACCGGATTGGCACCTATCCCGACTTCCTGCATGTCGGCGATTACAAGACCGCCGTGAACACCTACCTGGAAAAGACCTACACGCCGGCGCATCGCGAGATGAGCGAGTCGCTCAATCGCAGCCAGTACGAGCAGCTGGTCCGGGCGATCGCCGACGCGCGTCGGAAGAACGAAGCCGAGGTCAAGAGCCTGATCGATCAGGGGCCGTTTCAGCCGGTCGACGCGCTGCGGTTCGGGCTGATCGACGAAATCGCGTACGAGGACGAGCTCGACGATCTGGTCGACGACCTCGACGAGGACAATTTCATCGAAGCCGAGGATTACGCGCGAGCCTCCTGGGAACGCACCGGCACCCGGCGCCAATCGAAGATTGCGGTCATCAACGTGAGCGGCGTCATCAACTCCGGGTCGAGCGGGTTCGATCCGGTCAATGGCCCGGTGGTCGGCGCCGATTCGGTCGTCGAATACATCCGCGAGGCACGGGCCAATCAAGCGATTCGCGCCATCGTGCTGCGCGTCGATTCACCGGGCGGCTCGTCGACCGCGTCGGACGTAATCTGGCGTGAATTGTCGATTTCCCGCGAGAACGACCGTCCGGTCGTCGTGTCGATGTCGGATCTCGCAGCGTCGGGCGGCTATTACATCGCGCTCGGCGGCGACGCGATCGTGGCGCAGCCCGGCACGTTGACCGGGTCGATCGGCGTCTACACCGGGAAGTTCGTGTTGACCGGCACGCTCGACAAGCTGGGCGCCAATATCGAAGCGACCAGCAGCGGCAAGCATGCCGAGATCTATTCACCCGATCGCCGGTTCACATCCGACGAGCGCCAAAAAATCGGCGAGTCGATGCAGAACGTCTACGACCAGTTCATCGAGCGCACCGCCGCGGCACGGCACATGGCGCCGGAAAAGGTCGATGAAATCGCGCAGGGTCGCGTGTGGACCGGCGAGCAGGCCAAGCAGATCGGGCTGGTCGACGAGCTTGGCGGCCTGTATCGCGCGATTGACCTGGCCAAACAACGCGCGCGGATCCCCGCCGACGAAGAGGTCGAGCTCGTCGCGTACCCGCCGCGCCGCAGTTTTTACGAAGTGCTCGCCGACGGACTGACCGCGCCGGTCGGCCGCTGGCGCGCCGCGTCTACGTCGGAAGCGCTGCTGCAGCTGCTCGGCCCGCGCGAGCGGCGCACGATGGCCGCGCTGCTTGCGCCGTCGAGGCTGTTTCGCAGCGGGCAAGTGCTGGCCCACATGCCGTACGTGTTCGTCAGGTGACGCGGCGCCGCCGCGACGGGAACCGCTAGGATCCGACGACGCGCGCCAGCACCTCGTCGCGCGTCGTAATGGTCAGCCCCTTCTTCGCTTTTTCCATGTAGGCGCCGAAGAACTTGTCGCGCCGCGCGTTGATCAGCTCCTCGCGCAGCTGATCTTTCCCTTGCTCGATCTCCGCGTCGGTGACAGCGACCTTCTCGGCGACGCGAACAATCGCGGTGCCGGTCGGCGTCACGATCGCGTCGCTGACGCCGCCTTGCGGCAATGAGAACGCCGCCGCATCCACCGCTTCGCTGATGCCGATGTCTGGGATCGCCGCGCCGCGGGCGATCAGCTCGGTCTGCTTCACTTCGAGATTCGCGCGTTTGGCCGCGGCGGCGAAGTCCTTCGCGGATTTCAACTCGGCGGCGATAGCCGCGGCGCGCTGCTTGGCGAGCTCCGCCGCTTTTTCCTGTTTGAGATCGTCGGCGACGCGCGTCTTCACTTCGTCGATTTTCGGCACGTACGGATCCTGGCGGCCGGTGACGGTGGCGAACACCCACCCGGTCGCGACGCGCATCGCCGGCGTGACCTCGCCTTCCTTCATGCCGAACAACCGGCCGGACAGCTCCGGCTGCGCGCCGATCCCGACGATCGGCTCGCTCATCAGCACCAGCGGCGTTTCGGTGACCTGCATCGATCGCTCTTGCGCGACCCGATCGAGGTCGGCTGGCGACTTGATCGACCCTTCGAGGGACTTGGCGATCGTCTCGGCTTCCGCCTGCGCCTTCTGCCACTTCAACTGGTCTTCGATTTCGCTCCGCACTTCGGCCAGCGCGCGCGTCGTCTCGGGCTTGTTGTCGACGACCTTGATGATGTGGAAGCCGAATGACGTCTTGACCAGATCGCTGATCTCGCCGTTCTTCATGCCGAACGCCGCTTGCTCGAATTCCGCGACCATGCGGCCGCGCCCGAAATAATCGAGGTCGCCGCCGTTGGTATTGTTCGACTCGTCCTCGGAATATTTCCGTGCCAGCTCGGCAAAATCGGCGTTGGGCGCTTTCGCCAGCTTCAACACTTCTTCGGCCTTGGCCTTGACCGCATTTTCATCCTTACCTTCGGTCTTGAAGAGGATGTGGCTCGCGCGAACCTGCGCCGGCGTTTGATATTGCGACAGGTTCTGCTTGTAGAACGCTTCGATGTCGGCTTCCGGCACCTGGATCGATGCGCGCACCTGATCGACGTTCAACAGGGCGTATTTGATCTTGCGTTTCTCGCCGATGCGGTAACGGTCCTTCGATTTCTCGAAGTGCGCGTTGATTTCCGCGTCGGTGACGTTCACTTGATTCACGAAGGCGTCAGCGGTGATCGGCACGACGTCGAGCTTTACCTTCTCGTTGCGCTTGCGGTATTCCTGCGCGATTTCGGCGTCGCTCACCGTCATCCAACCGGTCAACGCATTGCGAAGCTTTTCGATCTGCAGCGCGCGGCGCAGGCTGTTCTCGAACTCCGACGTGGTCATCGGCGGATTCTGGAACTGCAGGATCTGACGGTAGCGCTGTTCGCCGACGAACTTGCCGTTCTCCTGGAAGCCGGGCAGCGACAGGATGCGTTCGCGAATCTCGACGTCGCTGACCGTGATGCCCTGGCGTCGCGCCTCGACGACCATCGCTTCCTCGTCCACCAGTTGGCTGAGGATCTGCCGGTCGATGCCGAGCTGCTTGAGCAATTGATCGTTCAACTGCCCGCCGTAGGCGTTGCGGTAGGCGTTGACCTGGGCGTTATAGCGTCGCGTGAAGGCGCTGACCGTAATCGGCTCGCCCTCGACCTCGGCGATCACCTCGCCGGGCGCGGCGCCGGTGCTGGTCGTCAGGAAGTCGGGAATGTAAAAGACCACGAAAGTCAGGACGACGAGCGCGAGACTCCATTTGAGCCAGCCCTTGTGCCGCCGCATCCGGTCGAGCATTGTCATTTCGAAAAATCCTCTGGGAAAAAGCAATCTTAACCCACCGTGATATATTCCGTCTATTGAATGACTTACGGCGGTTCTCGCCGTCCGGATCTAGCGGCCCGCCTCCGGCGCGGCCAGCGCGTCCTGAAAGGCCGGCTCCAGCGGCCCGAGTCCGTGCTGGCGGTGCTTCGCGCCGCGCTTGATTCGGTCGACCCCGAAAACATCGGCAAAGTGATCGTCGCGCGCGCCGAGGAGTGGTTCAAAGCGCCGTGCGGGGTGTATGCCCCGGACGTCGACGGGCACATCGTGCCCCTTGCGTCCAAGGGCGTTCGCGAATCGCTGGCGCCGGGCGCGGTTGCCATTGCAGGGTGGGTGATCGGCCACGGGCGCGAATTTTCGTCCGCCGATGTCAAAAAGGACGGCCGGGTGTCCGGGGCGGTGGGCGCGGCGCTTGGCTGGCCGCTGCGGTGCCGCGCGCAGACGGTTGGCGCACTCGTCGTCGTGGAGAGGGCCGCCGCAACGGAGGCACCCAAGCTCGAGTGGTCGGTCAGCGAGGCGTTGAGCGAAATGCTGGAAGGACCCGCACAAGCGCTCGATAACGCGCTAAAATTGAGACGTTCGGAAGCCCTCTCGGTCACCGATGATCTGACGCAGCTCTACAACTCTCGATACCTGAACCAGGTGCTGCGGCGTGAGGCCAAGCGCGCGTCTCGTTCGGGCCGGCCGTTATCGCTGCTTTTCCTGGACCTCGATGGTTTCAAGGGCATCAACGATACCCACGGGCATCAGGCGGGGAGCCGGGCGCTCGTGGAAGCAGCCGTCGTCATTCGCCGGTGTGCCCGCGAGACCGACGTGGTCGCGCGGTTTGGCGGCGATGAGTTTGCACTGATCCTGCCCGACACCGGATCAGAGGGTGCGGCGGCAGTGGGGGAACGCGTTCGCGAGCGTTTGAGCGCTCACCCGTTCCTCGAGGGGAGCGGTTTGCGGCTCAATTTGACCGCGTCGGTCGGAGTGGCGACGTTGCCGGATGTGGCGGCGTCAGCTGAAGAGTTGGTGCGAGCAGCCGATATGGCGATGTACCAGGTAAAAGATTCGGGTAAAAACGGAGTTCGCATCGCCCAGGGTGAGTAGCCCGGCGTTGCATGGTTTTTCATAAAATGGGTCTGGGTTCGCTTCTCTCTTTTCTCTCCACCGACTTAGCCATCGATCTTGGGACGGCTAATACCTGTGTGTACGCCAAGGGCCGCGGCATCGTCGTCAACGAGCCGTCGATGGTCGCCGTGAACAAGGTCACCGGCCGCGTCGAAGCGGTCGGCACGGGCGCCAAGGAAATGCTCGGCCGCACGCCGGGTAACATCGTCGCCATCAAGCCGATGAAGGACGGCGTCATCGCCGACTTCGACGTCACCGAAAAAATGCTGACGTACTTCATCAAGAAGGCGCACAACGGCAACGTCTGGGTGCGCCCGCGGATCATCATCGGCGTGCCGTCCGAGATCACGCAGGTCGAAAAACGCGCGGTCAAGGATTCGGCGTACCGCGCCAAGGCCAGCGAAGTGCATCTGATCGAGGAAGCGATGGCGGCCGCCATCGGCGCCGGCCTGCCGATCACCGAACCGGCCGGCAGCATGATCGTCGACATCGGCGGCGGCACGACCGACATCGCCGTGATCTCGCTGGCGGGCATCGTCTACAGCAAGGCGGTGCGTGTCGCCGGCAACGAGATGGATGAGGCGATCATCCAGTACATCAAGAAGACCTACAACCTGCTGATTGGCGAGCGCACCGCCGAGCAGATCAAAATGGAGCTCGGCTCCGCGTATCCGCTCGACGAGCGGATGACGATGGAGATCAAGGGCCGGCACCTGATCGAGGGCGTCCCGAAGACGATCACCATTACCGATGAAGAGATTCGGGAGGCACTCGCCGAGACCGTCAACGTCATCGTCGACGCGGTGCGGGTCGCGCTCGAGCGCACGCCGCCCGAGTTGTCTGCCGACATCGTCGATCGCGGCATCGTGATCACCGGAGGCGGCTCGTTATTGCGCAACCTCGATAAACGGCTGCGCGAAGAAACCGGCCTGCCGGTGTCGAGCGCCGAAGATCCGCTGTCGTCGGTGGTGCTCGGCGCCGGGAAGATGCTGGGCGAGTTCGACCTGCTCAGAAAAATCGCCATCGACTAGTCCGAACGCCGCAGGCTGAAGGCGAGCGATGGCCATTGCAGACATTCGACAACGCCCGGGGGTCGTCCTGGGCGCCGCCATTCTGCTGCACGTCGTCCTCATCTCCGCGCAGGTGAATACCGCGGCCGGCATTCCGCTGCTGCAGGTGGTCACCTTCGGCGGCTTCGCCGAATTGCAACGCGGCACGATGGTGGCGATCAACGGCGTGCGCGGGATGTGGTCCGGCTACATCGCCCTCCAGCAGGTCCAGGAAGAAAACACGGCACTCAAACAGGAGCTGCAAACACTGCAGATCCGCCTGCAGCAGGAGCGCGCCGAGGCGCAGCGCACGGACAACCTGCGGCAGCTGCTGGAATTGCGCGAGCGCGCCAACCTCGACACGGTCGCCGCCGAAGTGATCGCCGGCGCCGCGAATCCTGACTTCAAGACGGTGACCATCGACAAGGGATCGTCGGAAGACCTGGCGACGGACATGGCGGTGATCTCCCCGGCCGGGGTTGTCGGCCGGCTGATTCTGCCAAGCCGGCGTGCCTCGCAGGTCCAACTGCTGATCGACCGTAACGCCGCCGCCGGCGCGTTGATCGAACGCACGCGCGTGCAGGGTGTGGTGATGGGTGGCGGCGACGGTACGCTGAAGATGCAGTACGTGCCCGGCACCGCCGACGTGAAGACCGGCGATCTCGTCGTCACCTCCGGGATCGACGGCATCTATCCGAAAGGTTTCGTGATCGGCACGGTCGAGCGGGCCGATCGCGGCGTCGGCGCGTACCACGAGATCGTGGTGCGGCCGGCGGTCGACTTCACGCGGCTCGAAGAAGTGCTGATCGTGAAGACGCCGCCGCCGTCGCGCGAGGTGCTCGAGGAGCAGAAGTGAGGGGCGCCGCTGCGCTGGCGGCGATCCTGATCGCGATCGCCGCCCAGACGACGCTGGCCAGCGTGCTGGTCCGGGACAGCACCGCGATCGATTTGGTGCTGATCGTGGTGGTGTATGTCGCAATCAAGTCGGGCCCGGTCACCGGCCTGATGGCCGGCACGGTGGCCGGTCTGATTCAGGATGCGCTGTCCAGCGGGGTTCTCGGCATTGGCGGTTTGGCCAAGACGATCGTCGGCTTTCTGTCCGGCGTGCTGGGCACCCAGTTCATCGTGTCGGCGCCGTTTCCGCGGTTCGTGCTGCTGATTCTAGCCACCGGCTTGCATGCGGTGATTTTCATGGGGCTGTACACGCTGCTCAACCTCCGCCAGTTCCCGCCGTTCTACCCGGCGATTGTGGGGCAGGCGCTCGGAAACGCGTTCGTCGGTGTGATTGCGTTCCAGATAATCGAGTGGTTCCCGGGCTTCGTCGACAGGCGTCGCGCGGGGCGATTTTTGAAGCGATAATTACGTTATGGCAATTGCCGAAGATCGGCGCCGGCTGACGTCACGCCTCAACGTCCTGAGGGTGGCGGTCGCGTTCGGCTTCGGCTTGCTGGCGTGCAGTTTCTGGTTCTTCCAGGTGGTTCAACACGCCCAGTTCAAGGAGATGGCGGAGAACAACCACCAGCGCACGCTGACGTTACGCGCGCCCCGCGGCATCATCTACGACCGCACCGGCAAGCTGCTGGTCGAGAACCGCAACTCCTTCAACATCTCGATCGTTCGGGAGCATACCAAGGACATCGACCGGACGATCCGCGTGCTGGCGCAGGTCACCGGTGTTGAAGAAAAGGTGGTTCGCGAGATCGTCGATCGCCACCGCCGGGAGCCCAGCTACCGGCCGATCGTGGTGGTCCAGGACGCGACGTTGGCGCAGGTGGCGGCGGTCACGGCCCGCCGGCTCGACTTCGAATTGCCCGACGTGATCGTGCAGGAAGTGCCGACGCGCCAGTATCCCGATCAGGACATGGCGGCGCATCTGATCGGCTACGTCGGCGAGGCCAGCGAAGAGCAGATGCAGTCGGACGGCGTGACGACCGGCTCGATCGTCGGCCAGTTCGGCGTCGAGCGCGTTTACAACAAGCTGTTGATGGGCGAGGACGGTGCGCGCCGCGTCGTCGTCAACAGCGTCGGCCGCGAAATTCGTACGCTGGAAGAAATCCCGCCGGTGCAGGGGCGGCGCGTGCAATTGACGGTCAACTACGCGATGCAGAAGGCCGCGGAAGACGCGTTCCGCGCCTATGGCTATTACGGGTCGGCGGTGGTGCTCGAGCCGAAGACAGGCGACGTGCTGGTGCTGACCAGCCTGCCGGCATTCGATCCGAACGACTTCGCGACCGGCATCGATCGCGTGACCTGGCAGCAGTTGAATACCGACAAGCTGCGGCCGCTGCAGAATCGCGCGATCCAGGGTCGGTACCAGCCGGGATCGACGTTCAAGGTCGTCGTCGCAACCGCGGCGCTCGAGGAAGGCGTCATCACGCCCGAGCGGCAGATCTATTGTCCGGGCGGCGGCACGTTCTACGGCCGCTTCTTCAAGTGCCACCTCGTTGGCGGCCACGGCAATATCGATCTGCGCCACGCCATCGAGAAGTCGTGCAACACCTACTTCTACACCGTCGGCAACATGCTCGGCGTCGACCGGATGTACAAGTGGTCGGAGCGGCTCGGACTGGCGTTGAAGAGCGGCGTCGATCTGCCGAACGAAGTTGAAAGCATCGTGCCGTCGACCGAATGGAAATTGAAGCGGACCGGCGAACGCTGGTACCCCGGAGAGACCATCTCGGTCGCGATCGGCCAGGGCCAGTTGTCGGTGACGCCGATGTCGATGGCGGTGATGATGGCGACGGTCGCCAACGGCGGTCAGCGCATGGTGCCGCGTCTGGTGAAGGCCTATGACGAAGGCCATGGTTGGCAGCCGGTTCAGCATCCACCGTCGCCATTCGCGCCGTTCGTAATGAAGCCCGAAACCGTGTCGGCGGTTCGCGACGGCCTCTGGCTCGCGGTGAACGGCGCGGGCACGGCGGGCCGCGGCCGCATCGTCGGCCGCGATGTCGCAGGCAAGACCGGCACGGCGCAGGTGATTTCCAACCAGGGCAAGGAACGCGCGCGCGGCAACACCGATCGCAACTTGAACGATCATGGCTGGTTCGTATTCATGGCGCCGAAGGACAATCCTGAAGTGGCCGGCGTCGTGTTCGTCGAGCATGCCGAGCACGGCTACTTTGGCGCGACGGTCGCCAAGCACATTCTCGAGACCTACTTTGCGCAGCGCGACGGGTTGCCGCTGCCGGTGATTGCGCCGCCGCCCGCGCCCGCGCCGGCCGCACCGGTGCGCGTGGCCGCCGCGACCGTCACCGGAGGCACGCACTGATGTTCGAGCGGCGCCTCTACCATCACATCGACTGGGTACTGATCGGCGCGGTCCTGGCGATTTGCGCGATCGGCCTGGCGATGATCTACAGCACGACCGGCGGCGCCGGCCAGGTCTATTGGACACAGGTCTACGCGCTCGGTCTGGGTCTGATCGGCATGGCGATCGCCGTCAGCATCGACTACCGCTCGCTGGCCGACAAGTCGCACTGGTTGTTCTTCGGGATGATCATCCTGCTGGTGGGCGTGCTGTTCATCGGCTCGGTACGCGGCGGCTCGCGCCGCTGGATCGATCTCGGCGTATTCAACCTGCAGCCGTCAGAATTCGCGAAAGCGGCACTGGCGCTGATGCTGGCCAAGATGCTCGGCGAAGAGCGCCGCCCGGCCTTGACCAACAACGATCTGTTGGTCGCCGCCGCGCTGACGGCGGTGCCGTTCCTGCTGATCATGCGTCAACCCGACCTCGGGACGGCCGCAACGCTGCTGCCGATCCTGCTGGTGGTGGCCTACGTCGCGGGCATGCCCATGAAGTACATCTACGTCGGCGCGCTGGTCGCCGTCCTGGCGGCGCCGGCGGTCTACAAATTCGCGCTGCAGGACTATCAGCGCGAACGCATTTCCACCTTCCTCGACCCGTCGTCCGACCCCAAGGGCGCCGGCTACCAGCAGATTCAGGCCCGGATTACCGTCGGCTCCGGCGGGACGACGGGCAAGGGGTTCATGAGCGGGACGCAGGGCCAGCTGCGGTTCCTGCCTGTCGCGCACAACGACTTCATCTTCTCGGTGCTCGCCGAGGAGCAGGGACTGGTCGGAGTGCTCGTCGCGCTCGGTTTGTACTTGTTCGTCATCATGCGCGCGCTTGAAGCGGCCCAACTGGCCAAGGACCGGCTCGGCGCCTACTTAGTGCTGGGCGTGCTCGCGTCGTTCACGTTCCAGGTTCTTTACAACATCACCATGTCGGCGGGTCTGGCGCCGGTCAAGGGACTCACGCTGCCGCTCATGAGTTACGGCGGCTCGTCCCTGATCGCCACCCTGGTCGGATTCGGGCTCATTCTGAACGTCAGGATGCGCCGGTTCACGAACTAGCCATGCCGAACATGACGGGAACCATGAACCGGGAACCGGGAGCCGGAAATTCCGGATCGCCGCTCCCGACTCCCGGCTCCCGACATCCCCAGAGATCCCTCAATGAACAAGGAAATGATCATCTCATCGAACGGCCACGAAACACGGGTGGCCATCCTCGAAGACGACCAGCTCGCTGAACTTTTCGTCGAGCGCGAGCAGAATCGCGGCGTCGTCGGCAACGTTTACAAAGGCCGGGTGTCGAAAGTGCTGCCCGGCATGCAGTCCTCGTTCGTCGACATCGGTCTGGAACGCGACGGCTTCCTGTATGTGTCCGACGTCATCGCGAATCTCGACGAGTACGACAAGGATGACGAAGACGTCGAGGCGCCGCCGGCCAACGGCGCCAACGGCACCGCCGCCGACGGCTCGTCCGCTCCGCCGGAGCGCCGGCGCGGGCGCGGCGGCCGCAACGACCGCGACGATGAAAAGAAGGGCACCGACCTTCCGACAGGCTCAGGGTCGTCCCGACCGCAGTCGAGGGACGAGCCGAAGATCGAAGAGCTGCTGCAAGAGGGCCAGGACGTGATCGTCCAGGTCGCCAAAGAGCCGTTGGGCACCAAAGGTGCGCGGCTGACGTGCCATGTGACGCTGCCGGGCCGCTTCCTCGTCTTCATGCCGACGGTCGATCACATCGGCATCTCACGCAAGATCGACAGCCGCGACGAGCGGACGCGCCTGCGTGGCATCGTCCGCGAGTTCCGCGAGCAACACAGCTTCAGCGGCGGCGTGATCATCCGCACCGCCGCATCCGGCCGGTCCAAGGACGACATCCTTGCCGACCTCAATTATTTCTACAAGATCTGGGTCGACATGCGGCAGCGCGGCGAGCAGAAGCGCTCGCCGGTGACGGTCTATCAGGAGCCGAGCCTGGTCGCCAAACTGCTGCGTGACCTGCTGACCGACGACTATTCCGCGATCCGCATCGACCACCCGGTCGAGTATCAGCGGGCGGTCGAGTTCATCAACCGCATCATGCCGGACTTGGCGAATCGCGTGAAGCGGTACGACAAGGACTTCCCGATTTTCGAGGAATACGGCGTGCAGGCGGAGCTCGACAAAGCGCTGCGCAGCAAGGTCTGGCTCAAGTCGGGCGGATCGATCGTCATCAACCAGACCGAAGCGCTGGTCGCCATCGACGTCAACACCGGGCGGTACGTCGGCAAAAAGAGCGCGGGCCGGCTGGAAGACACGATCATCAAGACCAACCTCGAGGCGGCAAAGGAAATCGTGCGGCAGATCCGACTGCGCGACCTGGGCGGCATCATCGTCTGCGACTTCATCGACATGGAGGAGAAGAAAAACCGCCAGAAGGTGTTCCAGGCGGTCGAGCAGGAGCTGCGCAAGGACCGCGCCCCGTCGAAGGCGCTGCAGGTGTCGGACTTCGGCCTGGTGATCGTCACACGCAAGCGCGTCAAGCAGAGCCTCGAGCGCGTGCTCACCGAGCCGTGCCCGTATTGTTCCGGCGCCGGCACCATCAAGTCGAGCGCGACCGTGTGCTACGAAATTCTGTCCGAGGTGAAAAAAGTCGGATTAGATCTGGACGGCCCCGGAGTGCTGCTGCGCGTCAATCCGGATATCGCACGCGCGTTGCAGGAAGAAGAGCGCGGCGTGTTGAAAGACTTGAAGCAGATGCTGCAGCGGGACGTCATCGTCAAGGCTGACGTCCATTTGCATCACGAGCAATTCGATGTGATGTCGATCGGCGGCTGACGACAGGGTGCGGGTTCGAGGCGTGAACCGTCCACGCCTCGAACCCAGTCCCTCTACACCGGGAAGTGAATCAGGTAATTCACGCCGTTGCGCGCGATCCACACGCGCATGTATTCGTTGCCCTTCAGCATCTCGACACGGGCGCCGGACGAGGGGCCCCTGCCGGAATCGGGACCCGGCATGAGGTCCTTCATCTCGCTGGCCGGAACAATGCTGACCACTTCGCGGCCGACAACCTTGCCACCCTGGACGAACTCGACCCAGCGTTCCATCTTCTGACCGGGAACGACCGGCGTGGCCTCCTGAGCCGTCAGGCGCACCTGGTAGGTGCCGGCCCCGAGATCCTTGCCGTCGGCTTTGACGCTGCGGGGGATGCGCACGGAACCGAGCGCGGTTTCGGTCGTCGGAACCGTTCCCTGCTGTGCGGCGGCGACGCCAGTGGATGCGGCCAACAGGAATGCGACGAACCATCTCACCTTCATGCGATTTCCTCCGTCACCCATTATGCCAGAACAGTGCCAGCCGGCAGGGCGGTAGATCCGGCTACGGAAGAGGTAGAAGTGCCGTATTAAGCGCGGTCGGCGTCTCTAAGGCGTGAATCGGTGAACGGTGATTGCCAACTATTGAGCTGGCGCTACTCAGACCTGTTCACCACGCCCGACTTACTTCTTCGTAATCACCACCGAGCCGCTGTGGCTGCGAACGGACAGGTAAGCGCTGGCGTCGCCATAAGTGCCGCGAATCGCACGACTGCTCATCCGCGGCGCCCCTCGGGCTCGACCGCGATCGCGGTGGTCATCGGAGCGTCCGACCGCACGCAGCGTCACGGGCACGTCCGAGCGGACGTTGCCGCTGAAGGTGTCGGCATCGAGCTCGAAGCCGGTATTGCCGGACACGAAAATCCGCACGTTACCCGAGTGCGAGGTGAATTCGTAGCGGCCGCTCTTGGTCAGCGGCGCGTCAAACTCGATATTGCCGGAGACGGACTTCGCTTCGAGGCGGCCGACTTCCGAGCCGAGCAGCCGCACGTCGCCGCTGACCGACCCGGCTTCCAGCGCGCGCACGCGCAATCCCGTTCCAAGCACCGACCCGCTGACGGTGCTGAGCACCAGCGTCGTCTCGGTCCCGATGTCGCGCGCCGTCACGTCCCCTGAAATGGTCTTGGCGATCGTCACGTTCGGCGTATCGACGATGTTGACGTCGCCGCTCACCGTTTCGGCGCGGACCTCGCCCTTGACGTGCGACACGCTGATGTCGCCGGAGATGGATTTCAGCGCGACCATCGTGCCGACGGGGACCGAGATGACGTAGTCCACGCTTGCCGAGATGTTGTTGCGGAACTGGCCGCGGCTCGGGTAGATCGTCCGCACTTCGACGCGTCCATTGAAGCTGTTGATGTCGACGCGCAATGCGCCGAGCAGGCGCTTGGCTTCGCCGGCGTCGCGATGGCGGACGCGTTTGGTCGCGTCGATCTTGATTTCGGATCCGGCGCCGCCGGTGACGCGAATATCGCCGGCCAGGTGCGAGAGGTCCAGCGCGCCATGGTCGCCGACCTTGTGAGTCTGCGAAATCTTCTCGATCTGTTCGGGGCCCTGACGCGATTCCTGGTAGCGCTCGAACCAGCCAAGGCGCGGACCGTCCTCCGGCACCGCCGCGCGGGCGGTGACTGCGGCGTGCGCCGGCACCGCGGCAAGGACGACAGCGATTGCGACGAGTGTCTTCATGGTTTATTGCGCGAGCGTCTGCGCGCGACGTCCGGCTTCGGCCTGATTGCCCTTGCGCATTTCGTTGATCAGTTCGACCGTTTGCTGGAGCAGCGCCACCTTGGTACGCAGCCCGTCGAACAGGCCGCTTTGCGCGCTGGCGCTCGCCGGCTGCGACTTCAGCGCGGCCCGGCTTTCGCTGATGGCCTGATCGATCACCGTCAGGTTTTTTTGCAGCACTGCCGCGACTTCGGGATCGAGCTCGCCGGTGTCCTTGTTGGCAATCGTCTGTAGATCGTCGATCGCCTTCTGGTAATGACGTTCCGCTGCTTCGAATTCGGCGGTGACCGACTCGACGGTCGCGACCGGCGTCGCGTCGGCTGCGGCGGCGCTGTCGTCGTGTGCCGGCGCGGGACGATTCATCAGCGGCATCAGCCCAATGACCGTCGCCAGGATCAGGGCGGCGGCCGCTCCCAGCCATACCGCGACACCGCCGCCGGCGGTTGGGCGTCGCAGCGCCATGTCGATGATGCGCGCCTTCGGTGCAGGCTCTGCCGCGATCGCCGCCTGCAGTTTCGTCCATGCGTCGGCCTTGGGCTCGCGCCGATCGAGCATGAACGCGGCGGCCCGGACGGTGCGCAGGTCTTCGACCAGCGCGCGGCAGCCCGCGCAGCTCTCGAGATGCCGCTCGACGTCGCGTTGTGTCGCGCCGTCAAGACGCCCGTCGACCAGGTCGACGATGGCATCACGTTGGAGGTCTGCGCAGTTCATATGGGCCTGGTCTCTATCCCGCTTCTCAACTCTCGATTGTACCGGCGAGATGCGCGCGGATGCGCATTCGCGCCTTGTGCACCTGCGATTTCGACGTCCCTTCCGAGATGCCGAGCATCGTTCCCACTTCCTGGTGGCCGAAGCCCTCGACGTCGTGCAGCAAGAACGCCGCGCGGCACGCCGGAGGCAACGCCGCAATCGCCCGCTCCAGATCGATCCGGTTGACGGCGCCCAGCACCGGCACCGGCGATGCCAGCGGCGCCGCATCCGGCTCGTCCAGCGAATCCGTCTGGTAGCCCATCCGCGTGTGGCGGTTGCGGAGGACATCCAGGCAGTGGTTCATCGCCAGTCGATACAGCCAGGTGCCGAGTGACGACTCGCCGCGAAAGCTGCCCAGCTTCCGGTAGGCGAGCAGGAAAATGTCCTGCAGCAAATCATCGGCTTCGCCGTGGCTGCCGATCATGCGGCTCGCCAAATTGTAGAGCCGGGTCGCATGCTGCCGGTAAAGCGCCTCGAACGCCGCGCCGTCGCCCGATCGGATGCGGCCCACCAATTCGAGGTCGGCGCTTTTCACGTCACCTGAAGGGTTAGACGGCATCGTCGCAAAGGAGGTTGATACGACAGGTGCCAAAGGTGCCAAACTTGCCAAAGGTGCCGAGGGTGCCAGGGGTGCCAAGGGTCACGACTCGTCCATCACAGACGTGTCAGCCGACGAATTGGTTCGTATTCACGCGCGATTTATTTGCCGGACCATCGAATCCTGGCAAATTCCCGGACCCGGGCCGGGGTTACCGTCAGCCCCTCCGCCGCCAGCAATGACCGCTTCAACGCCCGGTCGGAGTAGCCGCCGAGTTTGCCTCCAGCCGCGATCACCCGGTGGTACGGCAGACCCGGCCTCGTTGCCTGCTGCATGATGTTGCCGACCGCCCGTGCCGCCCCTGGCCGTCCGGCGAGCCTCGCGACGTCACCGTACGTAGCGACGCGGCCGGGCGGAATCCGCGACACCACGCTCAGCACTCGTCGCTCGAACGGTGTCATCGGCCAACGGTGATCTTGAGGCGCAGCGCCGTGCCGCCCAGGTTCGTCTCTTTGAACGCGGCCGAGACGCCCGCATCGCCAATCGCGTCCGGTACCGTGGACCACGCCGCCTCGCCCGCGATGCCGAGCCACCGCGTGATCTTGTATGCCGCTCCGCCGTAGACGAGATAGCCGGCGAAATTTTCGTCGACGTTTTCGTTCGCGTCGGCAAAGTCCGATGTTTCTTCGTAGCGCAGCGAGGTGATGCCGCCGGCCACATACGGCGTCAATCTCGGCACGCGCCGCATGCGCCAGCGCCAGCCGCCGCTGACCTCGATCGGGGTGACCGTAATCGTCGTGTCGATGCCGAGCGGGAAGCGCGTGCCGTTATGAACAAACGCACGCTCGCCGTCAGCACGGAATCGCCATGCGCCAATTTCCGCAAACAGCCCGAACCACGGCAGTCCCAGTCGCGCGCCGCCGCCGACCACCGGCCCGGCGTGCGTGTCGAGGATCGCATCGAACGATTCGGTCGCGCTGAAATCAATGCGGCCGACCATTGCATAGCCGCCAATCTCGACACCTTGCGACGGCGGAGGAGTTCGGCGCGTCACGGGACGAGTCGTCTGCTGCGCTTCGGCGACGGTGATGCCTGTGGCGAGCCATAGGCAGACCAGGAGCCCACAACGATAGCGCCGCCGGAATCGGTTGTTCATCGCGCCGTGTTCACCGGGCCAGCCCGAGGCCCCGCAGCGTGAGGCGCGGGTTGATCAAGCCATACCCGTACTGATTGTCAGGGCCGGCGGCGCCCTTATCCGTCGCGAACTGTTTCATCGCGGCCTCGATCGCTGCCGGATGGGTGATGCCTTGCTGCATCAGCAGGGCAGCAAACCCGGATACGTGCGGCACGGCCATCGAGGTGCCCTGGAAAAACTCGTAGGCGAACACATCCGCGCGCGGCGCGCGGTACTGCGATACGGGACCCATGTAGGTTTCGACCAGATCGAGATCGAGCGTCTGCTGCAGAATGCCGGCCGTTGTGCCGCCCTGCCGTTGATCGCCGCCAGGCGCCGACAATTCAACGAACGATCCGGTCGTCGAGTAAAACGCCAAATCGAGAGTGCGGCCGACGCCGCCAACCGCAACGAACCCGTCGATCTCCGGCGCCGGTTGTGCGAGCCGATTCGCGGAATTGCCGCCGGAACGGGTGTTGCCGCTGGCCGCCACGACGAAGCAGCCGCGCGACACGGCATAGCGAACCGCGTCGGTGACCACGGTCGCAGGACCGCCTTCTTCGCGGCCGATACTGAGGTTCAACACCTTGGCGCCGTTGTCGGCGGCGTATCGAATGCCGCGCGCCACGACGTCGTCGGTGCCCTCGAACGGACTGCCGAAGATCTCGTCCCACAGGCCGGTGATGACCTTCACCGGCATCAGCCGCACGTTATACGCCATGCCCGCCGTGCCGGTGCCGTTGTTCGTCAGCTGACCGATCGTGCCGGCAACGTGCGTGCCATGCCCGTCGAGGTCGAGCGGCAATTCATCGTTCCAGATGAAATCGCGCGGCGCCACGAATCGCGGCGAGCCGCTCGGGCCGAGCTCCGGTGCCGCGGCGAACGGCACTTCGACCACGCCAAGCGGCGGATACATGGGACCGCTCGGCGTCAGCCGGAACGCGAAGCGCGAGTTATAGCGGAGCAGGGCAGAGCGAAATGCCATGCCGGTATCGAGCACGGCGACGATGATGTCGGATGAAGCACCGGGCTGAATGTCCCAGGCGCGTTCCATGTCAATCGCCGCGAAGTTCCACTGTTGGCCGTACAACGAATCGTTGGGCCGCGCCAGCGCATGGTTGATGTAGCGCGGCTGCGCATACTCGACATCGTCACGCGCCCGCATCGCCGCGGCGGCCGATTCCGGATCGGTGCCGTCCGGGATGGCGACGATGTCGAAATTCGCCCAGGAGGATCGATCGACGACGGTTCCGGCGACTTGCGCGGTGATCGCCGTGGCTGAGCCTCGTGAGACGCCGTCCTTGAACTTGACGATGATCGAGCCGCGCACGTATGGCAGCGCGCCGCCGTTGCTTGCGTCCATGCGGCGCTCGGACTGCCGATTGCGTGCCGCGCGTGGTGGGTCCTGAGCCCGTAATCCGCGGTCGATGCCCGGCAGTGCCGTATCGACCACCAGCGCTCGCGAGGTGCCGCCAAGCTCCTGCGCGGCGATGCTGACGAACGCGACGCCGGCGAGGGCCACCGCGCCGACGACGGCGCGTGATGAGCTCATGAACCCATAGTAGTTGATCGGATTAGAGGTAATTCAGCGGATCGAGGCCGTGCTCGCCGGGATCGAGTGGCGCCTTCACACTTTTCGGGCCGGGCATGCTGTCGGACATTTCCCACAGGTTCAGCTCGTAGGGCGCTTCAAGCGGTTCGCCCGCCGGCGTGGCGATGACCTTCACACGCGGCTTGAACGGATCAGGTGCGTGAACGGCTATCACGACACCCATCGCGCCGTCGTCGAGGCGCACGAGGTTGCCGGGCGGGTAGATGCCGAGCAGCTGCGTAAAACGGCGGACCAGGTGTTGATCGAACTGCTGGCCGTCGTTGCGCTTCATCACCGCGAGGATGCGATCGGACGGGAACGATTGCTGATAGGCGCGTTGCGATCGCATCGCGTCGTAGACGTCGGCGATGCTGCACAGCATCGTGCCGAGATTCAGCGCGCTGCGGTGGACCCCGGCCGGGTAGCCGGTGCCGTCGAGGCGGAGGTGGTGTTCGAACGCGATCACCGGCGCGATCGCCGGCATTTCCGGTGTGCGCCGAAGAATTTCCGCGCCGTCGACGACGTGCATCTGCATGATCCGGAATTCGTCGTCGGTGAGTTTTTCGGGTTTGTTCAGCACTTCGGCCGGCGTCCGCACCTTGCCGATGTCATGCATCAGCGCCGCGAGGCCGACTTCGCGCAGCGTCGACCCTTCGATGCCAAGCGCACGTGCCTGCGACATCGTCAGGATCGACACGTTGACCATGTGGGTGAACGTGTAGTTGTCGTAGTTCTTGAGCGCGGTCAGCGCGATCAGCGCGGTGCGATTGGCGGACACCGCCTGGGCCAGCGAGTCGACGAGGGCCCGTGCCGCCCGGGCGTCCGGCATGCCTTCGGTCTGCGCGCTGTCCCAGATCGACCCCGCCAGGCTGGTGGCATCTGAATACAGGCGGCGAATCGTGGCGACGTCCGCGGCCGATTGCTCCTTCTTCTCTTCGGTCTGGATCCGGCCGACCCGGATGTTCGGCAGGCTGTTCAGGACGCCGGCCGGGTCGGCCGGCTCGACACCCGGCCCGGCTTGGCCGGCTTTCCGCTCCGGATGCGCGATGGTCAGCGCGAGGGTCTGGATTTGTTCGGGCGTGACGCCGCGATCGAACGCAATGCGTTCGATGCCGAGGCTTTTCAGGCGCCGGATCGTTTCGCCCATCGACTCGGCGGCGCGCGGGATCGGCACGTCGCCGACGATCACTTCCTGCCCGATGATGCCGATGGCGATGGTCGGCTGATCCTCGAGCAGCTGCGCCAGCACGTCGTTGAAGCTGTCGAGCGCGCGCTGCACGAGCGGATGTGACGGCGCGTAGAGCTGCGCGGCGCGCAACGCCGCACTCAGTCGCCGCAGAAAATCGTCGGCCATCCGCAGGCGGGCGACCTGGTCCACTATTCTTTCTCCCGGTCGCGGCGGGCCGTCCGCCGTGGCGGTGCCGGTTCGGCCAATGCGGCTCTGGCGATCTTGCGGACCGCGCCGGGCCCGGACGCGGCCGCATCTTCGAGGACGCGATCGGCGCCGCTGGTGCCCATGCTGCGCAGGGCCCGTGCCGCGGCGGTACGCAACCGCAAGGTCCGGCCGCGTGCCCACCATTCACCGCGATACAAAATTTCTTTGAGCTTCGCCGCCGACCGCTCGTCGACCGCGACCTTGCCCAGCGATTCGATGGTCTGGGTGTAGACGCTTTCATTGGCGCCGGTGTACGGCGTGTGGTCGAGTATGTGCACGAACAGCGGCGCCGACTTTTCGTCACGGAAGGCCCCGAGCGCCTGCATGATCGCGTCGCGCGTATGCGGCGCACCTGACTTGAGGGCTTGTTCGAGCATCCGGTACGCTTCGTCCGTGCCGATCTGCAGGATCCCGCGCAGCGCTTCGCGCTGAACCTGCGCGTCGGAATCGTCGAGCATCGTCCGGAGATCCGGCAGCGCGGCTTCGCCGCCCAGGCCCCGCAGCAGATCGATCGCCGCACGGCGCACGGCCGGATTGCGCGAGCTCTTCAACTCGTTGGCATACTCGCGCGCGGCCGGGCCGAACGAGATCAGGATGTCGCGCAGCCGGCGGACGGTGCGGGCGTTGTCCTCGCCCATCAGCGCGTCGGACATCGGCTTGACCAGCGACGGACCAATCGTCGTGCACATCCGCTCGGCGATCGCGAATTCCGTGTCCGTGGCCTTGTGCATGAACAGCGCGAGATGACGCACCATCGGTCCTTCGACCAGCTTGGTGATACCGGCGGCCGCGGCCGGCGCGAACGGCGACGAGGTGTCCTTCGCGATTGCGGCGACGGCTTCGAGCAACTGCGATGCGAGCCGGAGATCGCCGACCAGGACCAGTTGATCGATGTCGTGAATCGCCGCGTCCAGCACGCCCGACCACGCGTCCGGCCGCGTTTCGATCGACAGCAAGTCGAGGAGCAGCCGCTGATCCAGCGCCCGCACCTCCTCGTCGCTGACCGTCGACAGCCAGGCGCGAATCCGCACCGGCGGATCGTCGCCAGTCTGCGAGACGTCGACGGCCTGCGATTGCGCGGTGGTCAGTTCACGCGCGTAGCCTTCGGACACGTATTTTGCGTCCGAATACGACATCAGCATCTGTGTCGAACTCTGCCAGACGCTCTCGAATTGCGGATCGTCGCCGAACATCGCGGCGGCCTGTTCGGCGGCAGCGGCCAGAATCGCCTGCTGCTTCGAGGCGTCGGGCACCAGCGTCTGGAACGCGGTCGCCAGACGGCTGGTCGCGCCACGATCTTTCATGATGTTGTCGACGAGGAATCTGCTGACCATGTCGTCGGTGAGCCGCGCCTGCAGCTCGCCGGCCAGATCCAGGCGCGAGGCGCCAGCCGCCGGCATCGGCGGCGGATCGGTGATCAGCGACAGCAACATGTCCGCAGGCAGTTGTGCCGCGGCGCTCGCCATCGTGTTCAAGACCGCATCGAGGTCCTGCGGCTTGCGCTCCGCCGCGTAGTTCGCGAGTCCATGCATCAGTCCGAGCAACGACCGCCGCTGCTGCGCCGCGTCGTCGCCGCCGGCCTTGCCGGCGTCCTGAAGCCGTTGCGCGAACTGTGCGAGACGCGCCGGGTCTTCGGCGAGGGTCATCATCTGCTGCATGGCGCCGGCGGACGGCGCGCCTTCTCCGGCCGGCTCGGTTTTCAACGCGGCGAGAATGCGATCCCACGTCGCGATGTCGCCGCCGCCACTGCGCTCGCGCAGGATGTCCGCGTAATCAATTTCGGTGAGCGCGATCGATTTGTTGCCAATCTCTTCCCAGGCCTTGGTCACGCCCCCGATCGCCAGGGTCTCTTCCGGGCTCTTCGCGATCAACGACAGGAACTGGTGCCAGTCTTCGTTGTCGAGGCGGTCGTACAGCGTCAGCTCGCCGATCAAGTGCATGTGCAACATGGCGGCGAGCTCGTTCGCCGACGGTTCCGGCCGCGCGAGGCCGCGTCCGCCGACCACGAGTGCGTCGGGCAGGACCGTGATCGTGAAGGGCCCGCTCAGCGTCGCCTGCCGTGTCGCCTCGCCGATCCGGCTCAGCGCAGACTGGATCGCCGGGTGACTGGGCGGGTACATCGAGACGATGCGCGCCGCCGCCTTACAGGCCCGCGCGAACTCTGCAAGGCGGTTCGAAATTTCGGGAGGCAGCGGTTCCGGAGGTGCTTCGGGGCTTGCCATCGACTGGGTGGCCAGAAGGAATTATAGGTAGGCGAGCGGGTCGATGCCTACCTGCGCGCCATCGACCGCTTCGACCACCGCACGTGGGAATTCGCCGCGGCTGTCGCGATCCCAGGTGTTGGTGAGCAGCGGCGTTTCGAGGCGGTCACCCTTGCGATCGGTGATCAATTTCACCTGGGGCCGGAACGGATCCTCCGGGTGGGTCTGCGTGACCACGGCCAGTTCCTCGGTGTTGAGCTTGACGAGCGTGCCGATCGGAAACAGCCCCATCAGGTTGACGAAGCGCCGCAGCAGCGTTCGATTGAACGCGGTGCCGTCCTGCTGCTGCATGATGTGCTTGATGCGGTCGGTGGCCAGGCCCTGACGGTAGGCGCGATTGCTGCGCAACGCGTCGAACACGTCGACGACGCTGACCACCATCGTGCACAGATTCAGTTGGCGTGCGCCGACATTTTCCGGGTAGCCGCTCAAGTCCTGCTTGAGGTGATGCTCGAACGCGACCACCGGCGCCAGCGCCGGCGTCTCCGGCGTTCGCCGCAGCAAGTGCGCGCCGTCAATCACGTGCTGCTTCATGATCCGGAACTCTTCGTCGGTGAGCTTGTCCGGCTTGTTGAGGATCTCGAGCGGCGTGTGCACCTTGCCGATGTCGTGCATCAGCGCCGCGAAACCGAATTCGCGCAGCATCGGTCCCTCGAGATCGAGCGACCGCGCCATGGCCATCGACAGCGCCGCGACGTTCACCATGTGCGTGAAGGTGTAGTTGTCATGGCGCTTGAGTGCGGTCAGCGCCAGCAGCGAGGTGCGGTCCTGGTAGACCAGGCGCGACAGGCTGTCGATGATGCCGCGAGCGTCGGCCGGATTCGGTTGTTCGCCGGCTTTGGTCGCCGCCCAGATGGTCTCGGCGCTGGCCACCGCTTGCGAGTACATCTGTTTGGCCGCCGCCAGTCCAACCGGTTCGGCGTCCTCGTCCTCGACGGCGACTTTCGACACGACGATACGGCGGATGCCCCGTGCGGTCAGGCGATCGCCGACGCCGCTGCGGGCGGTGCGGTCGGCGAGCTCGTCCATCAACGCGCGCACGTCGCTCAATTCGACGCCGCGGCCGAACGTGATCTTCTCGACCTTGCGTTCGCGCATGTCGCGCAGCAGTCCGACCAGGTTGGCGGAGCCGCGCGCCAAGCGGAAGTCGTTGACGACCACATCGTCCTCGAGGAAGCCGACGATGACGGTGGGCGAGGTTTCGAGCATCGGCAACAGGACTCCGTGCAGTCCTGCGGCCGTGCGCTGCACCAGCGGGTGGGTCGGCGCGTAGAGCTCCGACGCGCGCACCGTGGCGCCGAGCCGGCGGATGAAGTCCTCGATGTTGGCGCTCATGCCGTGCGTCCCACCATCCGCCGCAGGAAGAAGTCCCCGGTCTTCGCGAGCTCTTCGAGCGACTGTGTCGCCTTGGCCGAACCGATCTTCCTGAGCGCCTGCAACGCCGCCTGTCGCAGCTGGCGCGTCTTGCGCCACGCCGTCCAGCGCTTGGCGCGCGCCACAGCGGCGATCTGCGGCACCGCGCGGTCATCGCGAATCGAGGCGAGCGCCGCCAGCGTCTCGAGAACCAACGCATGCTCCTCGCCGAACGCATCGCTGTCCTGCAGGACGCGCGCGAGCATCGGGACGACGCGCGCATCCTTCAGACCGGCCAGCGAGGCGATGACGATGGCGCGCGCCTCGCCGGTCGAGGCTTTCAGGACCATGTGCAGCGCGCGTTCCGCAGCCGGATCGTTGATGGCCGACAGCGACTCGACCGCGGTTTCGAGGACGCGCAGGTCGGTTCGTCTCAGCAGCGTCTGTAACGGCGGCACGGCCGCCGCCGTACCGATCTTGCCGAGCGCCTTCGCCAATTCGCGTTGCACGAACCAGCGCTTGTCGTCGAGCGCGGCGGCGATCGCCGGGATGGCGGCGTGGCCAAGCCGCGTCAGCATCGCGGTCGTGCGCTCGGTGGCGACGCCGCCGTGTTCGCCATAGGCATTGACCAGCGCCGGCACGGTCGATGGTCCGATCGCGCGGATCAGCGTCTCGAACGCGGCCATCTCGGCGCCGCTCTGATCGGCGACGCCCAACGCGGCCTCGGCGAGCGCGCTCGACACGCCGACGCTTTCGATCGCTTTGCGGCAGGCGTCTGGGGCGATGGCGGGTGTTCGTGCGGCCGCCGCGTTCAACTCACCGACTAACGGGAGACAGTCGCTGTACGCACCGGCGAGCAGTAGCTCTTCGATGAACGCGCCCATGTC
>DASPNQ010000024.1:0-7162 GCA_035626435.1 Vicinamibacterales bacterium
AACCAGACCAGTTCAGGTCCAAACGCGACGGAGATCAGATCGGCTCGGCCGTCCTTGTTCATGTCGGTGGCGACTACGGCGTACGCGCCGCGAACGTCGGAAGCGACCATGTGACCAACCAGTGTCCATCCCGGCGCCGGACCACCTTGCGCAGCCGCGAGCGACCACATCAAGGCGATTCCACAAACCGTCAATGCCGCGCGACGCATACGCATCCTCCCCAGTGGGGCAAATGCTATCCTCAGTCAGGTGATTCAAGCCAGCAAAGTGATGCCGGCGGTTGTGGCCGACGTGATCCGGAAAGCACCGCTGACCGAGGCGAAGGTCGCGTTCGCGTGGCGGCTTGCGGTCGGACCGGCGGTCGACAAATCGACGGCGGTGCGGCTGGAAGATGGGACCTTGTATGTCACGGCCGAGTCCGACGCGTGGCTCGATTCGGTCCGCTCATCGATTGGCTTGATCCGTTCGCGCCTCGCCCACTTTTTGGGCGACGAAGCCATCAAACGAATCTCGTACGGCGATTAGCGGCTACTGACAAATCGCTATCTCATCACCAAGAACCTTCAACAACTAACGACGAACTACTAACCAATGCGCAACGCTTTCATCCTCAGCGCCGTTCGCACACCGACCGGCAAATTCCTTGGTTCCCTGAAAGACTTCACAGCGCCGGAGCTTGGCGCGCTCGTCGTCCGTGAATCCGTCCGCCGCGCCGGCGTCGATCCGGCGACCGTCGACGAATGCATCATGGGCAACGTCGTATCCGGCGGCGTCGGCCAGGCGCCGGCGCGCCAGGCGGCGCTCAAGGGCGGCCTGCACGATCACGTCGCCGCGCTCACCATCAACAAAGTCTGCGGCTCCGGGTTGAAGGCGGTGATGCTCGCGCATCAAGGCATTCAGACCGGGGACATCGATATCGCGGTGGCCGGCGGCATGGAGTCGATGAGCAACTGTCCCTACATCGTGCCCAAGGTGCGCGAGGGTCTGCGCATGGGCCATGGCTCGGTGATCGACCTGATGATTCACGACGGGCTGTGGTGTCCGTTCGAGAACTGGCATATGGGCAACGCCGGCGAGTGCGTCGCCGAGACCTACAAGGTCACCCGCGATCAGCAGGACCAGTATTCGGTGCAGAGCCACCAGAAAGCGGCGGCCGCGCATACCGCCGGCAAGTTCAAAGACGAAATGCTTGCCGTCAATATTCCGCAAAAAAAGGGCGACCCGATCGTCTTCGATCGGGATGAGTCGGTCCGCGGCGACACCACCGCGGACGTGCTGCGGAACCTGAAACCGGCGTTCAAGAAGGATGGATCGGTGACGGCCGGCAATGCTCCGCCGGTCAATGACGGCGCGGCCGCCCTGGTGGTCATCGCGGAAGACACGATGCGATCGCTGAACATCACGCCGCTGGCGCGCATCGTCGCGCAGGCAACCAGCGGGCTGCCGCCGAAGATGTTGCTGATGACCCCCGTCGAAGCGACGCGCAAGGTGTTGAAGAAGGCCGGCTGGTCGCTGAACGATGTCGACCTGATCGAGCTCAACGAGGCGTTCGCCGTTCAGGCCGTCGCAGTCGCCAACGAGCTCGGGGCGGATGTGGAGAAGATCAACGTGCACGGCGGCGCCGTCGCACTGGGGCATCCAATCGGCGCCTCGGGGGCCCGCATCTTGACCACGCTGATTTACGCGTTGAAGGATCGCGGATTGAAGCGCGGCATCGCTACGTTGTGTCTCGGCGGCGGAAACGGCGTCGCCCTCGCCATCGAACTGCCATGACCACCGCCAGCAGCGGGCCGAGGATCAGGATCTCCTGCGCCACGGCCCGCAGGTTGTGCGTGATGAAGTTATCCAGCCAGTAACGTCTCGAGATTGCTTCGAAGAAAAACGCGTTCGAGAAGAAGTACTCCGAGGACACCGGCCACAACGCCATGACGCCGAGTGGCGGTGTTGTGTCCGAGCCCAGCCAGTCGAACACCACGTGCGACGTCCAGGCGAGCGCGACGGCGAGCGCGAGCCGCGCGCTGCGCGTGCCCGCGAACGTCAGGAGACCTGCGGCAGCGGCGGCGCCGAGACTGTGGGTCTCCATGTTGTGCCGGCCCCACGCGAAGTCGAGGTCGGGGGCGACGGCCGCAAGGACGACCAGCGTGAACGCATTGCGTCCAAGCCGCCCACCCCAGGCACCGGACGCTCCCGGCGCTGCGGCGAAGCCGATGATCGCGCCGCCAAGGGCGTGGCCGATGGGACTGGGCACACGGCACCGTACGCAGTTTTCGAGGCCCCGGTCAAACGGAACCGGCGCAAAAGCTGCGATCCCGGCCGCCTGAGGCGAAAGTGGTCAATTCCCCTAAACTATTGAAAATGCGTGTGAACTCACCTGTCACTACACAGATTTACGCTTGACTTTCGCTTGGCGCGTTTCTAGGATCAATCGCGTCCCGAAAGGACCCATTCACATGCCACCAACAGACGAAGTACGAGAACGACAGGAACGCCTGAAGGCGCTGGACGCGGCCGTCGGGCAAATCGAAAAGCAGTTCGGCAAAGGCTCGATCATGAGGCTTGGCCAGAACAACATCGTCGCGCCCGTCGAAGCCATTTCGACCGGTGCCATCAGCATCGACTACGCGCTGGGCATCGGCGGCGTCCCGCGTGGCCGCGTCATCGAGATTTTCGGGCCGGAATCGTCCGGCAAGACCACCCTGGCGCTGCAGGTGATTGCCGAAGCGCAGCGCAAGGGCGGCATGGCGGCGTTCGTCGACGCCGAGCACGCGCTGGATGCGGCGTATGCGAAGAAGCTCGGCGTCGACCTCGAGAACCTGCTGGTGTCGCAGCCCGACAACGGCGAACAGGCCCTCGAGATTGTCGAAGTGATGATCCGCTCCAACAGCGTCGACGTCGTCGTAGTCGACTCCGTGGCAGCGCTCGTGCCCCGCGCCGAGATCGAAGGCGAGATGGGCGAAGCGCAAATGGGCCTGCAGGCGCGGTTGATGTCGCAGGCGCTGCGCAAGCTGACCGGCGCGGTGTCGAAGTCGAAGGCGTCGCTGATTTTCATCAACCAGCTGCGCGAGAAAATCGGCGTGATGTTCGGCAATCCCGAAACCACGACGGGCGGCCGTGCGTTGAAGTTCTACGCTTCAGTGCGTATCGACATCCGCCGTATCGGCGCGATCAAGGACGGCGACAACGTCGTCGGCGGACGTACCCGCGTCAAGATCGTCAAGAACAAGCTGGCTCCGCCCTTCCGCGAAGCGGAATTCGACGTCATGTACGGCGAAGGGGTGTCGCGCGAGGGCGATCTGATCGACATTGCGGTCGAGCACAAGATCATCGAGAAGAGCGGGGCGTGGTTTGCCTACGGCGGCGAGCGGCTCGGCCAGGGCCGCGAGAACGTCAAGAACTACCTGAAGGAAAACATCGAGCTCCGTAGCGCGATCGAGGACAAAGTCCGCCGCGCGCTCGGCATGGTGCGGGAGGTGCCAGAAACTGTGGGCGCCTGACGCCGATTCCGGCGTAAAGTAACCCTCGCATGCGAATATTAATCGCCGAGGACGATGCCACCTCGCTGAGGATGCTGTCCGCCATCCTCACTAAGGCGCACTATGGAACCATTACCGTGGACAACGGTGTCGACGCGCTGAGAGTCCTGCAGCGAAGCGAAGCGTCCCTGGCGATTTTGGACCTGGTGATGCCAGGAATGGACGGTTTGGAGGTCGTACGCCGCATTCGGCGCGTGCCGCCTCCAATACCGCCGTACATCATCATGCTCAGCAGCCGCAACGAGAAGCCGGATGTCATCGCCGGGCTCAACGCGGGCGCGAACGACTACGTCGGCAAACCGTTCGACGCCGACGAACTGAGTGCGCGCGTGGCCGTCGGCAAGCGGATGGTCGAAATGCGCGTGACGCTGTCCAACAATCTCCAGGAGCTTGCGGATGCGCTGGACCAGGTCCGCACGCTCCGCGGCATCCTGCCTATCTGCGCCAAGTGCAAGAACATTCGCGACGACCAGGGATACTGGAGCAACGTGGAAACGTACTTGAAGGCGCATACGAAGGCGGAGTTCAGTCACGCCGTCTGCCCGGATTGCATGGACAAGCTGTACCCGCAATTCAGTCCGAACAGAAAGGATGCAGCGGAAAATTGATCAGGCGGGCCGTGACGCCCGCTGTACTTCGAGTATTTCGTCGTAGCACGCCAGAAAGGCATCGACGATGCGGGGATCGAATTGCGTCCCCCGGCCCTCCCGCAGCACTGCCAGCGCCGTCTCGTTCGAGAGTGCCGGTTTATAGGATCGCTCGCTGGTGACGGCATCGAATGTATCGGCCACCGCGCAGATGCGGCCCCATAACGGAATGTCTTCGCCGGCCAGTTTCGCAGGGTAACCCTTGCCGTCCCACCGTTCATGGTGGCTCATCGCGATGATGCGTCCCGCCTGCATCAGCTCGGAATCCGCGGTGGCGAGTATCGCGGCGCCGATCGAGGCATGGTCCCGCATGATTTCCCACTCGGGCGCATCAAGGCTGCTCGGCTTACTGAGAATATTGTCGGGCACCGCGATCTTTCCGAGGTCGTGCATGCGGCTGGCGTGCTGAATCAACTCCACTTCTTCCGCGGGGAGACCCAGCGCGCGCGCGAGGATGCCGCAATAGCGGCTCATGCGATCGAGGTGTTGAGCGGTGGTGCGGTCCTTGAACTCGGCAACCAGCGCGAGCATCGCCACCGTGTCGAGGTGCGCGCGTTGCGCGCGGCGCTGCGCCTCGACCAGTTCTTCGAGGGCCGTCCGCAAGCTCGCGGTCCGCTGCTGCACGAGCTCCTCGAGGTGCGCCTGGTGCCGCCGCAGCGCGTCTTGCGCGTCCTTGAGCCGTAACAGCGACGAACTGCGCGTCCGAAACTCGGTTTCCTCGATGGGCTTTGCAATGAAATCGTTCGCCCCGGCGTCGACGGCCCTGAGCCGATCTTCCCGGCTGGACTGGGAGGTCAGCATGATGATCGGAATGTCACACCCGACGGGATGGCGCCGCATGCGCCGGCACACTTCGAAGCCATCAAGCCCGGGCATGACGATGTCGAGCAACACCAGATCGATGCGGGAACCGAGCTTGGTCAACGCGTCGACGCCGTTCGACGCGGTTTCCGCCTCGAACCCGCTCGATAGCACCAATGCGTGCGCGACGGCTCGCGTCGTATCGTCGTCGTCGACGATCAAGATGCGTCTGCGACCGCTGTTGGTCACTCGGCTGCGGTGATCCCGTCGGCCGCCGCCGTCCGCCGAACGGATTCGAGATCCGCGGCCAGTTGCCCGAGTAGTGGCGCGCAGCAATCGAGCTGGCGATTTTTGATGTGCGCCAGGATCTCCGCGGATGCCCGCATCATGGTCGCGGCGCCGACGCTGGCGGCGCTGCCGTGAATCGTGTGGGCGACGCGGTGCGCCTCGACGGTGTCGGCGCGGCCAATCGCGTCAGCCAACGCCGCCTGGCGAATGGTCATATCTCGGAGAAACACCGGCATCACCTGCGCGGCGAGCCCTGGAGCCAACCGTTCTTCAATCTCGCGCAGGTGCGCGAGGACGGCGCGGCCGACGTCGTCCCGTCCCGCGCCTGGCGCAGCGACAGGTGCGGGCGGATCGGAACCGTCAGGTTTTGGATTAGCACGATCCATGGCCCGTCATCATAACCTGAGGGATGGCGTCACCCGCCACCGGCGCGGCTACGCGCTCCGTTCAAGGCGAGCAGGCTGCGCTTCAACTGCGCCGGCCCGTAGATGCGCTGCGCCGCTTCGAGCTTGATCGCCGCCCTTGGCATTCCAAAGACGACGCAACTCGACTCGTTCTGAACCATTGTGAGCCCCCCGGCACGTCTGATGGCCAGCAGACCGGCAGCCCCGTCCGCACCCATCCCGCTCAGGAGAAGGCCTGCGACACGCGATCGGTAGACCGTGGCCATCGTGGAAAACGTGACGTCGACGCTGGGACAAACGCTCTGAGGCGTGTTGTCGAGGCACACGCGGCCGCCGGGCATAACTGCAAGATGCGCGGACGGCGGTGCGAAAAGGACGCGCCCGGATTGAATCCGATCGCCGTCCTCTGCGACTCTCAACGGCAGCGCGCAGCGGCGCGCGAGTGCAGCGAGCCAGCCGTGCATCAGTTCTTCCGCCATGTGCTGCACGACGACGACAGCAGGCCTGTAGTTCGCCGGCAGCGCGGAGAGCAGTTCGTCGACAATGCGCGGCCCACCGGTGGAGGCGCCAATCGCGACGACCGACACGGAGCGACGGCTTGCAGCACTTTCGATGAGCTTCGACGGCGGTTCGCGCAGGGCCGTCGCGCCGTGCAGGTGGGTCACCACCGGCACCCGGGCGAGCGACTTGACCTTCCGCACGAGCGCCGTCGAGTCCGCCTGCCAGCGGGTATCGGGAATCTGCTGCGGTTTCTCGACGATATCGAGAGCACCGGCGGCGAGGATCTCGCCGCGGGAATAAATTCCGTTCTGTCCGAGGAAAGAGCTCAAGAACAAGATCGGCGTCGGATGGCTCGCCATGATGCGTCGTGTGGCTTCCATGCCATCCATGCCCGGCATAACGAGATCCATCGTGACCAGATCGGGTCGCAGCCGCGCCGTGAGATCCACCGCTTCGCGTCCAGTCGCCGCCATGCCGACGACCTGGATCTGGGCATCGGTCTCGAGCATCGCTCGCACGACCTCGCGAGCGACTGGCGAGTCGTCCACGACCATCACCCGGACACCGTCGCGCGGTCTCAACTCGTCGAGCCTGCTCAAGTGGCAGCCCCGTCCCAGGCGGGGGGACGTCCGTCGCGAACTAACCGCCTGACGGCATCCAGTACCTGGTGCTGGTCGAACGAGCCCTTCGTCACGTATGCATCAGCGCCAACCGCGAAACCCATCTGCCTATACTCCGCGGAATCACGCGACGTAACCATGATCAACGGAATGCGGCAGAGCAAAGTGTCTGCGCGAATCTTCCGCGTCAGCTCGAAGCCGTCCATCTCCGGCATGTCGACGTCGGTAATCACCAGATCCCAGCGCGAACGGTGCAGCATTTCCAGCGCTTCCCGTCCGTCATGGGCCACCGACGCCTCATACCCCGCCCCGACGAGGATGCCCTTCAGCAATTCACCGGTGACCAGCGAATCCTCGACAACGAGCAC
>DASPNQ010000025.1:0-8557 GCA_035626435.1 Vicinamibacterales bacterium
ATATTCCGGAGCGTCCCGAACCAGGACGCCTTTTGACTTGGCGTCGACGCGGCTGCCAACCCTTCGCGGAGCAGTGATTCGAATCGCGCCGCCCGCGTGCTGCGGTCACCCTGGTCGAGAAATCGCCACCATGTGTTCGCCGCGTAGCCGAGCACCCGTGACGTCAACTGCTCGTCGGATTCGCGCGGCAACGATCGCAATGCGAGATCGAGAAATACCTCGGGCTGCACCTGCCCGTTCAGCAAGGCGTCCCACAGCGTCACCCACGCGCTGCCGCGGGTCAGCGTATCGGTGATGTCGGGCAGACTGGTGGTGAGGTAGCGGAGCGTGGACGTGTCGAGGATGAACTCGCCGTAGGCCCAGCCGCCGCCGGTCGGCAGAACGTAGCGCGGCGCCGGTTGCCCTTTGAGCTGGCCGACTTCGACCTCGGGCCCACTCAATTCAACCGTGAGAAGTTGCTGCTCGGTCGCACCGCCGATCGCCACACGGAGTTGTTGCGGCCACACCAGGTTGCGATTCCACGAATCGCGCTGCCGAAACGCCAGCCGCTCGACCGTGCCGTTCTTCACAGCGAGCATCGTTTCCACCGTCGGCCGTCCCGGCTGGTCGACCCAGACGCGGCTCCAGGCCTGCAGGTCCATCGGCGTCCGCCGATCGAGGACCGTGATCAGGTCGGTCCACGTCGCATTCCCGAAGGCGTGCGCCTTCAGATACTCGCGCAACCCGTCGCGGAAGTTGTCCTCGCCCAGCAGCGCTTCGAGGTGCCGCATAATCACCGGCGCCTTCTGGTAAATGATCGCGCCGTACAGGCTGCCGGCCTCGTTCAGGTTGTCGAGCTGCTGGCGAATCGGATTCGCGCCAGGTGTCCGATCCACTTCGTAGGCCGCCGGGTAGTGCGACAGCAGGAACCGCAGCTCGTGGTTGACCTTCGGAAACGACGGGTTGACGATCTTTGCCGCCATGAAATTCGCAAAGACCTCCTTCATCCAGACGTCGTTGAACCAGCGCATCGTGACCAGATCGCCAAACCACATGTGCGCGGTCTCATGGGCGATCACCGAGGCGCGGCCGAGCAGCTGATTCTGCGTCGCCGATTCGTCGAGCAGCAACCCGGACGCGTTATAGAGGATCTTGCCGGCGTGTTCCATCCCGCCGAATTGAAACGCCGGGATGGCGACGAAGTCGAACTTCCCGAACGCGTAGGGGATGCCGGTGTAGCGTTCGAGATACTCGAGCGCGCGCGCGTGCAGATCGAAAATGGCGTCGCGATTGCGCGCGACCTTCGTGGCATCGGTTTCGCGATGGAACATGCGGAACGTGCGGCCGTTCCGTTCCGCGGTTTCGATTTTGAAGTCGCCCGCCACGAACCCGACGAGGTAGGTCGGCAACGGCTGCGTCTCCGCGAACCTGACGGTCACGCGGCCGCCGGCCGCGGTCCGCGACAGTTCCGCGCCGTTTGCCGCCGACTGCCACGCCGCCGGATGCTCGAGCGTCAACGTCCAGCGGCCCTTCAGGTCAGGTTGATCGAAAACCGGGAATGCGAGCCGTGCCCGCGCCGGCACGAACAGCGCGTAGAGAAAGTCAGCGTTGCGGTTCAGCGAGGCGTCGCCAGCGGTGAAGGCGATGCGAATCGTGTTCGCGCCTGGTACGAGCGAGGCCGCGGGAATCACGAGATGCCCGTTGACGAACGCAACGTCAGCCGGCTTGCCGTTGGCTTCGAGCGATCTCACGTGCTCGCGGCTGGTATCGAAATCGACGATCAGCGGCGACGCGGTGTTCTTTAAGTCAAACCGAATGGTCGCGGTGCCAGTCAAAGGAGCAGCGAGTGCTTCCGGGATCGACAGCGCCAGCTCGTAACGCAGGTCGCTGATCACGGCGGCGCGGCTGGTGGCGACGTCCAGCGGCACGCCGGGAGCAGGTGTCAACGTTTGCGCGGCAGTCACGGCTCCGGCCACGGCCACAATGGCCAGTAAAGCACGCATAATGGCGACCATTCTAAACGGGGGACGGCGGGCGTCGTGAGCCGGGAATCACCGGAACGCCGAGCGCTGTCGAGCGAAGCCGGCAGGGGACACAGGGAGGATTGCATGATCAGTCGGCGTGAAGTCGTCACAGCGGGCGTGTTGGGTGGCTTGGTGACCGCCGGGCCCGCAGCCGCCGCGGAAGCGCAAGTCGACGAAGTGATGGCGCTGAAGCAGGGCTTCAAGGCGCTCGAGGAGGGCTTCACCGAGCTCAAAAACGCGCTCGAACGCGGCCTGCTTGGCAACACCATGAACTTCGGCGGCGTCGGCATCGTGAAAGGCCGCATCGCCGATTACGCGCGGACCAGCGGTCGGTTTCCCGAGTACTGCGACGTTGGCCTCAACATCTTCTACGACGTCTACGACTGGCACGTGCGTCACCAGCAGCAGATCAACATCGCGCGGATAGCCGATCAGCGGTTGGCCATCCAATTCATGTTTACGCAACTGCTGGTCCGGTGGGAGAACGATCCGAACTACGTCGGCACGCCGTACGCGGCCCTCTAGTTGCGCAGGTAGCGGCCAAGGCGTTCGAGGCCCTCTTCGATCTTCGCGGTGTCGCGCACCAGGGGGCCGAACGAAATGCGCACGCCGTTTTTCAGCGACGCCCCGAAGCCGCCGCCCGGAACGACGAGCACGCCGGTCGCCTTGAGCGCTTTCGGCACGAATACGTCCGCGTCGGTGCCGATGTCGACGACGGTATAGAGGCCGCCGAAGGGCGTGAGCCTCGGCCGCTGCAGGTGCGTGTCGATCGCCTGCAACGTGACATCCGCGGCGTGCTTGTAGAGCGCGTTGGCGTCTTCGACGTAGCGCTTCAGCGAGCCATCCGCGATCGCGCCCTTCACGTAGCGCGCCATCGTCATCTGCGACAGCGTGTCGGGGCAGAGAATGCTGCACTGCTGCACGCGCTCGATGGCGTCGATGACCGACGGGTGTGCCTCGATCCATCCCAGCCGGCGGCCGAGACCGCGCGCCCACTTCGAGTTCGAATGGATGCCGACCACATTCGAATGGTCGGCGGGCGACCATGCGTAATAGGCCGGCGGCGATTGGAAGTACTGGCACTTGTAAGCGAAGTCAATCGCCAGCCAGGCGCCGTTCTCCGCAGTCGTGGCTCGCATCAGCTCGGCCAGCGCATGGGGCAGGACCTGACTGGTTGGATTGTCGGGCGCGCCAAACAGCACCATGCGCGGCCGATGCATCTCGAACAGACGCGTGAATTCTCGCGCCGTGCCGGCGGCGTCCGTCTCGGGAAGGTAGGACCATGTCTGCGGATCGAGGACACGTAGGCGCACGACGTTGACGCCGGGCACCGCGAATGCCAGCTGGCCCTCGTAATTCGCGTACGTCGGATCGAGCAGCATCACCGTATCGCCCGGGTCGAGCAGCGTGCGGAACAGATCATGGGTCAGCTGCGTGCTGCCCACGCCGACCGCGATGTGCTCTGCGCGGAGCCGCGGTACGCCGAACAGGTGCTCTTCGAATCTGGCGATCTGCTCGCGGCACTCCATGTCGCCCAGCGTCGCCGTATAGCCGCCGCTCTTGTGAAACAGATCCGGGTCGGCGACGACCGATTCATAGGCGTGCCGGAAAGCGTCAGGCGCGGAGTGATTGACCCACCCGCCTCCGAAGGAGATGACGTTGGCGGGGTCGAGCCCCATATCGAGGATGTTCTGCCGTTCCGCCATCTTCATGATCTGGCGGATAGGTGATGGGTGATTGATCTGTTCGCGAACCAGGGCGGAAAGCGATGGCTGTGCTGCGGTCTTCATGCGCTGGACGCGATCATATCCCTTCCTCCACCAACCCTAGGCCCTTCCCGCCCGTCCAACCAGGCATGCTCGACACCCTTCGACAGGATACGGTCCTTGCCATTCGCGGCCTGATTAAGAGTCCCGGCTTTGCCGCGGCGTCGCTGATTACGCTCGCGCTCGGAATCGGTGCCACGTCCGCCATCTTCAGCGTGGTCAAGGCTGTGCTCCTGACGCCGTTGCCATACACATCTCCTGAGCGGACTGTGCAGCTGTTCACACGCTGGACGGCGTTCGAGAAGACATGGCTGGCCGATCAAGAGGTCATCGAATTCCGCCAGATGGCGAAGACGATGACCGCGATCGGCGCGTGGACCGCCGCGCAGCAGAATTTGACGGGCGATGGCGATCCACTGCGCGTCGGCGTCGGGCTGGTCACCGCGAACCTGTTTGATGTGCTGGGCGTGCGGCCGATCATCGGCCGCGGCATCGCCCCCGAAGAGGACGTCCCGAATGGCGCGCAGGTCGTGGTGCTCGGCTATCCCATCTGGCAAACGCGCTACGGCGGCGATCCGTCCATCGTCGGGCGCACCGTGATGATCAACGACGTTCCCGTACAGGTGATCGGCGTGATGCCCGAAGGATTCCGGCTGCCGACGGACTTCAACGAGGACGCCGCGGAACCGACGCAGCTGTGGCGCCCGGTTCGATGGGACATGACCCAACTGAGCCGCAATCATGGTTATTACGGTGTTGCGACGCTGGCCCCCGGCCAGACCGCGTCGACGGCGACCGAGGAGTTGCGCGCCATCTGCACGCGGCTGACCGAGCAGGGCGCCTATCCGCCGCAAATGCAGTTCTCGGCCTTCGCGGTGCCGCTCGACGAGGAGATTCGCGGCGGTGTGCGTCCGGCGATGTGGCTGCTGGTCGGCGCCGTCGCGTTTCTGTTGCTGATCGCGTGTGCGAACGTCGCCAATCTGCTGCTGGTCCGCGGCGACGCGCGGCTGCGCGAGATGGCGGTGCGCACCGCGGTTGGCGCGGCGCCCGATCGACTGGTGCGTCAGCTGCTGACCGAGAGCATTGTTCTCGCGGTCATCGGCGCCGTCCTGGGTCTCGGACTGGCCGCCGTCGGCCTCCGAATCCTGATGTCCGTCGATCCGACCAGCCTGCCGCCGCTGGCACCGGTACGGCTCGACTGGGTGGTCGTGACGTTCACGTTGCTGCTTGGCGTGACGACGACGGTCGTGTTCGGTCTTGCTCCCGCGCTACGCACTCTGCGCCTGAATCTCGTGGAGTCGTTGCGCGAAGGAGGCCAGGCAACCATCGGTGGTCATCGTCAACGTCTGCGCGCGGCGCTAGTCGTCGCCGAGGTCACGCTCGCCGTCATCCTTGTGATCGGCGCGGGCTTAATGGTGCGCAGCCTGTCGGCGCTCGGCCGGATCGACCTTGGTTTCCAACCTGATCACGTGCTGACGCTGCGCGTGGCGGTCCCTGCCGCCCGTTACGACACGCCCGAGAAAGTCGTCGATTTCTACCGGCTCCTCAACGAGCGCGTGCGCACGCTGCCGGGTGTTCAGTCAGCGGGATTCATGCGCGTCTTGCCGCTGGCGACGACGATTGGTGACTACGGTCTTGACGTTGAGGGGTTCGTCGAATCGCCCGGCAACAACGCCAAAGGCGACTGGCAAATCCTCAGCGACGGCGCCTTTGAGGCGATGGGCATGCGGTTGGTCCAGGGCCGCTGGTTCACTTCGAGCGACAGCATCCAGTCCGCACCGGTCGCCGTCATCAACGAAACGATGGCGCGCACCTATTGGAAGAGGCCCGAAGACGCCGTCGGCGGCCATATCAAGATCGGGGGCGGCGATCCGAAACGCCCGTGGGTCACCGTGGTCGGTATCGTGGCCGACGAGCGCCACAACGGCGTGACCGGCATCGTCAAGGAAAAGTTCTACGTGCCGCATAGCCAGTGGCACGTCGCCACCAACGGCAGTCTGATCCGCGGCGGCTTCCTGGTCGCTCGCACGAGCGGCGACCCGATGGCGATTGCCGCGGCGGTGCGAGCCGAGATCCGCGCGCTCGATCAGAACCTTCCGGTGTCGAACATCCGCCCAATGACAGAGGTTGTGTCGACAGCGTTAGCGACACCGAGGCTGACCGGTTTTCTGCTCGGCACCTTTGCCGCGATTGCGTTGATCCTTGCGGCCGTGGGCATTTACGGCGTGCTGTCGTACCTGGTGGCGCGACGCACGCACGAAATCGGTATCCGCCTCGCGATCGGGGCGGATCGCCTGCAAGTCCTGCGCTTGGTACTGCGGCAGGGACTGACGTTGGCGGGCGCGGGCATCATCAGCGGCGTCGCGGCGGCGCTGCTGTTGACACGTGTGATGCGGACGCTGCTCTACGAGGTCCAGCCCGCAGATCCGATCACGTTTGTCGCCGTCTCGGCGATTCTCGCGGCGGTTGCGCTCGTGGCGACCGCCGTGCCGGCGTACCGCGCGACGCGCGTGAGCCCGCTGATCGCGCTGCGGACGGAATAAGTGCCAAGCGCCACCGGCTGCTGAGGCGAGTCTGCCACCGGAGCTAGAATCGAATCAGCAGCGACGTCGTGTCCGGAACACCAGCCATCCACTTCCTGCGGCGGCACGGGGTCGTGTTTACGGAACACGAATACCGCTACCAGGAGCATGGCGGCACCGCCGTCTCGTCCCGAGAGCTCGGCGTCGACGAGCACGTCGTCATCAAGACGCTGGTGATGGAGGACGAACGGAAGCAACCGCTGATCGTGCTGATGCACGGCGACCGGGAAGTGTCGACAAAAAACCTGGCCAGACAGGCCGGCCGCCGAGCAGTGGCGCCCTGCGCCGCGGACGTCGCTCACAGGCACACGGGATATCTCGTCGGCGGCCGTCGCCGTTCTGCACGCGGAAAACGATGCCGATTTATCTCGAGCGCACCATCGCGGATCTCGATCGCATCTACGTCAACGGCGGCCGCCGCGGGTTCCTGATCGGGTTGTCGCCGGGCGAGTTGATCAGGGTGCTGTCGCCGACACTGGTTGACGTGGCGCTGTAGCTGCGCGCGCACCGCCCGACGTGGTGCGGAAACCGTGCGGATTACCTGGTCAACCGCAGCCGCATGAACGGCTCCTCCGCGGTCACGTACCCCATGTCCTCGTACAACGCCTTACCGAAGGCGCTCGCGTTCAGGACCACACGCTCGATGCCCTGGCCGCGACACCATTCGTGCATCGCGTGCATCAGGCCGCGGGCCAGCCCTTTCTGGCGATGACCGGGATCGGTGTAGACGTTGAAAATGAATCCACAGCGCGGGTCCATCGTGATCGGTCCTGGCGGATACGGAATCACCAGCAGTCCGCCGCCGGCGACGATCTGGGCTGCCGCGTCCTCGGTCACCCAGCCGCGATAGGTGTGGTTCGGAATCGCGTGACGCAGCCAGGTGTCGGTCGCCGCCGCCATCTCGGTGAACCGCGCCGCAATGCCCATTTCGCGAAACATCTCGACGCGATGGCGCACGATCTGGGGAATGTCGGCGGGGATGGCGGGGCGAATCGAATAGGCCATGGGCTATGATCGTACTCTTCGATGACGGCGCCCCGCCAGTATCGAGCCGGCCAGTCCGTCGAGGATCACTGCCGGCAATGCCACGAAGATCGCATCCACACGGTGATCGTCGTCGACGCGCACGCGCAGCCGCTGAGGGTGTCGTGTGATTTCTGCCGCAGCGAACACAACTTTCGCGGCGGGCCACGGATTATGTCCAGGGCCGCAGAAGGCACAGATGCCAGGGCCGCAGAAGGCGCAGAATCCAAGGTCATACGCGGCACAGAATTCACGGCGCCGGCGCCACATCAGCCGCCGCGATCGGCGTCTCCGAGACAACCTATGCAGATGTCTGCTCCTGATAACGATTTTGAAGCCACCATTCGCCGCATCATTCGCGAGGAAACCGGATTGACGCCGGTCACGCCAGCCGAGAAGTGGCGCGGCGGCCAACTCGTGCTGAAGCCCGGCAAACCGGGCGTTCAGGAAAAGTCGTGGCCGATCGATTCGTTTTTCAACAAGATTGTGATGCTGAGGAACCGTCTACGGACGCTCGAGCAGCAAATCAACGCGTCGGAGCTGCCCGACGATCAGAAGCTGAAAATCCAGGGCTACATCACTGGTTGTTACGGCTCGTTGACCAGCTTCAACGTGTTGTTTGCCGATGACGACGATCGGTTCGTCGGGTCGGGCGGCAACGACTAGTCGCGCACCGCTCGCGGCCTCAGCTCCTGGCCTCGAGTCTCGCCCAGCTGTCCTTCAGCGATACCGTGCGGTTGAACACGAGGTGTTCTGCGGTGGAATCAGGATCCACTGCGAAGTAGCCCTGCCGTTCGAATTGGTAATGCGTGCCTGCTGTAGCGGCCGCCAATGACCGTTCGACCTTGCACTCGTTCAGCACTTCGAGCGATGCCGTATTGATCAGCGCGGTGAAGTCCAGGTTCTGTTTGGCGGCAGCGCCCTCGGGATCCGCTGAGCTGAACAACCGATCGTAGAGGCGCACTTCGGCGCCGACGGCGTGCGCCGCGGAGACCCAGTGCAGGGTTGACTTCACCTTGCGGCCATCGGGCGCGTCGCCGCCACGCGTCGCGGGATCGTAGGTACCGCGCAGCTCGACGATGTCACCGGCGTCGTTCTTGATCACCTCGGTGCAGGTCACCAGGTAGGCGTTGCGCAGACGCACTTCACGGCCCGGTGCCAGCCGGAAGAATTTTTTCGGCGG
>DASPNQ010000026.1:0-5911 GCA_035626435.1 Vicinamibacterales bacterium
GCGCAGCAGCGATTGAAGCCTTCCTCCCGGCCGGCGGCACGGGAGCGGCCTTGACCGCAAACGCGACCAACCCGACCACTTCGTCGGCCGGTGTTTTCGCGAGCCAAGTGTTGGCGGTGCGGTTGGCGGTTGACTTCTCGAATGCCGGCGTCTTGAAGAAGGGCCTCGGCGGCTTGGTCGTGGTGTCCGGTCCGTTGCAGGGCAAGACCGTGAACCAGGTGCTGGCCATCGCTAATGGCGTGCTCGGCGGCGCCGCGCCGCCAGCTGGCGTCACCATCAGCGACCTGATCGAGAGCCTGACGGCGATCAACGAGAACTTCGTCGATGGTGTCGACAACCAAGACCTGGCTTGCGCAACGAACGTGGCGCCGGTCGCCAGCCCCGACTCGTTCTCCGTGAAGAAGGGCCAGACCAAGACCGTCGCCGTCCTCCAGAACGACTCGGATGCAAACGGTGACCCGCTGGTTCTCGCCGGCGGCACCCAGCCGACGCGGGGCAGCGTCACGTTCAACGCCGACGGTACGGTCACGTTCACCGCACCGTCGACGACGGGGACGACGACCTTCACCTACGTCATCAGTGACGGCAGGGGTGGCACGGCCACTGCGACCGTCACGGTGACGATTACAAATTGACGATTGCCAATCGGTAAGTAAGTCAGAGGGGATGGGGCCAGGCCTGTCCCCTCTTTTTTTATTCAGTCCAGTGGGCGGAGGATCGCATCTGTCCCGCGACGTGTGACTCGCACGTGCACGTTTGGCTGGCTCAGCGATGTCCATCGTGATTCCGGCGATCAAGGCGTCACGACGCGAAACCGCTGGTGGATTGGCTTCACCGCACGGATGCGGCATTATGGGTAACCGGTGCCTGCGCTGAACTCCCGCGTCGCCGATGCTTATTACCGCTGGTGCACTCTCGACGCCAGAGATCGCGTCGCCACGGCAAAAATGGTTGCGTTGGTCTTCGCCGTCAGCGTTTGCCTGCGGATTGTAGGTTTCCACCACACCCGGCGGATGCTGCGTCACTTCGAGTACCGGCGCAACCCGCCGATCGACGTCGCGCGCCGCGTCAAGGCGGTACGGAGGGTGCGTCGCAACGCAGCGTGGGCCGGCCGATGCCTATCGAGATCGCTGGCGCTGCAGTGGGTGTTGCGACGCGACGGCATTCCAGCGCAAGTGCACATTGCCGTCCACAGTGATCACGACGGGTTGCGCGCGCATGCTTGGGTGGTATTGAACGGCGTTGCACTCGATGATGGTCCCGGCGTTGCCGAGCCGGTGCGCTACGGCCGGTTCATCCTCAATTGACGCTCGCGCCACTCCGCTCCGCGTTGCCGCAGTTTCCAAAGCGTCGAAATCGCGTGCGGTAAGTGTCGCAGTTTCGCCAGCGACGATTCAGGTATGTCCGCCGCAGGGGATCGCGCGAACGTTGACTCATCGCGAGGTTACGTCGCCGTTTCGATCTGGGTGAATTAAGCGACGCGCAAGTGGGCATTGCGCGGGTGCATCGGCCGGGACGGCGTCCCGGCCGATGCACCATTCTGTTATCTCAGGCGAGGTGAGCAGCGGCTCGCAGCACCGGCTGGGATGCTATCTGGTCCTCTTGGCGACCTTCAACTCGCCGAGCTTTGCCACCATGTCCGGCCCGGCTGTCGCCGGCTTCACTTCCTTGTCGATGTGGATGATTTTCCCATCCGGGGCGATATAGAAGGTCCAGCGCCGCGCCAAGCCGGTCGGCCCGAGCACGCCGTATTTGGTCGCAATTTCCTTCGACGCATCGCTAAGGATCGGATAGTCCGCCTCGTGCATTTTCGCGAACTTGGTGTTGTCGTCGAGATTGTCGACGCTGATCATGTAGTAGGCCACGTTGAATTGTCGAATCAGATCGCCGCTCTCACGGAGCGACTTGCATTCGGCCGTTCAACCGCCGGTAAACGCCTTCGGGAACCACGCAAGCACGACGGCCTGCTTGTCTTTTGATTCCGCCAGGCTGTGAGTCTTGCCGTCCGATCCCGGCAACGAGAACGCGGGGGCCATGTCACCGACCTTCAACTCCACGGCGGGTGTTTGGGCCATCGCGCTGCTCGACGCCAGACTCAATGCCGCGCTCACCGCGACTTTGAGCCATGACTGCATTCGCATCAGCTGATCCTCCACCCCGCATGGTAGCGCAATCCCGTGATGGAATCGAGGACGCGGTATCGCACCCCGGGGGTCACGCCGACGACGATCGTTCGACGTGGTGCAGCCATTGCGTCAGGCGATCCTGGTCGCGTGCGGCATCTTTTTCGGCCGATTGCGTCAGGATCCAGCGTGCGGCCCGCAGGCCATGTCGACCGAGCAGCGCTACCAGGCGCGGCACGAACAGCAGGGGGACGACCGGCGATCGCGTGGACAGCCCGTATTCGTGCGCGGTTGTCGTGCGCGAAAGGTGACATGCCAGCGACGCCCATACAGCGTCAGCGGTGGCTCGGCCCGCCGCCCATCGCGCGTAGATCGGCGGCACCATCGTTGGCTGCAACGTGACCGCACGTTCGCATGCTGCCGCCACCACACCCTGATCGCAGAACGCGTTCAAGGCTCGTTCAACCCGACCCGGAATCTCCAATCCGAGAAGTCGATGCGTGACCAGGAGGACCAGCGCGACCGGGCGCCGTGCGTGCCAGTCGTCGCAGCGCTGCAGCAAAAGGCGCCAGCTGATACCGCCGCGACCGACAGCGGCGCGGACGTCGAGCAGCGGCCGAAGACCCACGGTCAGGGTGTGTTTGCTCGCCGCGTGGACGCAAAGATGAATGATCAGGTCTTCGCGTCCCAGTCCTAGCGTATCGAGGGTTTTTACACGGATAGGCTCGGCGCGCTGCCAAATGGAATCGAGTGGCGTGTGGTGCGGCTGTTCATTGAGATGAAGCCGCCAATGCAATTCGACTGTGACGCGGCCGCGCCGGAACGGAGTGATGTGCTGGCTAAAAGCGAGTTCGGTGTCGAGTGCGTAATCCGCGGTGGGCACGAACCGCAACTCTTCAAGGAGGCCGATGGCCCGCGGCATGTCCTCGGCGCGGACCAGCAGATCCAAATCCACCATTTCACGGCATGCGGGCTGCTGGTAGACCGTGTGCGCGAGGTGCGCGCCCTTTAACAGCATCAACGGGGTGGCATCGGCGTTGAACCGGCCAACGATCTCGCTGAGCGCGTGATGCTGCTCCAGACCGAGGAACGTTGCGCGCCGAGCCGAGGCCGTCAAAGCGGTTCGGATGTCCGGCGAGCGATTTTCGAGGAGGCCGTACCGCGCCAGCGCCTGTTGAAGCAGCACACTAACGCGGTGGCGATGCGCATGCGCAAGCAGCTGTTCCCAATCGCCCTCCCGCATGTTCTCCGCAGTGGCGCGCGGGTCCGCTCCGGTCAGCGCCGTCAACAGGAACTGGAGCGCGACCGGCCGCTCGCTGACGTCTGTGACCGACATAGAACCAGGCGAGTATAGCTCGGCCGCAGAGGCAACCGCCGAACGATAGAATCGAAGGAGTGATGGCGCGAGTGAGAAAGGTGCTGGTCATCCTGGCCGCGGTGGCCATCGGGGTGATTCTGGCCGGCTTGCTCGCGGCGCACACGCCCTGGGCGCGAGGCCGCGCACTCGCCTGGGCCGAAGGGTTCGTAGCCCGTTATCGCCTCGATCTCGAGGCGGGCAATCTCACCTATAACGCGCTGACGCGCCGGATTACCGTCACCGACGTGCGTCTTGCGGCGCAGGGACATCGTGACCGCCCGTTCCTGATCGCCAGCGCCATCCATGTCGAATTGCCGTGGAGCGTGTTCCGGCGGCGCTTTGCGATCGACCATCTGACTATCGAAAACGGCATCGTCGACATCGTTCGCGACGCCAACAACATCGTCAACCTGCCGGCGGGATCGAATGCGCCGACGCCAGAGCGCCCGCGACGGCTCGACATCCGATCGCTGACGCTGCGTCACCTCGACGTCCAATACGACGACCAGTTTCGCAACTGGGGTGTCAGGGTGCCACGCATCGAGTCCGAGTTACTCAACACCGCAGCCGGCGCGAGCGGGCACTTCGCCGTGCGTGGCCCGCTGACGTTCCGCCTGCGCGACCGCACGATGATGATGGCGCCCTTCGAAACGGAGATGACGTTCGACGGCTCGAACGTGATGCTCGAACAGGCGCGATTGTCGTCGACGGAAATCGACGCGTTTCTCAGCGGCCCCATTAATCGTGTTCTCGATTCGCCGTCGCTGGACCTGACGTTGAAGGGCAACGTCGATCTCGATCACGCCATCCAGTGGGTGCCGCCGCCGCCGGTACCGGTCAGCGGTATGGCGACCATCGACGGAACCATCAAGGGGCCGATGCGGAACTTTGCCGTCGACCTGCAGGTCACCAGCAACACGCTCGACGTCGGCCGCGAGCGCGATTTGACGATGGCGGGTCCGGTGCGCGTCACGTTCGATGCGTTCTCCGGCGACAACCTCGTGATCTCGCCGCAGTCGGGCGGGTCGATTCGCACGCGCTTCACCGTGCCGTGGGGCCGCCGTACGGTCAGCACCGCCGCGGCTGAATGGCGTGATCTCGATGCGCAAGCGGCGCTGCGGCTGGCGGATGTCGACCCACAGGCGATTGGCGGCACGTTCGAAGGCCGCGGCACATTCGAGTTCGGCGAGCCGCGTCGCTTCGTCATCGCCAACCGCTCGATCGGCAAGACCGCGCGCGGCGTGGTGCCGATGACCGGCACGGTTGACGCGACGATCGTCGGCGACGACTACACGTACCAACACGCCAACACCTTTCCTGGCTTCGAATTCGCCGGGCGCATGTCCGGCCGCATCCACCGAAGCGAGGCGATGCTGAGCACCATGACCGGACCGGCGCGGGCGAACGTCACCGACGTCGCGCAGGCGGCGGCCAGTATCCAGACGCTCGGCTTCCCTGTTGCGGAGATCATGTTTCGTATCCACGGCGCACTGGATGCGCCGATGCGGCTAGGCGGCTCGTACCGAGATCCCGAGGTGGAGACCGAGATTTCCGGGGACGCGGTCGACTTGCCGCTGTTGGGCCGCGTGCGGGCCTCCGCCAAGGTCGTCGCCGATCGGCGGCTCGCGCGCATCACCGCAATCGATTTGCAACGCGGCGATGCGAAGATTACCGGCGACGTCACTGCCGACATCAGCAATCGCGGATGGACGGGAACGCTGCACGTCGATGCCGCAAACGCCGCCGAGCTCCAGAGCGATATCCCCGAGCGTTGGCGGGTCGCGGGTCGCCTGTCCGCCGACGCGATGCTTGGCGGCACGTTCGATGAGTACCGGCTCGACACCACGATCCGCGGCACCTCGCTCCAGTGGGCCGGCCAAAATATCGATCGGGCCGTCGCGAAGGCCGTCGTCACAGCAGCCGGAATCGACGTCACATCCCTCGAGTTGCATCAGGGCGCGGGCTATCTGGCGGGCGATGTGCGGTATGAGTGGGAGACCGGCGCCTACACCGCAAACCTGAAGGGCGATCGGCTGTCGTGGCAGGGGACGCTGCTGTCGCCAAACGACACACGCGCGCTGTTCGCCATTCAATTCAACGGCGCCGGCACGATCGCCCAACCCAAAGGCCGAGCGCAGATTGATTTCTCCCTTTCCGGTGGCGATGCCGGAACGTTCATTGGCTCCGGAGAGGCGACGGCCGATCTGCTCGGCGACCTCGCCAAAGTGACGGCGCGGCTGCCGTCGATCGGCGCCGTCGTCAACGCCGACATCGCGACAGCCTCGCCTTACGATTACCGCGCCAGCGCGCAACTCGATCGCTTCGAGCTGGCACGGCTGGCGCCGTTTCTTGGCGCCATCGATGCGGAGATCCTCGGCTTCGCCAACGGTACGATCACCGCCTCCGGCCGCCTCGCCGACGATCGCGATCG
>DASPNQ010000027.1:0-16718 GCA_035626435.1 Vicinamibacterales bacterium
CGACTTCTGGGCGGCGTGGTGCGGACCGTGCCGCATGGTCGCTCCTGAGATCGCCAAAGTCGCGCGCAACATGGCGGGACGGGCGCTGGTGTTGAAGGTTGATACTGACGCCCAGTCGGACCTGTCATCTCGCTTCAACATCCGCTCGATTCCGACGATCGGCGTGTTTCACCGCGGCCAAGAGATCAACCGGATTTCTGGCGCGCGTCCGGCTGCAGCCATTGAGGCCTTGATACCTCACGCGGTGTCGCGCGGCTGACGCCTGCGACACAGTCCGGGCGCGCCCTTAGCCGACGAGCTTCGCCTTGAGGAGCAATACGCAGCTGGGCGAATGGGTGATTGCCCCGTTCAGCGCCATCTGAACCGCCGCGTCGAACGCGACGGTGAGGCGTTCAATCCGTTCCGCGGGATCGGGGTCGTCTGACGTCGGCGTCAGTTTTTGCGCAACGAACAGACGCACCGGACATCGCAGGATCGAGGTGTCGACGTCAATGACGCCGAGATCGCTCCACTCAGCCGCGGCGAGGCCCACTTCTTCGCAGAGCTCGCGCTTTGCGGCGTCCAGCGGCTCCTCGCCTTCGTCGATGGCGCCGCTGACCACTTCGATGCTCTCGCGGCCGATGGCATAACGGAACTGGCGGGTCAGACAGACCTGGCCGGCATCGTTGATGGCGAGGATCGCGACACCGGGATTGAGCGCGACCGTCGCGTAGGTACCGTCACTACCATCCGGCTGTCGGACCGCATCCTCTGTGACCGTCACGAAGTGATTTTGGAACTTTGTCGAACTGCTTTTGATCGTCCACGGGCCGTACCGTCGCATAACGCGATTCTGTGCAACTCGTTTGCCGAGTTGCGACCTCGCGGCTGGGCTTGTTCACCCCACGCCCGGCGAAAATTAGTAGACTGAGCACGACAGATCTCCACTGTCGGGCGTACGGCGGGTTCGAAATCTTCGCATCACGAACGCACACCGTTCGCGATGACGAGCGGAGGCTATGCAGGCACATCCCCCGTCGGACGAGTCGCAGCGGCTCGACGCCCTGTTCGAGTACCGGATTCTCGATACCGCAGCCGAATCATCCTTCGATGACATCGTCCGGGTCGCGGCGACCGTGTGCAGCACGCCGGCCGCAATGGTCACATTCGTCGACGCGTCGCGGCAATGGTTCAAGTCGGTTCAAGGACTTGACCTCCGGGAAACGCACCGGGACGTGTCGTTCTGTGCGCATGCTATCGGCGGCGCTCAGGTGTTCGTCGTCCCGGATGCCACCAAGGACGCGCGCTTTGCCGACAATCCATTGGTCAACGGGCCTCCGCACATCCGCTATTACGCGGGCGCGCCGCTGGTCTCTCCCGAAGGTTACGCGGTTGGCACGCTCGCCGTCATCGACTTCACACCTCGGACACCGGCCCCCAGGGAAATCGAGGCCTTGCAGATTCTGAGCCGGCAGGTCGTCGCGCAGCTCGAGTTACGCCGGCATGCGACCCGTCAGCAGCGCCGCGCGTTCGCTGCCGAGAACGACCTGCAGGCAGCCGCCGCGGAACATCGGCTGCTGTTCAACTCCGCACTCGACGCCATCATCACAATCGACGCTGCCGGACGTGTCGCCGACTGGAACCCCGCCGCGGAACAGTTGTTCGGGTATCCACGCGATCGAGCGATCGGCCGCACCATGGCCGACTTGATCATCCCCCCTGCATTGCGCGACCAACATTCCCGGGGGCTGGCCCGTTATCTTCGCGGCGGCGAAGCACGTGTGGTCGGACGGCGCGTCGAAGTCGTGGCGATGAGACGCGATGGCACCACGTTCCCGGCGGAGTTGTCGATCCAACGACTCGGCACCGGTGATTCGGCACATTTTTCAGGTTTCGTTCGCGACATCACCGAGCGCGTCGAAGCGGCGCGCTCGCTGCGGGCTTCGACCGAACGTTACGGACGCCAACGGCTCGCGCTGACCGGCCTGATTCAGGACGAACGCCTCTACCACGGCGAACTGACCGAGGCCCTGCGCCGAATTACCGAGACCGTCGCCAGCACGCTGAACGTGGCACGCGTCAGCATCTGGCGGTATGTCGAGAGCCGGTCGCTGATGCAGTGCCTGGACTTGTACGACCTGGCGACGCACGTGCACTCGCGCGGTGCCGAGCTCACCGCTGCCGCCGCGCCGGGATATTTCGACGCGGTAGCGCGCACCAGCGTCATCGCCGCGGCCGACGCGGCCGCCGACGCGCGGACGGCGGAGCTGACGGAGGACTTCCTGGCGCCGTTCGGCATCACGTCGCGGCTCGACGCGCGAGTCCATCTCCATGGCAACCTCCACGGGGTGCTGTCGCTCGAGCATGTGGGCGCGCCCCGGCATTGGCCGCTCGAGGAAGAGACTTTCGCCATTGCGGCGGCAAATCTGGTGTCCCTGGCGCTCGAAGGCGAACAACGCCGGCAGGCGCAAGATGCGCTCGTGACGCAGACGCAAATCCTGACCGCCGTCACCGAGTCTCTGGCCGCCTATGTCGATCGCGATGATTGGAAAGAGGCCTTCAGCCGGCTGCTGCGATGCGCCGTCGAGCTGACCAGCAGCGAGTACGGATTCGTCGGAGTGGTGGTCGACCGGGAATTACGCGTGCTCGCCCATGAAGGCATCGTCTGGGACAAGGAAGTGAATCGGCCGTTCTTCGAACAGGCACTGCAGGATTACGAGCGGCGTGGCTATTTGACCTTTCACAGCTTTGATAACTTGTTCGGGCGCGCGCTGACCACGGGGAACGTCGTTGTGGCGAACGATCCTGACCGTGATCCGCGCGCCGCGGGCCGTCCGCCGGGCCATCCGCCGATGCACAGCTTCCTGGGCGTCCCAATCCGCGGTCGCGACGAAATCACCGGGCTGATCGCGCTCGCCAACCGCCCTGGCGGCTACGGGCCTGAGGAACGCGAGCGAATCGAGACTCTGGTCCGACAGGCGGGCGCGCTGTGCGACAGCTATCGCCAGCGCGAACGCGCGCGAACGCAGAACGAAGAGCGTCAGCAGGTCGAAGCGGCATTGAGAGCCAGCGATGAACGGCTACGACTCGTCTCTCGCGCGACCAACGATGCCGTCTGGGACTGGAACCTCGAAACGAACGAGCTGTTCGTCCCGGAAGGCTTCCGTAAGCTGTTCGGCGATGCCGAAGCCAGCGAACCGGAGATGACAATCGAGGCGTGGTTCGATCGGGTTCATCCTGAGGACCGCGCGCGCATCAGCCGCACGTTGCACGCGGCGATGGACGATGGATCGCAGTCATGGTCGGACGAGTACCGCTTCCGCCGCGCCAGTGGCGGGTATGCCTCGATTTTCGATCGCGGGTATCTGTTGCGCAACGCCCAGGGCGTGCCGGTGCGGATGATCGGCGCGATGATGGACGTCACCGACCGCAAGCGGTTGGAGGAGCAGTTCCGGCAGGCGCAGAAACTCGAGGCCGTCGGCCAGTTGGCGGGAGGCGTCGCGCACGATTTCAACAACATGCTGACGGTGATTCAAGGGCATGCCTCGTTGATGCTCGACGAAGGCGTGCTCGCCGAACCGGCGCGCGACTCCGTCCGCCAGATTCTCAGCGTTGCCGAACGCGGCGCCGGGCTGACCCGGCAGCTGCTCGCGTTCAGCCGCAAGCAGGTGCTGCAAACCGTCAGTGTTGACTTGAATCAAACGGTCGCAGACATGACGCGTCTGCTGCGACGGATTCTCGGCGAGCATGTCGTCCTGCACGTCGAGCCGGCCGCCACGGCTGCCGCCGTGCGCGCCGATGTCACGATGATGGAGCAGGTCATCCTGAATCTCGCAATCAACGCGCGTGATGCCATGCCCAATGGCGGTACTCTGGTCATCCACACCGAGGTCGCTGCGGTTGGGCCGGAACGGATGCCGCCGGATGCCGATGCCAAGCCCGGATCGTTCGTGCGTCTCACGATGACCGACACCGGCTGTGGCATCCCCGACGATGTGCTGCCGCACATCTTCGAACCGTTCTTCACGACCAAGGGACCCGATCGCGGCACCGGCCTCGGACTCGCGACCGTCTACGGGATCGTCAAGCAACACGGCGGGTGGATCGCGGTGCGCAGCAGCGTGGGCAGCGGCACCCACTTCGACGTGTATTTACCCGAGAGCGCCATTCCGGCAACGACGACCAAAACCGCTCGGCACGACGCCGGCCAGGCCAGGCACGGTCACGAAACGATTCTGGTCGTGGAAGACGAAGCGCCGGTGCGGGTACTGGCACGGCTGCTCCTGGAGCGCCGTGGGTATAGGGTGATTGACGCGGCCACTGGCCCCGAGGCTCTGGACGTATGGCGAACACACCAAGGGCGCATCGACCTGGTGCTCACCGACATGGTGATGCCTGACGGATTGTCAGGCCTGACCCTGGCCAAACGTCTGCTCGCCGACAGTCCGACGTTGAAGGTCATCGTGACCAGCGGTTACAGCGTCGAACTCGCCGGCCAGGATTTTTCGCAAACGGGTCGCATCGGCTTCTTGCCGAAACCGTACAGCGCGTCGCAACTGGAAGCAGCGATTCGATCGAGCCTCGATGCCTGAACGCCGCGGCTGCGGTCAGGCGTCCCTGCTTCCGGTAACTGCTCCAGCGCCTTTCGCGATGGCGCGAACTCGCGCGCCAGGTCCGCAACCAGGAATTCCCTGATCCCCCTTACCTCGCGAAACAGTAAAAGCGCCCGGCGCCGCCCCGCGGGGCCGTATCGGCGCAGTTCTGGTTGGCGTGGGCGGAGTTCCACGACGCCAGCGCTCCAGCAGTGCTTTGCCCGGGGCCCATGCCGTCGGAATGGCCGACCTGGGCGACGTGCGCGGTTGAACTCGACGTCCAGTCGCTGCACGTGAAACCGGTCATCAAGGTGCCGTCCGCATTTGAGCCGGTCAGGATGTCGTGCTGATTCGGCGATGGCGACCCGGTCCATTGCCCGTTGATGCGCCGTCCTCGTTCGTCGACGAATAACGACGCGTCACCTGACCTGGCATGCAGTTCGGCGAGATTGCGCGCAACCAGCGCGCGGGCGGCGTTGTGCCACGGCCCGGTGCCGATTCGATCGCGTGCGTGGGCTGGTTGGTTGTTGTTCGCGGGATCGCGTTCGACACTGAGATAGGCGCGCCAGAATCGATTGCCGGCCCCGACGCTTTCAGCGAGTCGCTGACATGTTGCATCCGCACCGGCCAACCCGCCGAGGTTCCCGGTAGGCGATGTCAGGCTGGTCACGAAGAACGACAGCGGTTGGGCCGCGCTCGGCGACGCGGGCGAGGAGTCCTCGCTGCACGCGCTCGCCAGCAGCACAGCGACAACGACAATCACACGCATGAGCTCCACCCTTCTGTCCCGTGGCCGCGGGATCGGGCGGATTGTACTTCGCGAAGTGGAGCCGGCAGAAGCCGAGAGTGTCGAATCTCGATCGGCACGTTCGTCGTCACCAGACGAGCGACTGGTGACGACGATGAAAGGTGCGAGCTACTTCTTGCGGCGGATGTAAGTCACGTGTGTGACGCCGGTGATCTTGCCGTCCTTGTCCATCCGGATGTACTCGTTGTTGATGGTGTTGTTGTCCTCCGACAACGTGTTGATGACGATTTGATTGAGCACACCGTCGCGCTTGTTGTAGATGCGGATGCTCTTGTCGTTGATGATCTCGACCGCGGTCTCGGCGCCGGGCTGGCCGGTGACCGGACGATACACGCCGTCAAACAGCGTCACGTAGCTCCAGTCCTGTGCCGGGTTGCTTGGATTGCTGACGGTGAGCTTGCTGCCGCCCTTCTCGTACGGCTCGTAGGTCATGACGTTGTTGGGATTGGTCGAGTTGTCCCAGACGCCGAATCGCGCGGTGCGGGGATCGGTCGGCGGCCCCGCCGGCTTGGCGCCCCCCTGGCCGGCCTGCGCGAGACTGGCTTGGGCGGTCAGCAGCGCGACGGTGAAAGCAACGGCGGCAACGCAAAAACTTCGTAAACGCATCGTGGAGACCTCTTCGTATGGGTAGAGCAATCGATCGGACGACGTCAGCATAGTCAAAGCCGAGAGAACGCTGCAACAGCCGGCCCTCTGGAGGTACTTTAATACCGTGATGGCTCTTGAACTCATCCTGTTTCTGTTCACCGCCCTGTTCCCCGAGCCCGTGCAGCTCACGGCGGCGCGAACTGCGGTCCTGACGATTGCCGTTCCTACCGCGGACGCCGAGCTCGAGATAGACGGCAAGCCGATTGCCGGCGCCGGGCCCTCGCGTGTTTTCGAAACGCCGCCGTTGGCGGCCGGCCGCAGCTACCAATACAAGGTCATCGCGAAGTGGGCGCCGAACACCTACACCAAGATGACCCGCACCAAGATCGTCACCGTTCAACCCGACGATCGCCTGCACATCGACCTGACGGCCGACGATCCCAACGACCGGGTGTCGGTGGTTTACGTGCCGACGCCGGACTTCGTCGTTGCTGAAATGGTCAAGATCGCCGGGATTACGCCGGAGGATGTCACCTACGAGCCTGGCTGCGGCGATGCGCGAATCACCATTGCCGCCGTCAAAGCCGGGGCGCGTCGCGGCGTCGGAATCGACCTCGATCCGGACCGCGTCACAGAGTCGCGCGCCAACGTCACGGCTGCGGGGCTGAGCGACAAGATCGATATTCGCCTTGGCGACGCCCTTGAGCAGCCCGACCTCGGTTCGATGACGGTGGTGTTCCTCTACATGGGCGATCACTTCAACATGCTGATTCGCCCGCATCTCTGGAAACAACTTCCCGTCGGGGCGCGCGTCGTGTCGCATCGCTTTCTGATGGGCGATTGGCAGCCCGACCGCACGGTGAAACTCGGTGACGAATACGGATTGGGCTACGAAGTCCATCTCTGGACGATCACCGAGGCGCACAAGCGAGCCGCCGGCGCTCGCTAAGCCGGCGCGTCACGTAACCCTTGGCGGCGTTGCGTCGCCCGCCACAGCCGCGCGCGACGATGCCACGCTGAACCGTCCTGCGCCGTCGCGCATGGTAACGTCGTAGGTTCTGTTGAGCACTCGTTGGACCATCGGGTCGTACCTGACGCATCGCTTCAATCCCGAGCTCGGGATTGGCCGCATCGTCGCGCTCGAAGGACGCGTGCTCGTCGTCGAGTTCCCGCGCGCGAACACCACGCTGCGGTTTGCCGCCAACGCGGAAGCATTGGTCCCGGTTGACCTCAGCGCGGGTCGTCCGGTTCGCGTCACCGCAACCAATCACGAAACGACCATCGCCGCTGTTCGCGGCGATGGCAGCTTTACGCTCGCGAATGGGCAGCACGCCGCATCGCACGCGCTGTGGCCCCTGGAGCTCGAAGGCGCGCTGCTCGAGCGCCTCGCTGTCGGTGACCTGGACGATGTGGATGACTTCATCACGCGGATGAACATCCTGCATCTACTCGCGCTGCGCGAGGCTGACGGCCTCGGATCCTTTCTGGGTGGCCGGGTCCGCCTGTTCCCGCATCAGCTGTACGTCGCTGAACGCGCCAGCGCCGCCGATCCGGTGCGCTGGTTACTGGCGGACGAGGTCGGCCTCGGTAAGACGATCGAAGCCTCGCTGATCCTGAACCGTCTGGTTCATCTCGGCAAGGTGACACGGTGTCTCGTCGTCGCGCCGGACACGCTGACGGTGCAATGGCTCGGAGAGTTGTGGAGAAAGTATCACCAGGTGTTCACGCTGCTCGACAAAGAACGTCTCGACGATGTCGCCAAGGACTTCGGGGACGGTTTCAATCCATTCGAGCTCCATCCGCGCACCGTCGTCTCGCTCGAGATGTTGATCGAGCGTCCCCAGTTGACCGAGCAAGCCGTGAAAGCCGATATCGACCTCCTTGTGGTCGACGAGGCGCAGCGGTTGCGACGTCCACCGGGCCATCCTGGTGAACCGGCGTGGCGCGCCGTTGCACCGATCGCCGCTCTCGGACGTCACGTGTTGTTGCTGAGCGCAACACCACTCGAAGACGATGCCCACGGGTTTTTTCGATTGCTGCAGATGTTACGCCCGCAGGACTTTCCCGAAGACATGAGCATCGAAGCGCGCCTCGCGGATTCCACTCCCCTGCCGGCATGTACGAGCGCGACGCGTCGAGCTGACATTGGCGGACTGCCGCCGCGCGTCGGCATCCCCGTGGAATTGGCGCCCACCATCAAAGACCAGCCGCCTCCGCAGCGCAGCGTCGAAAACGCCGTCCGCCGCACGCCGGTGGCGAACGTTGTCGCGGCTCGCGAAAAAGTCGATCGCGTGCGGCGCGCGCTGGCATCCGGCGCCGCGCTGGCGGCGGTGCTCGGACCTGACGACGCGCAATTACGGAGCCAGGCGATCGCGATGGATGCCGTCGATCCCCGCGTCGAATGGCTTGCACGCCAGGCGCCTCGATGGCGTGAAGCCAGGCAAAAGACGCTGGTGTTCGTCGCCCATCGCGAGACGCTCGAGATGTTACGGGAGAAGCTCAGTCAACGAGCGCAGCTCGCCACGGGTATTTTCCATGAGGCGCTGACGCCGGCGCGGCGCGACACCGAAGTGGCGCGCTTCCGCGAATCGGATGGACCCAGCCTGCTGATTTCGACCGAGAGCGGGGGCGAAGGCCGGAACTTCGAGTTCTGCCGGCGCATCATTCTGTTCGACCTGCCGTGGAAGCCGACGGTCGTCGAGCAGCGAATCGGGCGTCTCGATCGCATCGGGCGCAAGATTCCTGTCGACGTCGTGTACTTTCGTCCACCCGCCGGACTCGGGCGTGATGTCGTACGGCTCTTCGAAGCGCTCGGGGTGTTCAGCGAGCCCCTGGCGGGACTGGAGCCGCAACTGGCACCCGTGGAAGGTGCACTCGAGGAAATCGCGCTCGATCCAGACGCGATGCTGTCGGACTCGCGTTTCGGCGAGCTGGTTGATCACGCTCATGCCGCGCGCACGCGCATTCGCGAAGCGGCGTATCAGCAGCTGCATCGCGATCCGTACCGCCCGGAGATGGCACCGGCGATTCTTGCGCGCGTGCCCAAAGACCTCGACGAGTTGAATCAGGAGGTCGTGATCAACGCCGCGATCGGACTTGGGTTCACGATCGCGCACCCGCCCGGGCATCGCGTCTTCTCGATCGAGCTGGGCAGCGGCGCGACCGTCGACGGTCTACCAGGCGTTCCCGGCGGCTCGGGATATGTCGGCACCTTCGATCGAGAGGAGGCGGTCGAAAACGAATTCATCGACTTTTTTGCGTCTGGCCACCCCCTGGTCGAAGGCATCTTCGCGCACTACGAGGAGAGTCCGATCGGCCGTGCCGTCCGCTTCGAGATCAAGATGGGAGACGAGGTCGACGCGGGCCTCGTGGCCATCTACAAAGAAGGTCGGGCGTTTGAGGTCATCGCTATCGACGTGGCCGGCAACGCACGACCCGAATGGGCCGCCGCCGTGCTGCGGCGTCCCATCGTGGTCCGGCCGGTGATGGGTCAGGAAGCGAAAAGCGTCGAGTGGCGCGCGATGGTGCGGCGCCTCGGAGCGCAGCTCGATCCGACCCGAAAGCTGCATGCGGTCGCAGCCATCGAGGTGCGGCCTGCGAAGACGCAGTAGTTAACGATCTTTCGCTTTGCCTTTGGAGCCCTGCCCGCCGCCTGAGCGCGAACCAGAGCGGCGCTTGCTTGAGCTGTTCTGCACACCGCTCTTCTTGCCCGTGCCTGAAACTCCGGGGCGATTGGCATTCTTCTTTGCGCCGGAGGGCGACTTCCCGCGTTTATCGCTGCCCGTCTGCTGGCTTCCCGACGATCCGCCTTGCTTACTCTTGCGCGCCATGGTTCCTCCGGCACGAAATTTATGCAACGCGCGTTCCCACTAGAGGATAGAGAGACGGACAGGGAACACCAAGGTCAGACGATGGTGATCGCTCACATGTCGTTATTAGAGTTCGGAATTGACGCATTCAGTTTGGATGAAACCCGTAGTCCTACGACACCGTGGATGGGTCGGCGAGGATCGCCTGAAGGGTATCGGGATCAGCGGGCTTCACCAAATGGTGATCAAAGCCCGCTTTTTCGGTGCGTCGCTTCGCTGCTTCCTGGCTCCAGCCGGTCAGCGCGATCAGAGTCGCATTCCTTCCCCACGAGGTTGCTCGCATTCGGGTTGCCGCCTCGTAGCCATTCATTCTGGGCATGCCCAGGTCCATCAATACGACCTCTGGCTGAAACTCGTTGGCGAGTTCCAGCGCGTCGTCACCGTCACGGGCGGTCCGAACGTGATGGCCGAGCATCTCCACCATCATGGCGAGCATGTCGGCGGCGGCCTCGTTGTCATCGACCACGAGGACGCGACGTGCGGGCCGGAGCGGGTTCGCCTGAGTCGGTGCTACCGCGCCATGATCCGGCTCCGCGGGCCGCGTCGCGACAGGCGCTGCCGGCAGGTAGACGCTGAACATGCTGCCGCGGTTGTCGCCTTCGCTGCGGACACGGACGCTCCCGCCATGCATCTCGACCAGCGATTTGACCAACGTCAGGCCGATACCCAATCCCGTTTGTGCCTTCTCCAGCGGACGGTCAACTTGCGTAAACATCTCGAAAACTCGATCGAGCATGTCTGCCGGGATCCCGACGCCGTTGTCTGAGACCGTCACCACGATGTTGGCGGCCACCCGCTCGGCCGACAGTTGAATCCGGCCGCCGTCGGGCGTGAACTTTGCGGCGTTGTTGAGAAGATTCGAGAGCACCTGCGACAGGCGGAAGGCGTCGCCTTCGACCGGCAGCGGGTGGGCCGGCAGGGTAATCGTCAATGTATGCCGGCGCTGATCGATCTGCGGTCGTGATGTTTCGACCGCGCTATGGACGATATCGGCGAGATCGACGCGGGCGATTCGGAGCTGCAATTTCCCGCGCGTAATCCGGGAGACGTCCATGAGATCATCCACCAGCGTAATCAGCTGCAGCGTCTGTCGTTCCATCGCCGCGCGGACGGTATCCATCGTCGCCTGATCGCCGTTGGCCAACTTGAGCACTTGCAGGCCGGTCCTGATTGGCGCCAACGGATTGCGCAGCTCATGTGCCAATGTGGCCAGAAACTCGTCCTTGCGGCGATCGCTTTCCCAGAGCGACTCTTGTAACTGCCGCTGCTCCGTGATGTCGGTGCAGGTGCCGAACCAGTGCACGACGTTCCCGGCGTCGTCATGGATGGGGACCGCGCGAGACAGGAACCAGCGATACGCGCCGTCCTTGCCGCGCAAGGGAAAGGTGTCTTCCCAGACTTCGCCGCTTTCGCGCGAACGCGCAACGCCGGCCACGACCCGATCGAGATGGTCGGGGTGGTGGACCGTCGTCCATCCCCACCCCATCATCTCGGCGGCGGCCAGTCCGGTGTAATCCAGCCAGCGCTGGTTGTACCAGGTCACCTCGCCGAGACGATCGCAGGTCCAGGTGAGCTGGCTGATGTTATCGGCGACCATGCGAAAGCGCTCCTCGCTCTCACGCAAGCGTGCCTCGGCGAGTTTCCGTTCCGTAACATCTCGCGTTAGGGTCATCAAGGTTTCGACGGACCCGTCCGCCGCGAACTCCGGGATGAAGCGACACTCCAAACACCGTTCCCCGGTCGGGGTTTGAATCGGAAACTCGAAGATCTGTTCCTCGCCGGTCTCAAACACCTTCCGGCTGACGCGTTCGCGGGCCGCCGCAATCTCGGGTGTGAGCCCCTGGTTCGTGCGCGGCTTGCCGATGTACTCTTGCGCCGGCTTTCCGGTAATCGCATGGACCGCCGGGCCGATGTACAGATAGCGCAGATCCCGGTCCAACCGCGCGACGATATCGGGAATATGCTCCACGAGCGTCGCAAACTGGTTCGACTGCCGAAGCAAGGCCTCTTCGGCGCGTTTGCGGTCGCTGATGTCCCGCGTAAAGCAGAGAGCTTTGACGAATTGGCCGTGTGCCCATCGCGCGTTGGAGCTGATGGCGACGTCCCGGATCGTTCCGTCCTTGCAGCGCATCCGGCTCTCGTAATCGTGGAGCTCGTCCCCGTGTCGTAATCGGCGCAGAATCTCTTCGATCACGTCTTTCTCGGCATGGAACTCCGCGATGTGGTGCCCGACATATTCGTCCGACGAGTAACCGAGTAGATTCAGTTCCGCCCGATTGACCCGAAGTATGATGCCGCTCGGGTCCAACCAGTGCAGGCCCACCGGGGCGTTCTCGAAGAAATCGGCGAGCTCGCTTTCGGTGCGACGCAGCCGATCCTCGATCTGTTTCCGTTGCAGAGCGGTCGCTGCGTGATCGGCAGCGGCCGCGAGAACGAGGTGGTCGTTCGCGTCCGGCAGCTGGTGCCAGCCGGTGATGACCATGCCGTACGCACCATCGAGGCCGAGCGGAGTCGCAATCAGTTGGGTCATCCCATCCCCGAAAGGCTCGATGACCGCCGTCGACACATTGGAAGTGCTGCCGTTCACAGTTGGTGCGAGGAGACGCGCGAGTTCACGCACCTGGTCAACCGCAAGTGGACCGATCGAGGTGCTAGCGGCGTCGACCGGATCGCTGCCCGCCTCGCGGATGAGGCGTACGTAGGCGAATGCCACGGACAACGTGCGGCACAGTACGCCTGCGACGCTGTCCGCGATCTCGCGCAGCCCATGGTTCGAGCTACCGGCAAGCGCGGAGAGCGCGGCGAGTTCCTTCAGGCACAGGCGTAGCGCGTGAGTTCCATCCGCCATAGTCCGCGTCAGTTGTATTGTTCCACTGTTTTTGGCCGCCACCGACGCGGGCTCTGTCGTCGGCGCGTCGCTGGCGTGCTCACCGTCGCGGCGGCTAGCCGGCCGACAAGCGCATCCCGGCGCCTGGCCCAACCGGCAGTTCCAGGAGCGTCCACCCGACGAGCAAGGCCAGCCATACCATCAGGAATGCGATCGAGTATGGCAGCATCGTTGCCGCCAGAGTGCCGATGCCGGCGCGTCGCTCGTAGCGCTGCATGAACGCCACGATTACCGCAAAGTAAGACGTCATCGGCGAGATGATGTTGGTCACGCTGTCCCCCACCCGGTAGGCAGCCTGGGTGTATTCCGGAGTATAGCCGAGCAGCATCAACATAGGTACGAACACCGGGGCGACAACCGCCCACTTCGCTGATGCGCTCGGCATGACGAAGTCCATCGTTGCTGTGACAAGGACCAGACCGACGGCAACAGGCACGGATCCTGGACCAGCGGCCCGCAAGATCTCCGCTCCTTTGACCGCGAGAATGACGCCTAGATTGCTCCATCGGAAGTAAGCGAGGAACTGCGACGCGAAGAACACCAGTACGAGGTACACGCTGAGCGTCGCCATGGCGCGGCCCATGCCGTCGACCACGTCGCGGTCCGACTTGAATCGGCCGGCGGCGACGCCGAAGGCGAGGCCCACCGCGACGGCCATGATAAAGACGAGCGCGACGATCCCCGACATGAACGGCGAGTTGAGCAGGCCGCCCGTCTGCGCATCACGAAGAAATCCTGGCTGCGGGATCGCGCTCATCACGAGCAGGCCGATGATCAGCGCCGCCGCGACCAGGGCTGCCCGCAGCCCGCGCCGTTCCTCCGGCGTTAGATGCTCGACGACGCCTTGTTGCTGCGTGCCGCCGTAGGCGCCGAGTCGAGGTTCAACGATTCGCTCTGTCACGAATGTCCCCGTCACAGCGAGGAGCGGCGCCGACACAGCCATGAAATAGTAGTTCGCGGCAGGGTTCACGATGTATTGAGGATCGATAATCCGAGCCGCTTCCTGCGAGATACCCGCGAGGACGGGATCGATGGTGCCGAGCAGCATGTTCGCGCTGTAGCCGCCAGCCACGCCGGCATACGCCGCAGCGACGCCGGCGATCGGGTGCCGCCCGACAGCAAGAAACGCGCTCGCCGCCAGCGGCGGGAGCAGCACGTGCCCTACGTCGCCGGCAGTGTTTGACATCACTCCGGCGAAGACCACGGCAAATGTCAGCAGCCGTCTCGGGGCGGACAGCACCAACACTTTCAGTGCTGCTGCTAACAGGCCGCTGGCCTCGGCGACGCCGATGCCAAGCATTACCACCAGCACCATACCGAGCGGCGCAAAGCCGGTGAAGTTCGTGACCATCTCGGTGACGATGCGGTGAAGACCCGCGATTGAAGCGAGGCTGACGGCTCGCACGGGTTGACCCGTGCCCGGGTGTATCACCTCGAGCGCGAGCCGCTCGGCGATGGCCGAGACGACGATCATCAGCGCCGCCATGAATGCGAACAGCGTCGCCGGATGCGGCAAGGCGTTTCCCGTTCGTTCGATGCGCGCGAGCGCGCGCTCCATCCACGTGTGCGGAGGAATCCGGCTCGAACCGCCGTCTGGCTCGGGCACAGTCACCACTGGTTGCGCGCCCGCGCCCTTCGCTGCGGCTCCTGGAGCGACAGTGGCCGTCGCCGTCGCGCCATTGCTTTCAGTTGCAGGCTGGCCCGGCTCGAGTCCGCCGAGCTATCGGCGTCATCGACTTGCGTTTGCGCGGATCCATCGTGAGCTTGTCCCCATGGCAGAATCACGGTGGGGACATTACAGGCGGCAACGCGATTAAGGTCAAGTACCGGTGGCCATGATCGCCACGCGCCGCTCGGGCGCGCCAGCTTGGGAATTGATTCAGTAGAGCAGAATCTTGACGGTGACCTGGCGTTTCAGCTTTGTATCTGGCTCACGGCGGTTGTGGCGTTCATCTTCCACACCGCTGGCAGGCCGACCGTTCCCCTGTTACTTGACTGTCGCGCTCGCGCTCGCGACGCATTGCCACTTGCCGTCGACACTCTTTATCCAAGTGTCCACGAAGCGCTCTCTGCCATCGAAGGATTTTCCCGTCCCGTTCATTCCCTTCCCCATCCACACACTCGTGACGATGGCACTGTCGCCCTGGACCTGAACGTTCATGTCGTTCACTTCACTGACTGGCCATTGCTCTTGTTGGTGGTTGCGCCATACACCGCTTCGTCTGCATGGCGCCGTCGACGCCACGCATGACGAAACTGTTGGCTAGCAGCGGCGCGACGGCCTCACCGTTACTCGCCAACGCGGCTTTGATCCACGCGACGACAGGCCGGAGTTAGACAAGCCGCAGAACTTGGCCCGGTCGGATCTTGTCGGGATCGGTCAACTGATCCTTGTTCAGCTCGAAGAGCTTCATGTAGTCCTCGGCGGCACCAAGATGCGCCTTGGCGATCTTGCTGAGCGTGTCACCCGCCTTGACGGTGTAGGTCTTGCCGGCCGCGGGTCCGCCAGTCACCTGAATGTCGGCGACGACATCCTTCTGCCATGTCGGGATCGTCTTGATGGCGGTCCAGATCTCCGCCTTCTCCGCTTCGGTAGCGACGGTGCCTTTGAAATGCAGCTTACCTTCGCGCTCCTCGGCATTGCCGTGGAACTTGCCTTTTGCCGTCTGAATCGCGTACGCGTACGTGTCTCTCATACCCATGTGTCACCCCTCACTGTTGATGGCTTTGACTACTCATCGAGGACGAACGTCACCATCATGTTCACTTGATACTCGGTGACCCGACCATCGCTGCACCGCACGTGCTGCTCCTTGATCCACGCACTCCGCACGTTGCGGAGCGTTTTGGCCGACCTGGTCAGACCCTGTTGAATCGCGTCTTCGAAACTCTTGCTCGACGTGGCGCTGATTTCGGACACCTTGGCAATCGACATCTTTCCTCCAGCCGCACCTGAGGCAATGGCTACGACCCGTGGCGAAAGCCAGGATCGCGACAAGCGCCGCACGGCTCGCCAGGACAGCTCGTTGGTGCGGAACGCCCAAATCGTGACAGGCGTCGGGCGGCGCGGCTGTCCTGTAACGAACACCGGCGCCACGACGTTCGTTGCCAATCGGTCGATGGTGTATTTCGTCCTCCAGGCTTGATCGCCATGGGGTCTCGCTGCCTCATGGCAATACCGAGTGCGGTGTGCTGGTCGCTGTCGTTCGGCTACCGCAACCAATCGAGGAAATTGAAGAACGATTGTTCGGCGACCTGGCCAGGACTGGCCCGAAGGGCGAGCTGGGCTCGCCCCCCGTCAAACAGTGTTAATTGAGGTTTAGAATTGGAGGCGCCGCCCGGATTTGAACCGGGGATGGAGGTTTTGCAGACCTCTGCCTTACCACTTGGCGACGGCGCCGCTTGAAAGTGCGGTTGTGATTCTAGCGCAGGCGGGTCGGTTGCCCTTCGGCTCGCGATTCGCCAGCGTTCCGCTGCCGAATCTCTTCGCTCATACTCTACCTATCGGTGGCGTGCCATGAGCGAACCTTGCGCGTGCCAGAAGGCGCGCGGAAGGTGAGTCGAATGGAGCGGGAAACGGGATTCGAACCCGCGACTTCGACCTTGGCAAGGTCGCACTCTACCACTGAGTTATTCCCGCCCTTGGGAACATCTTACTGTAGCAGATGGGGCTGAACCCATTCAAGGGTTACGGAACGTGCGGGCGGGACTAAAGACCCGCCCTTCCGTCACTTAGCGCCGGCTATTGCGGAACGACCGCAAGCTTGTTGTCGATGGTGTAGCCCTTGGCGTTGTCCCGGGCGATCTGCTCGGCGCGCTGCTTTTGCGCCTCGGTCGGCACCGAGCCTCGCAGCACGACGACCTTCTTGTCCTGATAAGTGTCGACGTCAATCGCGCCCGCATCAATCGACTTGTCCGCGATCAGCGCCGTCTTCACGTCGACCGTTTCCAGTCCGCCACGCACCGTCGCCGCGTTTTCCTTCGTATCCTGCACA
>DASPNQ010000028.1:0-7020 GCA_035626435.1 Vicinamibacterales bacterium
CGGCCTGGTTGAAGCGTTATATCGAGGAGGCTCGACCGGCGTTGTTGAAGCGGCGCTCGTCATCGCGGTTGTTCGTGAACGCGCGCGGCGGCGCGGGCCTGACGCGCGTGGGATTCTGGAAGATCTTGAAAAGCTACGGCCGTACCGCCGGCCTGCCTCGCACATTGAGCCCGCACGTGCTGCGGCATTCGTTTGCAACGCATCTGCTCGAACGCGGCGCGGATCTCCGCGCCATTCAAATGATGCTCGGCCACAGCGACTTGTCGACGACGCAGATTTATACGCACATCCTCGATGCGCGGCTGCGCGCGGTCTACGACAAGTTCCACCCGCGCAACTGATGACAAGGCGCTTCAAGGTTCCGGCGATTGCGCTGACGCTCTCCGCGATCGCGCTCGTCGCCATGCTGCCGCCGCGCACGCTGCACACCGCCGCACCGCCGGCCTCGACGGTGCGCGGCGCCTTTCACATCCATTCGAATCGTTCGGACGGCAGCGGCACCGTTGCCGAGATCGCGGCGGCCGCGGCCGCCGCCGGGCTGCACTTCATCATCCTCACCGATCACGGTGACGGCACGCGCGCGCCGGATCCGCCGACGTATCACAGCGGCGTGCTTGTCATCGACGGCGTCGAAATCAGCACGACAGGCGGCCACTACGCGACGTTCGGGCTGCCGGCGTCACCCTATCCGCTGGCCGGCACACCGCATGACGTCATCGAGGATGTTCACCGCCTTGGCGGGTTCGGATTCGCGGCGCATCCCGGATCGCCGCGGCCGTCACTCAGCTGGCAGGACTGGTCGGCGCCGATCGACGGGCTTGAATGGATCAACTCCGATAGTGAATGGCGCGACGAGGCGAGGCTGCCGCTGGCGCGCGCGCTGGCGACGTACCTGTTCCGAGCGCCGCAGTCGATGGCGACGCTGCTGGACCGGCCGGCGGCGGTGATGGCGCGGTGGGACGAGCTTGCCGCGACGCGGCCGGTCGTCGGTATAGCCGCCGCGGACGCGCACGCGCGTCTGGGCTTCAGGCAACGCACCGACCCCGACGTGTCGAAGCTGCACCTGCCGTTACCGGGATACGAATCCTCGTTCCGCGCGTTCACGAACCACGTGGTGCTCGATCGGCCACTGAACAAGGACGCAGCGAGCGATGCCGGCGACGTGCTATCGGCGATTCGCGCCGGTCGTCTGTATAGCGTGATCGACGCGCTCGCGACGCCCGGCGCGCTGAGTTTCAGCGCGAGCAATGGAGCGGCGACAGCGCGGATGGGCGACACGCTGGCGCCCACCGGTAACATTGTGTTGCGTGCCACGGCGAGCGCACCCCCCGGCACTGCGCTGGTTTTATTCAAGAACGGTCAGCGCATCCACGAGGTCGTCGATCGCCCGCTCGAAGCCAACGGCGGCAGCGATGCAGCGGTGTACCGCATCGAGGCGTACGTGCCCGGTGTTCCATCGGTGCCGTGGCTGGTTTCGAATCCGATTTACGCCACGGTAGCGAAGCCGCGATCGATTGCGCCGTTGCCGCCGCCGTCGTCACGGATTCCCGTGCGGACCGCCGAAGCGGCAACCGAATCCGGCCCCGACGACATCAGCCGCATCGAGGTGGGTGCGATCGAGACGTCAGAGTCGCGCACCTTTGCGGGCGACCCTGCGATCCGCTGGTCCTATGCGCTGGCGCCGGGCCTGCCGACAGGGCAGTTCGCCGCGGTACCGATTCCTGTCTCGCCCGGTCTCGAGGCGTTCGAGCGCGTCCAGTTCCGGGTCACGTCGCCGCAACCGCTGCGGGCGTGGGTCCAACTGCGCGCCGCAGTCGGCAACACCGAGCGCTGGGGCGCGACGTTCTACGCGGATTCGAACCCGCGACTCGTCGACATCCCGTTCACGAAGTTCCTGCCGATCGGCGTCACCTCGAGCGCGGCACCACCGCTCAATCGCGTCGAGTTCCTGCTGTTCGTAGTCGACACGCTGAACACGCTGCCCGGCTCGAAGGGGAGCATGACCATCACGGAGGTGGGATTCGTACGATAGTTCTGCGGGGGATTCGGCGATCGTTCCTACGAACGTTCTACAAACGCGCTACGTACGTGCTACGGGCGTAGAACCTACTTAGAACCTTGTCGAACGTACGTAGAACGATCGTCTAGTGCCTGACGTTATGCCTGATGCTCAGTTCCCAGATCATCACGGCGATGCCGAAGGCGAGGAGGCCGCCGCCCAGTCCCAACCAACCGAGCGCGACGTTGATTGCCGAGGTGCCGTAGCCGCCGCGCTCGAGTGATCGCACCATCTGCAGGAAGCCGCCCGCGAGCGCGACCATCGCGGCAATCAGGCAGACGACGCTGATGACATAGCGGGCGGGCGAGCCGCGCTGCGGGGCAATTGGGGTCATGTGCGGACGGTGAGCAGCAAGTACGCGGCGGCGGTGCCGAAGACGATGTTCGGCGCCCACGCTGCCAGTGCGGGATCCAGCAGGCCGCCCTGGCCGAACGCGGCGAACACGCTGATTAAGGTCCAGTAAACGAGCGCCAGCACGATGCCGACGCCGATCCCGTACATCGCTCCGCGTCGTCCGGTGGTCACGGCAAACGGCACGGCGATCAGCGTCATGACGAGCGTTACGAACGGAAACGCGATCTTGCGATGGAGGCCGACCTCGTGGTCGAGGACGTTGTAGCCGCTGGCGCGCAGTTCGTCGATGTAGGCGCGCAGCTGTTCGAAATTCATCAAGTCCGGTTCCCGCGCTTCCGTGACGAAGTAGTCAGCCGGCTCGAACGCCACCGCCTTGTTCTCGATTCTGGCAAAGGTACTGGTCGCGGCAGCCTGGTCGAACTCGCGCACCCAGCCGCTGTCGAGCATCCACTGCGGCGATTCCTGATGGTTCTCGATGATCGGGAGATAGGTGGCGCGCTGCACGAACATCCGCGATTTCAGCCGGTTGGTGCCGGGCTCGAACGCGAACACCGACAGACCGTGCAAGGCGCGCTCGCGCGGATCGTAGAACTGATAGTGATAGACCTCGCCCTGAGTGCCGACGATCCACTTGCGGTTCACGATGCCAAAGGTCTGCGGCGAGCCGGTGCGGATCTCGTGGCGCAGCCGCTCGGCCCGCTGGTTGGCAGTGGCGAGCACCCGCTCCTCGAGCGCGAACAGGACCGCACTGGCCCCGAGCGCGAACGCGACGATTGGGAGGGAGGTGCGATACAGGCTGACACCGCACGCGCGCATGACGATCAGCTCGCTGTTCTTGGTCAGCAGGCCGATCGTGACGAGCGCCGCAAGCAGCACGGCGATCGCGATGATGTACGACAGGAACTGCGGCGTCGACCATAGCAGGAACTCGCCGATGCGCGCGAAGGTGGTCTGGCCCTTGAACAGCTTGTCGGACAGATCGATGAACGTCGAGATATAGAACACTCCGAGCATGCCGACGATGGTCATTGCCAGGATGCGCAGGTACTGCTTCGCGACGTAGGTATCGAGCAGCGTCGGGCGCGGCAACTCGAAATGCGGCACGCGCACGACGACAACCACCCGGCCGCGACTGCGCCGCAGGGCTGACGTCGCCGCCGGTGCGCCGGTCGACTCGCGCCGACCAGCCCCGCGCAGCCGGGTGATCCAGCCCGGAATCGGAATGCGAATCGGCTGATCCGCCGACCGTGCCCGGTTGATCAGCAGCAGGATGCCGACGATCCCCAGCAGGATGTTGGGCAGCCACATCGACAGCCACGCCGGAATCCAGAAGCCCTTGGTCAGCGACTGCGCGGTGAACATCACGACGTAGTACGTGAAGATCACGACGATGCCGAGGACGAAGGCGGCGAGCTTGCCATCCTTGCGGTTGCTCGCGCCGAGGGCGAGACCGAGGATCGCGAACACGAAACACGCCACCGGCACGGAGAACTTCTTGTGAATCTCCATGATCGGGTTGTGCGGCGAGATGTTCTGCATCTCCAGCTCGACCGCGCGCGCCCGCAATTCCTCGACGCTGAGCTCGCGCTCGCCTCGCGCCGGCCCGGTCCGCGGAAACACGCTCTCGGGATTGAGCGAGAGAATCGTCTGCTCGAACTTGACGACCTCGTAGGCGGCCGGGTCCTCCATTTTGGTGCTGTGGCGCGTGCCGTCTTCGAGCACCATCTGGATGGTCCGGGCATTGCGGTCGACGAGCATGCGCCCACGCCTGGCGACGTATATCACCGGCGCCGACGGGTTGCTGGTATCCGCCGCCAGAACGTCGATCCATCCCTGTCCGTTCAACGGCACTTCGCGTACGTACAGGACGACGTTCGGGAAGTCTTCGAAGAACACGCGCGGGCGCACTTCGCCCTCGGCGCGATTCATCGCAATCTCCGTGCTGATTTCACGAAAGGCTTGGTTGCCGTCCGGCATGGCCTTCAACATCACCCACGAGGTGAGACCCCAGCAGATCACGGCGAACACCAGGATCGGCTGGAGCAGGCGGTAGGGACTGATGCCGCACGCCATCATCACGACGAATTCGCGGTCGGCCGACAACCGCCCGAGGCCGACCAGCAGTCCGATCAGCAGCGCAATCGGAATGGTCAACGCGAGCGCCTGCGGCAATAACGTGACGGCAAGCTGCAGGATGGTCAGGCCCGGCACGCCCTTCGCAATCATCTGCTCGGCGAGATCGATGATGAAAGGGATAATCAGGATGAAGGTGAAGACGAGCAACGCCAGCAGGAACGGCGGGAGGACCTCCCGAATCACGTACCGGTCGATGATGCGCGGCATCCTGATCCATTACACGGCCTAGCGACGAGATGGTCAAGCTCGCCCTGCTATGGCACATGCACCAGCCAAACTACGAAGACCTGGCCACCGGCGAGCACATCCTGCCGTGGGTGCGCCTCCACGCCGTCAAGGACTACTGGGGCATGGTCGCCCTGCTCGAAGAGTTTCCGCGGGTCCGCGTCACCTTCAACCTCGTGCCGTCTTTGATTCAGCAGCTCGAGGCCTTCGCTGACGATCGCGCCAGCGATCGGCATCTCGTGCTCGGCTTGAAGCCCGCTGCGGACCTGACACCTGACGAAGCCCGATGGATGGTCGCCAACGGCTTTCACGCACCCTACAACCAGATGATCGGCCGCTATCCCCGCTATGCGCAGCTGCACGCGCAGCGGATGGAGCGCCGAAACTTCACGGTCGAAGACCTGCGCGATCTGCAGGTGTGGCACAAGCTGGCCTGGATGGATCCGGATCTGCTGAGGAGCGACGCCCGACTGACGGCACTGGTCACCCAGGACCGGGGTTACTCGGAACGCGACAAACAGGTGCTGCGGGAGGTCGAGCTCGAACTGCTGCGTCGCGTCATCCCCGCCTACCGGGACGCCGCGCAACGCGGGAACGTCGAGTTGTCGACCTCACCTTTTTACCACCCGATCCTGCCGCTGCTGTGCGATTCCGACGCTCATCAGCACGCCCATCCGGGCGCGCCACGACCGCGGCTGCGGTTTGCGCGGCCGGACGATGCGCGCGTGCAGATCGAGAAGGCGGTGGCGTATCACGAGAAGGTGTTCTCGGTGCGGCCGTCTGGAATGTGGCCTTCGGAAGGCTCGGTATCAGACGAGGCCGTGCGGTTGATCGCCGCGGCCGGCTTGAGGTGGATCGCCACCGACGAGGACATCCTGGCGCGATCGCTGCGCACCGCCGCCACGCCCGACGTCCTGTATCGGCCATATGTGGTCGGGGATGGTGGCCCGATTGCCTTGTTCCGCGATCACGCGATGTCCGATCGCATTGGATTCCAGTACCAGTCCTGGGACGCGACGGCAGCCGCCGCTGATTTCGTCGACCGGGTGCGGGATGCGGGCCGGCGGTTTTCGGAAGCCACCGGCGGGGAAGTCGCAACCGTTCCCGTGATCCTCGACGGCGAGAATGCCTGGGAGTACTACGACGGCGGCGGCCGGCCGTTCCTGCGTGCGCTGTACCGCGCCCTCGACGAGGCCGAGGATATTCGGACGGTGACGATGTCGGAGGCCGCCGCGGCGCCGGCGGCGGCGCTGCCGTCGATATTTCCCGGTTCGTGGATCAACGGCGACTTCTACATCTGGATCGGCCATCGCGACGATCACCGCGCATGGGATCAGTTGTCGGAGGCGCGGACTACCTTCGACCAGCGTGCCGACCACGTGGCGCCCGAGGCACGCGAGCGCGCGTTCGAGGAATTGCTGATTGCCGAAGGCAGCGACTGGTTCTGGTGGTATGGCGACGACCATTCGTCCGATCACGATGCCGACTTCGACGATCTGTTTCGCCGGCACCTCCGCAACGCCTACGCCGCCTTGGGGGCGCCGATTCCCGAGGACCTGTTTGCCACCAACATCAGTACCGGGGCCGGCCCGGATCGACTCGAGCCGTCCGGGCGGCTGTCGATCACCGTCGACGGCCGGGACACCAGTTACCTGGAATGGGTCGGTGCGGTGTCGCCGTCGTTGACGCGCTCCGGCGGCGCTATGCATCAGGTCACCGCGTCGTCGGTCATTTCAGGCGTGCGCGTCGGCCTCGACGATCGCCACTTGTGCTTGCGCTTATGCGGCGCGGAGCTGGCGGACCTGATTACCGCCGGCACCGCATCGCTGGCGCTGGTGCTGGCCGGTCCCGAGGTGCGCGTATTGCCGATCGAGCGGCGCTGGCTGGGGGTGGATGCGACCGTCGAGATCCGCGTCCCGTTCGATCACGTCGGCGTTGCACCCGGCGCCGACCTTCAGTTCGCCGTCCAGGTCGGCGATTCGTCAGGCGCGATCCTGGAATCGATTCCGCTCGGCCGGTTCTGGACCATTCGCGTCCCCGGTCCTGGACTCGAGCCCACGGACTGGCAAGCCTAGGGCATTAGCCCTTCATCTCACTGCGGAACCACCGCAAATCATCCACAGGCCGGTTTCGCTCGCGAAATTGTTTGAGTCTGATAATACATGTTATGTTAACTTGAATCAGCTATCAGCTATCAGCTATCAGCTATCAGCTATCAGCTATCAGCTATCAGCTATCAGCTATCA
>DASPNQ010000029.1:0-15102 GCA_035626435.1 Vicinamibacterales bacterium
CGCCGCCGGTGGCGATCGCGCCCATCGCGAGCTCTTCGTGGCCGGGCACACCGAGCTTGCGGACAACGAACACGTCGTACGGAACCTCGAGGCGTGTCGCAACCTCGTGCGCGATCGGGACCCCGCCGCGAGGGAGCCCGAGCACAATGACGTCGTCTTTGCGCGCGAAGCGGTGTAAGGCCTCAGCCAGTTGTTCGCCGGCTTCGACGCGATCGCGGTAGGGATCAGCAGACACCCGGGACACCATGGTTCCTCCCCGAGTGGATTGCTAGTTCCCTGCCAAAGTGGGCGATTCGAAGGGTCGCCGCCTCAGCGCCGCGCAATCCGGGCCGTAGCAGGACGCCGACATCCGATGGACTAAGAAGGGCAGCGGCTTTGACAAGATGTCTCACCCGACCTACTGCGTTGTTGCATGAGCACAGCAACATGCCGCGGGTGACCGCAATTGCTTTCGATGGCCGCCCGATGAGCCTGGGCGGATGTGCGCGAGCGGGTCAGCGCTGCTGACCGTCGATTTCAAAAATTCGAATCATCGGCGATTCGCCCGCCTTCTGAGCCGGGGCGCGGAATTCCGCACGCTGGGTGATGCCGGCCACGGCAGGAACCGCGAATGCGGGTTGCCATGGGGTGAGTCCCACCGCCTCGAATCCTCGGCCGCGTTGCAAAGCCGTGGCCTTAGCCGCTTCTGGATCTGAATACTGCCAGCGGTTCGCCACTTCGCAGAACCGCCGGCCCGTCGTGTCGGTGCGGTCGCGCAACTCGACGACCCAGGTGTTGTCGACGGGCGCGGCAGCGAGTCCGCCGAGCACCATCAGCCGATACGCCAGCGTCTTGTAATAGGCCTCGCGGTAAATCCACGTCGCCTTCCAGCTGTTGCCCGCATCGCGTGAAAAGCACAGTGAGTAGAATCGCGACGTCGGAATCCCGGCCCAGTCGGCGAGGTTCTGAAAGCGACCCGCGAGGGATCCGTCCTCGCCGTCGCGGAATGGCAGTTCGTAATCGACGACGACGTAGCGCACGCGATCGGGTGCGATCAGCGTGAATGCTTCGGTCTCGTCCGTCGAGGTGAGAAACGCCGCTGACTTCGGCGCATTAGTCTGCGTGGGGTTGGTCAGCGGGACGCGCCGTGCCGTCTGGATAATCCAGTAACCCTGATCCCACCAGTTCATGACGCTGAACCGCGCCTGCGGCAGCGGCTCACGGTAGCGCGCATAGTACACGTCGGCGGATTCGAACGGCTCCGGCGTATGCGTGCGCAGCCACTGCATGGCGTCGAACCAGTGCTGCGGCATGCCGCCCGCACGCGTTGTCGTGATTGCCGCGGGCACCAGATTCGGCGCAATGACGACGCCCGCGATCAATACCACGGCGAGCTCGCGTTGCAGCGGCAGGCGGCGTTTCACGCGCGGTGTCGGATTGCCGGCATGAGGCACGCCGCCCCAATCGAGGATGCGCGCCGCCAACCAGCCGATCACGATCGCGGTCGCGGGAACAAGGTAATACCCGAAACGGTTCTGTCCGAGAGTCGCCAGGTAGTTGGCGACGACGAAACACAACGCCAGCAGATGGTCGATTCGACGCGATTGCCAGGTCGCAGCGGCCAGCCCGATCACCGCCACGATGCCGAGATAGAAACCCATCCGAAAGAACGTCCACGGCTGCCACCAATCCCAGTTGCCGGTATACAGGAACAGCGGCCGGGCCTCGAGCACGGCCATGCGTGTGGGATCCGGACGGAAGCGGCTCAAGTCCGAAACCACCTGATTAATCAGCCCCGGCATCGTCAGCCACACCGCGCCAACCACCACCAGGGCGGCGATCGCGAGAATGCCCAACCCTTTCGCAATCTGATTGGCGAACAACATCACCGTGAGGCTCGCTGCCAGCAGTCCGACAAGCGCGGCGACCTGCGTGTTGTAGCGATACAGATCGGGATCCTGCAGCGCGAGCACCATCGCGAGTGCGATCGACGTCATCACGGCGGCGAACCGCGCGGCCTTCTCCCTGTCGGCGGGCGCCAGCACCGCGGCCAGGCCGATCCACACGGTCAGGATGAACACGAAATAGGCGCCGCTCGCCCATGACAGCAGGTACAGCCCCAGGCAGACGCCGGCACCGATCGCGGTACCGTACGCGATGCAGGCGAGCGTCGCCACCGACAACAGGACCTCCAGCGCATGATGATCGACAAACCCGATCAGCGTGCGATCCAGAAAGTGTCCGGGTAGTACGGCGGCAAGCAGTCCGGCGAACAGACCGGCGCGTCGATCGAAGGCAAGGGTTGCGAATGCCCAGACCGCGGCGACGGCGAGGACACCCACGACCGCCGGGACGATCGCCGCAATCTTCTCGATGTACGCCGTCGACGCGCCGCGGCCTTGCGTGACGAACGCCACCGTGGCGATGCTGGCGTCGAGCAAAGGCGCGACGGGGACATACTGCCCGCCCGGCGCAGCGTAAGGATCGACGGTGATGCGGCGGGGAAAATTGCGGACCTGACTTTCGGCCAATCGCACGTGATACCAGGCGTCGGTCTCGAGGAAATTGATCCGCCCAGTGCCGGCCCCGTGCGTCGCCGCACTGAACACGTCGTCCCACGGCGCCCACACGCGCAGCGCGGCGGCGATCGCCAGGATCGCGGCGAGCATCAAAACATCGAACTTACGCACCAGGGTGAAATCATATCCCTGCGGTGTGTCTCGGACAGCCCCTGCCGGGCCGGATGTTGATTACGGGACCTTGACGGTCGTCAGTGACTCGCCACGTAGAAAGCGCTCGCGATCGCTGAGACGCCACACTCGCGTGCGGAGCGACGAACCCGCCTCGAACGCTGCCGGCCAATCGAGCGCTACGGCGGTGACGCCGCCGAACCGCGTCCTGAAGGACGCGTGTTCCCAGGCGTCGAGAACGATGTACACCGGGCGCCCTGCGTTCTCGAGCGTTGCCACCGCCGCCGGCAAGGTGACGGCCGAAGCGGCTTCCCATCTGACGATCGGCCGGCCCGTGTAATACCGCATCGAGCCGCTTTGCTCGCCGGCAATCAGCACCGCGTTCGCAGGCACGTGTGCATTGATGAAGTCGGCAGCCTGCTCGACACGGTGCAGCCGGTCCGCCAGTTCGAACGTCCCGACCGCTCGCGCGGTCCACAGGGCATGCGCCACGACCGCAAGCAACAGCGCGTACAACATGGGCGCGCGAACGTTCGCCGGCCACTTACCGATCCACGCGGCGAGCTCCACGCCGGCTAGCACCGCCAGCATGGCGAGCGCGGGCAACAGAAAACGCAGATACGACCAGTCGTCAAAAACCGCATAGATCAGATACGAGGCGATCACCAGCACGGCAAACGCCGTCAGCGCCTGCACGGTGCGGCTGGATCGCATCCGCGCGATGCCGAGAAATCCGAATAGCAGCACCGGTGCTGTCGCCAGCAGCCAACGTGAGTATTGCGTCGCGTTGGGCACAACGTTGGCGAAGGCGAACAACTCGTCGGACGATCCGTAGCCGGATCGAAGCGGCGATCCGTACCACCACCACTGCGACGCACCCAGTAACATTGCCGACAGCGCGACCGGCGCCGCGAACGCGAGCCGTTGATGCGAGACGTACAACGGCACGATCGCCAGCGGCGCGAGATTCGGACGAATCAACACCGCCGCCGCGCACGCGAACCCGGCGGCCAGCGATCGATCCTTGATCAGCAGCAGAAAGCACAACACCCAGGCCGCGGTGACGGGCACGTCGCTCATCGGCTGGATCGACTGGTAGAGAAATACCGGCGTGAACGCGAGCAGCGTCGCCGCGATGATGCCCGCGATCGGGCCTCCGAGACGCAGGCCGATAAAGCCGGCGGCAACGACGCCGATGGCGGCCGATGCGGTGACGACTGCCGACGCACCCCTCACTCCCGCGACGGCGTGCGGCAAGGTCATGAGGAGCGGCAGTCCAGGAGGATAGGTTGGCGATTGCGCAGCCGGCCGGGGCGACGGGCGCCACCCAAGCGGCGACGTCAGGAATGGATCGTGGCCCTGCGTTAACTCGAACAGCTCGTCGTGATGGGTCAGGTCGCCACGCGCGAACATCGCCGCTTCGCTGATGTAACCCGACGCATCCGCGCCGGCCGCGGACCGCGTCGAAAACGCGGCCGTCACCGCCGCACTGCTCAACGCCACGATGACAATGATGCCGCGCGCGTGGCGGTGAACGCCCGACCACACGTCGTCCAGATCCTTGGCGAGCGAGCCACCCCGGCGTGCCGCCAGAAACCACATGGCAGCATTGGTGAAGGCCAGAACCGCGACGGGCAACGGCGACCGCGCGGAAATACGAAGGCCGCCAACAGTGGTCCGAAAACCACCGCTGACGGCCAGAATTACGGCCAGCGCAGCAAGTGCCGCGGCCAACCCGAGGAAGATCTTTCGATGCAGAAGCGCTGCCTCTTCGCCCCTTGGCCCCTCGGCCTATTGGCCCCTTGGCCTATCGGCCCATTAGCCCATTGGCCTATTGGCCCATTAGCCCATTGGCCTATTGGCCCATTAGCCCATTGGCCTATTGGCCCATTAGCCCATCGGCCTACTTCTTCGGAATCGTCCAGTAATACACCTTGCGGCCGTCGACGTCGAGCTCCTTCTCCGGTTTCCAGTCACCCATGTCGAAGGCGTGCGAGACGATGCGCGTGCCGGGCTTCAACTCTTTCATCAGCTTGGGCATCAGCTTCACGTTGAGTGACGGCAACAGATACAACGTCACCACCGAGGCGCCGCTCAGGTCCTGCTCGAACAAGTCCGCGTGCACGACGCGCACGAGATTGCCGACATTGTTCTTGGCGACGTTCTCGGTCGCTTCTTTGATGCGCTCCGGATCGATGTCGAAGCACACGCCACGAGCGCCGTACTTGCGCGCAGCGGTGACGGGAATGCGGCCGTCGCCGCAGCCGAGGTCGTACACCACGTCGTCCTTCGTCACGGCGGCAACTTGCAGCATCGCCTCGACGACCGGCTCCGGCGTGGGGACATAAATGACATCGGGCCGCCGTGTCGGTGCGGCGGTCTGCGCCAGGGCGTCAGACGCGCCGGGCAGTCCGGCGACGACGAGCGTCACGGCCAGAGCAAGAAGACGATTGCGCATTCGAGGTAACCTCCTAAGGGGACTAAGCGACAGTGTAGCTCACCGACTTGCATCCTCAGCTTAGCCTAACGAATCAGCTTCATGAGCCGCTGGATACCGACCTTGGCCGCACTTGCCGTTGCCGCGGTGCTTGCCGTTCCCGCCATTCGCCACTGGCGCGAGCGGCCACCCGCGCCGCCGCCTCCGCCTGAACCCATACGCAGCGCATGGGTTCCCCCAGACCCGGCGGAGCTCGGCGGCGATGGTGACTACGTCTTTGGACTCTCGTTGGCGCCGGATGGCCGCAAGCTCGTCTATCCCGCGCTGTATCGCGGTCAGGTCTCATTGTGGTTGCACGATCTGCGAACGGGCTCGGCGCGGCAATTACCGGACACTGATGGTGCGGCCGCGCCGTTCTGGTCGCCGGATGGCCGGCGTGTCGGATTTTTCGCGCACCATCGGTTGCGAATGTTCGACGAACCGACCGAACGCGCTTCGGACATCGTCGAGGTGCGATCGGGTCGCGGTGCGGCGTGGAACGGTGCCGGCGATCTCGTGTATGCATCGGCGGCCGGCGGACTGATGGTTCGGGATGCAGGTGGATCGATCAAGCCGCTCACCACGCTTGACGCGACGCACGGCGAACAATCACACACATGGCCGGCGTTCTTGCCGGATGGCAGGCAAGTCGCATTTCTGGTCACGGCGACACAACCGGCACGTTCAGGCATCTGGATCGCGCGCCTCGATGATCCGTCGTCACGGCGCCGAGTGACCGCATCGGACTCGCAGGCGGTCGTCGTCAATCACACTCTGCTGTTTGTGAACGACACGACGCTCATGGCCCAAGCTCTCGACCCGCTGACAGCCGAACCGCTCGGCCGTGCCGCGGCAATCGCATCGGGTGCCGGCCGGGGACCGCTGGCCCAGTTGTTGGCGACGGCGGCGAACGATGTGTTGATCTACGGTCAACCGCCGCCGCGCCTGCGTCAATTGCAGTGGGTCGACCGGAATGGACAGCAGGCAGGGCCGATCAGCGAACCGAATGACGCCTGGGATCTTCGCATCGCGCCGGAGGGCCGGCGCTTCGTCGTGACGGAAGTGGATCGACAGCTGCGAACGCTTGACGTCTTTATTCGCACCGCCGCGCAGCCGGCGCCAACACGCTTGTCGTTGTCAACCGACGGCGACGAAAGCGGTGTCTGGTCACCGGATGGATTGCGCGTCGCGTGGGCCGGCCAACGGCGCAAGGTGATGATGCGTGGTGCCGGCGCCGTACTGCCCGAGCAAACCCTCGCAACCTTTGACACGCCGGTGCAGGTCTGGGACTGGTCGCGAGATGGCCAATCGCTGCTGATTGGGCGGCAGGGTGCGGATACCGGCGAGGACCTGTGGATTCAACCGCCGACCGAAGGCGCGGCCGCGCAACCGTATTTCGTGGGGCCCTTCAACCAGTCGTACGCCGCGCTGTCGCCGGACGGGCGTCTCATCGCCTACGCGTCGGACGAGTCGGGGCAGTTCGACGTCTACGTCGACACGTTCCCAAAGGGTGGCAATCGGATTCGTGCCACCACCGCGGGCGGCACCGAACCGCGCTGGAGCGCCACCGGCCGCGAGCTGTATTTTCGGCGCGGATCTGAAATCCACGCGATCGTGCTGATCAATTCCGAAGTGCGATCGATGACCCGGCTGTTTGACGCCGGCGCGCCGATCCGTGCCTACGACGTCAGCCGCGACGGCAGGTTTCTCATCAATGTTCCGGCGGCGACGCCGGTAGAAGAACAGATCACGATGATCACGCATTGGCAGCCACGCACATGAAAATCGCGACGTGGAACGTCAACGGCATTCGCGCGCGGCAGGCACAGCTGCTGGAGTGGCTGGCCGCAGAGAAGCCCGACGTCGTATGCCTGCAGGAGATCAAAGCGTCACTCGACCAACTGCCGTTCGAGTTGCGCGACGTCGAGAATTACTGGAGCTACTGGCACGGCGAGAAGGGCTATTCCGGGGTCGCGCTGCTGGTCGCGAAGTCGCTGATCGGCGCGTCGCCGGCGTGTTCACACCCCGGATTCGACTTCGAGCAGCGCATCGCCTGTGCCACGGTGCCCTCGCCCGCCGGTGACGTCCTGGTCGCGTCGGTCTACGTCCCCAATGGCGGCAAGGACTTCGCCGCGAAAATGCGGTTCCTCGAGGCGCTCGAAACGTACGTCGCCGAGGCGGCACGCGACCGGAAGCCGATCATTCTGTGCGGTGATCTCAACGTCGCCCGCACCGATCGCGATATCCATCCAAAAGAGCGCAAGCCTAACCAGATTGGCGCCAGGCCGGAGGAGCGGCAGATCATCGAACGCATCGTCGGCTACGGCGTGGTCGACGTGCACCGCGCGCTCGAGCCCGACAACGACAATCTGTTCACGTGGTGGGCGCCGTGGCGGAACATGAAGCAGCGCAACATCGGCTGGCGGATTGACTACGTGCTGGCGTCGACGGCGATTGCGAATCGCGCGACCGCGTGTGTGGTGCAACGCGAGGTCGGCACGAGCGATCACGGTCCGGTGGTCGCGACGTTCGATCTCAGTTAGGCAGTTTTTCGATCGCGGCCTTCAACGCCGTCGCCTTGTCTTTCATTTTCGGATGGGCGATGGCGACATCGGCGTGAGTGAGCGCCAGATTCTTGTTGCCGATCCGCGCATAACAGCCCGCGGCGTTATAGGCCGACTGCGCCGCTTTCTCTTCCGCGTGCTCCGCATCCCGGCGCGAACGCTCGATCAGCCGCTGTTCCCGCGGCGTGGCCGGCGTGCCGCGTGCCGTGACGGCGTCCTCCGTTCGCGTGGCGTCGCCGCGCGATGCCGACGCCGAGCTGGTGAAGCAGGTCATGCCACGAGTAAATTTTGGCGCCGCCGCCTGCAGATCGTTCAGGTCGATGCTGACGAGACCGGACATCCAGACCGCGTCGCAGGCCGTGCTGTCGATCTGAAACGCGCGATCGAACCGATCGACGGCGACCGGCAGCGTCTTGCGCGCATAGGCGATCAACCCGGACAGCATGTAGACCCGGCTGTTGGACAACCCGCGGAGCGCGGCTTCGACATCCGTCCACGCCTCGTCGTACTGCTGTAGGTGATAGCGATTCCACGCACGCCAATAATTCGCGTCGCCGATGTGCCAGGTGCCGAGGTCGAGCAATCGGGACGCGGTCGCGATCGCGTCCTGATGTTTCAGCAGGTAACTCTCCGCCTGCATCTTGCCGTTCAGCGCGTCGCGATGCGTGGGGAACCTGGCCAACACGTCGTCGAAACCCCTCAGCGCCGCCGCAAACTCTTCGGCGGCAAGGTTGACGTTCGACCACGCCATCATCAGCATCAACGACGCGGGGAACGCGTCGCGGCCTTGCGCGAACAAAGCCGACGCCTTGGGGAAATCGACGGCCTGCCCCAGCGACGCGACGAGCTCGCGGCGGCCTTCCCAGTACAGCGTGTCGGTCCAGCGCGGATTGTTCGCACGGAGGGCGCCGACGTCGGGCCCGCGCGGGCGGCCGCAAGTAGCCAGCCGGAATTCCATCAACGGGACGCCCGCATACGTCGCCCTGAGCGCGGGCATATCGAGGCTCTCGTGCAGTGTCTGCTGTTCGCAGTCAATCGTCAGGCCGACGTATTTTGCGGTCAGATCCGTGTGCGGCAAGGTATCAAGCGCGCGCCGCATCGCATTATCGAGGGCGACCGGCGGACGATGGCGCCCGGTCAGTGCGGCTCGTTGATCCGGATCAAGCCCGGTGGTATCGCCGATGATCAGTTCCGACGCATCCAGCACCGCCTGTCGCGCGGGAACCACGAGTCGACGTGCCTTCGCCAGGGAGTCGTCCGGCGGAATGCCGAGCTCTTTTTCGCGGACAGCGACCAATAACGCGGCGTCAAAGGCACGCTCGGCCGCGCCAATCGGCGCCGGTTTCAATGTGAGGTGTCGCTCGTAGATGGCGAGTGCTTCTCGCAGGCACACATAGCAGCCCTCTTTGACGAGCGCGTCGGCTCGCGTCATTTCGGCGACGAACGCCGGCGCTGCGCTGCGCGTCGCGCACGCGGACAGCAGCAACAGGATCGGCAAGAATCGAGCTGGCATCACGGCGGTACGTTAGACACCGGACAGTCGATATTGCTTCACGCCCTGCGGCCTTGATTACGGGAGGGTGAAGACGATCAGTTCCGGAATGTCCGTCACCCTCGCACCCTGCACCGTCAGCGCGAGGTATTGCTTGCCGTCGATCGCGTACGTCATCGGCGTACCGATCGCCGGCCCAGGCAGGTCCAGCGAGCCGAGTTCGCGGCCCGTTGCCTTGTCGTAGGCCACCAACCTGGGGCCGCCGGTCGAGCCGCCGGCCGTCAGCGCATAGATCAGCAGTGTCTTGGTGAGCAGCGGCCCGCTGAACGTCACGTCGCCGCCCAGCGGCGGCAGGTTCAGGCTCTTGAGGCGAGGGTGGTTACGGATGCGATCGCCGTTGCCGGTCGGGATCATCCACACATGGGTGCCGGTATTCATGTCGATCGCCGTCATCCGCGAGTATGGCGGTTTGAATAATGGCAGGCCGTCGGGCATCTGCGGCGGGCGCGCCGTCCCCTGCATGTAGAGCAGGTTGCTGTTCAGCGCGGGGTCCGGCGGAGTGAGACGGAAGATGCCGAACGCATTTCGGGACGGCACGTACAGCCTGCCTGTTTCCGGATCGACTGCGGCGCCTCCCCAGTTCGCACCGCCATTCGGGCCCGGCCGCACGATCGTGCCTTGCAGCGACGGCGGCGTAAACAACGGGCCGATGCGAAAACCCTGAATCGCCTTCTCCGCCATCGCGCGCATCTCCGGCGTAAAGTCGGCGAGATCCTCCACGGTCACGCCTTGATATTCGAACGGCGCCGGTTTCGACGGGAACGGCTGCGTAGGTGACGCCTTCTCGCCCGGAACGTCGGATGGCGGCACCGGCTTTTCTTCGATCGGCCACAGTGGCTTCCCCGTCTGACGGTCGAACGCGTAGACGAAACCCTGTTTCGTGATCTGCGCGACGGCCTTGACGCGCACGCCGTTGACGGTGACATCGAGCAGGTTGGGCGCCGCGGGGTTGTCGTAGTCCCACAACCCGTGGTGCACCGTCTGAAAGTGCCAGACGCGCTTGCCGGTTTTGAGATCGAGGGCGACCACGCTCTCCGCGAACAGGTTGTCACCAAGGCGATGCGCGCCGTAGTAATCAGGGGCGGTCGTGTTGGTCGGCAGGTAAACGAGGCCCAGCTCCGGATCGGCGCTCATCACGGTCCAGACCGTGACCTTCCCGGCATACTCGTTCGACCCGTCCTGCCACGTCTCGCTGCCGTATTCACCTTTCGCGGGGATCGTCTGGAACGTCCAGCGCACCACGCCGGTACGCGCGTCGAACGCGCGGATCCATCCAGGAATCTGTTCCTTCGTTTTGATCAGCGAAGAAATCGCGGCCGGCGTGATCACCAGATCGCCGACCACGATCGGCGGCGACTGCACCGAATACGTGAGCGCGTTGAGATAGTCACGTGTGCCGCGCTTGGCACGCGGCAGCCCGTCCATCAGGTCGACCCGGCCGCGATCGCCAAAGCCCTCGACCGGCCGCCCGGTCCGCGCGTCAACGGCGATTAGGTAGCCGTCGCCGGTTCCCCAGTAAATGCGCTCCTCGTTTCCTGAGCGCCAATACGCCACACCGCGCTGATTCCAGCGCAGGCTCATCGTCGTGGTGCCTGCCTCGTAGCTTTTCGGGTTGTAGATCCATTTCAGCGCGCCGGTGCGCGCATCGTAGGCGGCGCCGACCGACGCCGGGGTATTCACAAACAGCGTGCCGCCGACCATCAGCGGCGTCGCCTTGTAGTTCTGCACGAACGGCGGCTGGCCGTCTCGCCATCGCTTCGGATCGAGCCGGTTCAACTCGGCGAAGATCAGCGGCGATTCGGCATGCCACTCGGATCCATCGGGTAACGTCAGGCTGAGGAAGCCATCCGGCGATTTCGCCCGCCACGCGACGCGCAGTGTCTGGAAATTGGCGGGGCCGATCTGATCGAGCGGGGAGTACTTGGAGTTCGCGAGGTCGCCGCCGTAGGTCGGCCACTCGCCAGCGGCGGTGGAGGGACCCGGCTGCGCCGTCAGCGAGGCGGCGAGCACAGCGAGCGCTGCGAAGGTCGCCACGACGTGTCGGAACGTCATTCGGTGTGCCTTTTCAGTTCGGTCGGCGCGCACCGCCGATCGGTCACGCGATACGTAATTTAGCCGAAGTGCTCAGCGGGCAACGCGAAATGCCAGCCACTGTTCCGCCGTTTGCTCGCCCGCGGTCGCGGTAATGCGGAGCACATAGGTGCCGTTGGCGAGGCTGGCCATCGGCAACTGCATGCGGGCGCGCCCGTTGGTTAGTACGGGCGCCTCCAGCGCGCGCAGCACGTCGCCTTTCGCGTTGAGCAGATCGACCGCCAGTACGGGCGCCGGGCCTTCGGCATGACACTCGATTTCAACCAGCACGCGATCGGTCGCCGCAAAGCGGGTCGCCGCGGTTGGCGCCGCCGCCGCATTCGCCTCAATCGCGCGAAACTCGATCATGTTGCGTGCGCGCAGCACCTTCGGCGTTGCGAGCACCAGCGACGACTTGCTGAAATCCGGGATCGCCTGATTCACGATCCAGCGATCGATGATATCGCCGGCAGCCGTCAGCGACGTGAACCGCAGACGTTGCCGGCCCGGCGGCAGTTCGAAGCGCGCCAGCAACGGCAGTTCACCAGGCCCACCGCCGATGACCTGTGCCGGCATGGTCTCTTTGCCCGCTTCGTCAACCGGCTGCACTTCGAGCCGCGCCGGCTTGTCGGAGGTATTCGCGGTGGCCGGCTCCCACGTGAACATGAGGCGCGTCAACGAGTTGTCGGCTTTCGCAAAGCCGGTCCACAGTGCAACCGCGCGCGTATTCACCGAATCCGAGAGCGATGCGAGGGCTCCGGTCAACGGCACGTTGACCGGGGTCGCCGCCGCCTTTGCCGCCTCCGTCAATTCCTTCTCGCTGGCCGCCCAGTAGCCGCGCCGCGCCGTCACGTTGACGCCTCGCCGCTTGACCCGCACCTTGATCTCGTGGAACCGGCCGTCGTTGCTCTTTCTGGAGGGCGAATAGCCAACCAGGTAATACGCGCTCGCGTCCGCGATGACGCCTTTCAACTGTTCGATCGGGTTGTTGGTGTTGAGGATCGCCCGGCCGCCCGTGTCGGCGGCAAGCCGGCGCAGGACGGTGTCGCCGCCAAAACCCACGGTGCCGAGCGGCCGCGGATCGATCACATGAATCGTGACGTTGCCGCGATTGGCGGCCTCGTCGATCTCGCGCATCAATTGATCGTTCGGGCTGCCCGGCCGCACCCCCGGACCCTGGCTGAAGAACAGGATGTTCTTGCGCCCTTCACGCAGGCCGCCCAGCTGCATCGCGAGCGCTTTGAGCGCCGACAGCGTCACGCCGCTGCGCAGCTCCATCCAGTTGCGTTGCGTCAACTGCGCTTCCTCGACCGCGCTCTTCACGGGAAACGTCTCGCCATAACGGCCTTCGAACGCCCGCACTCTGGCGATCATCTCCGGTTTCGATCGCGTGTATTTCAAGTCGTGGAGCGTGGTCAGCGGATCCATCACCGCGACCAGGTCGTTCGGGCCGAGCTCGTTGATGAACTTCGTCAGCGCCTCGCGCAGTGGCAGCGTGATCTCCGGGCGTTTCGAGACGTGATAGTCGTCCAGGAAAATCGCGAACACCCGCACGTCTTCCCGCGCGGCCTCCAGCAGCGCGTGCTCGCGCGAGCGAATTTCGAGCGGCTCATCGAGATCCGACGTGCGCGTGCCGTCGACCTGAATGAACTTCAGCGTCTCGACTTTTTGCGGCACACCGTCTTCGGTGATTTCGAAGTCGTCGATCGTCAGGTCGGTGACCGGCTCGTCACCACGTTGCGTCACCGTGACGTCGACGCGGACCAGATCCGTGCCGGCGCGGAAAATCGGCTGCGTCGGCTGCTGCGCCGCGGCGCCGCCGTCCTGGGCGAAATCCAGACGGCTCGAGGTCTCTGCCGAATCGAAGGTGACGACGGCCGCAATCAGGACGACCAGTAACACAAGCCGCATACGTGCATCCTATACTGACGACGATGTTGAAACGGTGGGATGTCCTCGGCGTCGGCTGCAACTCCGTCGACTACGTCTACCGTGTTCCCGCGCCGCCGCTGGCGGATAGTCCGACCGCGAAACTCCGTATCCGCGAGCACGCGACGATGTGCGGCGGACAAATGGCAACGGCCATGGCGGCCTGCTCGTCCTTTGGATTACGCGCCGCATATCTTGGCGCCGTCGGCGACGATCAGAACGGCCGGTTGGTCCTTAGTGAGCTCGAACGGCGCGGCGTCGACACCTCTTTAGTCATGACGCGCCCGTGCCCCAATCGGTTTGCCGTGATCACCGTCGATCCCAACGGCGACCGCATCGTTCTGTGGGATCGCGACGATCGTCTCAACCTCACGACCTCCGACATCGATCGCGGCGTGATTCCGTTAGCGCGACTCCTTCACGTCGACGACGAGGATCCCGAGGCGGCGATTACGGCCGCGCTGGTCGCGCGCGACGCCGGCGTGCCTTCGACCAGCGACATCGACCGCGTCACCGATCGAACCGCCGCATTGATCGATGCGGTCACGATTCCGATCTTCGCGCAGCACGTGCCGTCGGAGATGACCGGCGTCGCCAATCTCGAACGCGCCGTCCGCAAGCTTCGCAAGCCGCACCACGAGTTGGTTGGCGTCACCCTCGGCGCATCCGGAGCGGCGTTGCTGGTCGGCGATGCCTGGCTGGTCGACGCTCCACCGCCAGTCGCCGCTGTCGATACGACCGGCGCCGGCGACGTGTTTCGCGCGGCACTCATCTACGCGCGATTGAGTGGGTATCAGCCTCGCGAGCTGCTGCGGTTTGCCAACGCCGCGGCGGCGCTGTCGTGCACGCGGCGCGGCGCCCTGCCCGGCGTCCCGTCGCTCGAAGACGTCCAGCGCTTCACCGGTGGGTGATCGCTTCGCCCAGCACGCGCCCGGTCGCGTCCGCGAGCGTGACGCCGGTGAGAAAGGCGAGCGTCGGTGCGAGGTCGATGGGCGTTACCTGATCGAGGTACTCACCCTTCTTGATTCCGAACCCGTACAGCACGACCGGTACCCGCGTGTCGTAGCGATGACCCGTGCCATGGGTGGTCGTGCTCGACGAGGTGATCCAATACGCCCGCCCGAGCATCTTGATGTCGCCACTCCGGCCCTCGTAGTGGCTGAGTGCGGCGGCGCGAGTCAGCGGATCCGACGCGGATAGCTCCTCCTTCCGATAGACACGCCAGACTCCCGGGGTGCTGCGAACCGTCTGCAGGACGGCATCCATGGCCGCCGCGTTCTGACGCAGCCTCAGGTACACGCCCTCGTTGAAGTAGATGTCGTTGTAGATGACGCGCGTGCGATACGGTCCCGGGCCGAGCTCACGCGTCAAGACGCCGTCGATCGCCTTGCCCACCGCGGACGTGTCGATGCGGCCGGCATCGAACCCTTGTGCCTTGACGCGCTCCGGCACCGGGGCGACGCCGTGATCCGAGGTCAGACCGACGACGTAGTTGCCCTTGCCGATGTCGCGATCGAGCTTGTCGAGCAGCAGTCCCAGCTGCGCATCGAGGTGCACCAGCGTGTCCTGCGTCTCGTGTGCGTCAGGACCGAAATCGTGGCCGACTTTGTCGAGCGCGGAAAAGCTGATCGCGAGGAAATCGGTGGCGGCACCGCGGCCGAGTTTCATCGCGTCGAGCGACGCCATCGCCAGCGCGTTCAAGTACTGATCGGAAAACGGGCTCGACTCCCACGCGTCCGTGAACGCCCCGCCAATCTCGGCGCCGGTGCCCTTGACCGTATGCGGAAACTCTTTCGTCACCAGCGCAATGCGGCGGCGATCCTGGGTCGAGTAGTCGTAGAG
>DASPNQ010000030.1:0-4711 GCA_035626435.1 Vicinamibacterales bacterium
ACAGGACCATTGCCCCGAGCGCCGCGCCGTACGTCGCGGCGTCCGTCGGCGACACGCCGAACAACATCGCCCCAATCAATCGTCCGGCGATCGCGGCACAGACCGCGCCGGCGGCGACGCCCGCCGCGACCGGCCGCAACCCCTGCACCAGCACCAGCCGGCGGATAGCGCTCGACTCGGCACCGAGCGCGACGCGAACGCCGATTTCCCGCTGACGTTGCGTCACAACGTAACTCAGGGCCCCGTAGAGACCCACCACCGCAAGCAGCAGCGCGGTTGCCGCGAACGCCGCGAGCAACGCGAGCGTGAACCGCCGCGTCGCCATCAGGGTCGCGACAATCTGTTCGTAGCTACGAACGCGGATCACCGGTTGACCGGGATCGATCGCCTTGAGCTGTTCGCGAACGGCCGCACCCAGCGCCAGCGGATCCTGGCCGCCACGCACGCGAACGAGCACCGTCAAATCCGTCTGGACCCACGGCGATTGGGACTGCGGCATGTAGGCCTGATAACTCACCGGCGCGTCCAGTCCGTTATGCCGGACGTCGTCGACGATACCGACAATGGTGCGCGGCGGGTTGTCGGGGCCCCCGGCCAGCCTTATGCGGCGGCCGATCGGATCCTCCCCGGGCCACAACTGTTCGGCCATCGTCTTGCCGATCACAACCACCGGCGGCGTTCCGGGACCGTCGGCGTCGCTGAACACCCGTCCGCGAATCAGCGGGATTTTCATCACCGCGAAATAGTTGCCGGCCACGCCCATGCGGTCCGCCTCCGGCGCTTCGGCGGGATTGGCGTGCGGCCGGCCCTCGATCGTGATCCCCCACTGATCCTTCGCACTGGTCAGCGGCAGGATCGTCGAAGCGGCGACGGCCTCGACACCCGGCAACGCCGACAGCTGCGTCATCAGGCGATCGTAAAACGCCGCCACATTGACGACGTTGTTGTAGGCCGGCCCGCTCAGTCCTACATCCATCGTCAATATGCCGGTCGGGTTGAAACCCGGGTCGACCTTCAGCAACGACACGAAGCTGCGCACCAGCAGACCGGACGCCACGAGCAACACCGTCGACAGGGCGACGTTGACGCCGACCAGCAGCGCGCGCTGACGCCACGCCATCGGGCCCGCCGTCGTGCGTGTCGCATGCCGTAGCGCGGCGCTGCCGCCGTCGGCGGCAATGCGTGACAGCAGCATGCGCGCCGGTGCCATGCCGAACACGACGCCGGTCGCGAGGCTGATCGCGATGGCATAAAGCAGGACTCCCGGATCTATCGATACTTCGTCGAGGCGCGGGATCGCATCCGGTCCGTTCGCCACGATGACGCGCGTGGCCCAGATCGCCAGCACCGTTCCGGCCACCCCGCCAATCGATGCCAATAGCAGCGATTCGGTCATCAGCTGGCGGAACAGCCGCACCGGCGACACGCCCAGCGCGCGACGGATGGCGACTTCTTCTTCACGCTCGCTGGCGCGGATCAGCATCAGGTTCGCGATGTTCGCGCAGGCCATCAACAGCAAGAGCGCGACGGCCGCCCACAGCAGCAACAATACCGGCCGGATCGGCCCCGTGAACTTGTCGCGGAACGGCGTGAGCACCGCGGAGGGAGAGGCGTAGTCCCTTGAATTTGCCGCGGCCAGCGATTGATAGATGCGCGTGGCATCCGCTTGCGCCTGCTCGATCGTGACGCCGCTCTTCACCCGGCCAATCATGTGGATGTGCCGGCAGCTCGCGCAGGCGGGCCGAATTTCGGCGCTGTAGCGAAGGGGCCGCCAAATCTGCGGTCGCGGCATGAATTCGGCGCTCGTCAGGTCGTTGAGCGACGATGGCATGACGCCAACCACGGTATAGGTGATGCTGTTGATTGAGATTGGTTTGCCGATGACGCCGCGGTCGGCGTTGAACCGCCGTCGCCACAGCTCGTCGCTCAGCATGGCGACCGGCGGCGCGCCCGGGCGGTCCTCGGCCGCCTCGAAGTCGCGGCCGATCGACGGCGCGATGCCCAGCGTGCCGAAGTATTCCCAGGTCACGCTGAGGCCGTTGACCCGTTCGGTATCCTGGCCGTCATTGCGCAGCACCGCAAACCACCCGGCGAACGCCGCGACGCTCTCGAAGGATTGCTGTTGCGACCGGATCGCCTCGAACGATACGTAACCGGTGCTGCCCGGCTCATCGACGGCCTGGTCCTCCTCGATGGTGACCAGGTCCTCGGCGTGATCGTACGGCAGCGGCACGAGCAGCACCCGATTGACGACCGAAAAAATCGCGGTGTTGGCGCCGATGCCAAGGGCCAGCGTCAGCACCGTAGCCGTGGTCAGCGCCGGGCGGCGTGCCAACATGCGCACGGCATAAGAGACATCGCGCCCGAGGATGTCGAGGTGCTCACCCGGCGCGGTGCGCAGCATATCGATCGCCGTCGCCCACCACAGCCGCAGCACACCGGTGGCGCCTTCGGCCTCGCGGCGTTCGGCGCGGAAATGCGACTCCATGTCGCGGCCGTAATCGGCGCGGAACTCGGCCGGCAGCATGCGCATCAAGATGCGGAAGACGCGATCGTGAATCGACATGATGGGCAGTCCCTAGGCGCGGCCGAACAGCTTGACGCGCGCCTGTTTCAGCGTGGATGCCAGCCGCTCCGACTCGGCGACCGCCACCTTGCGGCCGCGATCCGTCAACCGGAAATACCGCCGCCGCTCGTCGTCCAGGGCAGGTTCCGGGCGTTGCCGCGTCTCCTCGATCAGGCCGTCTTCTTCGGCGCGCTTGAGGACGCTGTAAAGGGTCGTGGCGCGCAGCTTGACGTCGCCGTTGGTGCGGCGCGCGACTTCCTTGCCGATCGCGTAGCCGTGCTTGTCGCCGTCGGCGAGGGCGACCAGGATCTCCCACAGCGCCGGACTCAGCGGCATGAACGACTTCGGGTCGAATGGTGCCATAGACGGTATACTATATCCGATTTTGAACTAGTCAACCAGAATCAGGCCTGAGGATGACACGCGCAGCGTTCGGTCGTCGAGATCGGCGAAGCGCGCGCGATCGAGCCGCACCGCGATCGGGGTCGGATGGCCCATCTCGCGGGCCACGATCAGACCCAGCAGCAGAATCGCATCGGGCTCGTGCAGCACGATCGCGGCCGGTGCGCGGTTCTGGTGGACCAGCTCGAGAAGGACGGCGGAGGCCGATGAGGACCCGATGGTGGCGGGCACCAGCAGAACCCGGCCCGCGATGGACCGGCCATGTTGCGGATGGCGTGGATCGGCGATGCGGCCCGTGACCGGATCGACGCCGCCCCAGAAACTGATTGGCGCCGTCAGCGCGAGCGCCTCCCCCGTCGTCGGTTCACCCGCGACCAGTACTTCAGCCTGCATTGCCGACAAACACCGGCTTGCCTGCCACGGCGCTTTCGACGCAGTCGGCGAGCGACCCATACAACACCGAGTAGCCGGTATTCGAGGGCGCGTAGTGCGCGAACTTGCCCGAGTTGGTCATCAGGATCGCGCCCGGCCGCTCCGGCAGGATCGGCGTGACGACGACGCAGGTGTCGGCGACGATGGTGACGCCGAGTGATTCGAGGTGTTGTCGATGGTGGTCGCGCTCGAGGACGTCGACCACGTGACGGCCGGTGCAGGCGTAGATCGGCACGCTGACCTTGCGCCCCTGCAACAGGCGGCGCAGCGATGCGAATTCTTCGAGCGAAAAATGCGGGCTGCCCACGGCGACCGCGTCGATGCGGTCGGCGGATTCAGCCGTCGACAGGCGCCGCTGCGCATCGCGGAACATCGCCGCCGTTACCGAAATGCGTTCGGCCGCTGGTACGCCACCGAGCGCACTTGCTTCATCGGGCGCCTCCGGGGTGGTGCCGGCCACATGGAACAGCCCGACCGATCCGCTGGATGCCGCGGCCGCGCCGAACGCCTTGAGGAGATCTTCGCCCGGGCGAAACGCGACTCCCGTCACGACGCCAACGGCGTTGCCGATGACGCGGCCGTAGAGATTTCCGAGCACCGGCCACGCCACATCCGACGAGAGAAGAGCCGGATCGATCGGCGAGACATCGAACACCACGGTCGCGCGTCGATGCTCGCTGCGATGCAGACCGTAGTCGGGCGCGCGGCCTGCGATCGCGCACGCGATGTCGAGGAAATCACCGTAACGATTGGTACGGGCGCCGAGAACGGAATTGCAAAACGCCACCGCGTTCGACTCGCCCCACGCCACCTGCGCACCGAAGCGCGGACGATGGCCGGCCTGGTAGGGCGCGCACGTCCAGGTTGGCTCGCACCCGAGCGCGCGGTAGGCGTCCATCAGGCGTTTCGCCATCGCGAACTGGTGCGCCGGCAAGCGGTTGGCCGAGCACCCGGTGAGATCGATCGCGCCGACGTTCAGCGTCGCGCGCACGGAGAGTCGCGCGCCGCCCTCGACAAGCTTCTCCGCGAACAGCGTCCCTGAATCGCCGTGATACAGCGCGCCGTCGATGTGCGCGGATTCGATCGGTATCAACCGCTCCGCGCCCATCAGCCGCGCCGCCTCGGCCACGATGCGCATCGCCATGGCTGCACCCGGCCCCCGCGCGCCGGAGGCGATGGCACTTTCTTCGGTGGTGAGTTGAACGGCCACGCGGCTCCAGTCTACCGGGTCGACCTGCCTGGCTGTCTGCCTGTCCGCCTGTCCGCCTGTCTGCCTGTCTGGCCTGTCTGCCTGTCCGCCTGTCTGGCCTG
>DASPNQ010000031.1:0-10201 GCA_035626435.1 Vicinamibacterales bacterium
GACTTCGGGTAGACGGCTACCTTGTCGAGACGCTTGATCACCTTCCCCGTCAGCGCGTCGAACCACGCGAGCTCGTCCACCTCGTCGCCGAACAGCCCGATGCGCAACGCGTGCTCCTCGTACGACGGAACGACCTCGACGATGTCGCCGCGCACGCGGAAAGCGCCGCGGCCGAACTCCGTGTCGTTGCGCTCGTACTGGATTTCCACCAGCTTGCGCAGGATCTGGTCGCGATCCATGCGCTGCCCTTTCTCGAGCGGCAAGACCAGGCCGTAATAGGCGTCCGGCGAGCCCAGGCCGTAGATGCAGGACACGCTGGCGACGATGATGACGTCGCGGCGCTCGAACAGCGAGCGCGTCGCCGACAGCCGCATGCGATCGATCTCGTCGTTGACGATCGATTCCTTCTCGATGTAGGTGTCGCTGGCCGGAACGTACGCCTCGGGCTGGTAATAGTCGTAGTAGCTGACGAAATACTCGACGGCGTTGTCCGGAAAGAAGCGACGGAATTCCTGGAACAGCTGCGCGGCCAGCGTCTTGTTGTGCGCCATCACCAGCGTCGGCCGGTTCACGCGCGAGATGACCTGCGCCATCGTGTAGGTCTTGCCCGATCCGGTGACGCCGAGCAGCACCTGGTGCTTGTCGCCGCGATTGAGGCCGTCAACCAGCTCCGGCACGGCATGGACCTGATCGCCGCGAAGCTCGAAATCGGATGCGAGGTTGAAGTGACCTGTGACAGTGGCCATGGGACGCTGTGCTGTAGCCTTCCATCGTACCATCACTGACAGCCGCCGATCGCCGCGCAGGAGACGGCCGCGTCTCGACGTTACCCGCCGGGCGGCTTGTACGGTCCGAAATACCCCTGCCGCGACCGCACGCGGATGCCGGGGCGCTTGACCTTGATCTCGACCTTGCGCCACGCGCCATTCGTCGATGTCGCGGTCGACTGGTAGCCAAGGTGGTACTGGCTGGTGATTTCCGCGAGCACCTTGTCGTAGGCGCCGTCGATGTCATCCATCCCACTCGGGAAAAACGCCTGTCCGCCGGTGACTTCGGCGATCTGACGCAATGTCATCTGCAACTGCAGCCGGGCCGACCCGGCATGTTCGAGCAGACCGATCGCGTAGACGGTGACATTCGACGCCTTCAGCAGGTTCAGCGTTTCGCTGAATGACAGCGCGGAACGGGTGTCACCGCCATCGGTGTACATCACCAGGACCGTGCGGCCGTCCTGACCGTCAGCGCCGTCGAGGTAGGTGCCCAGCGCGTCGTACAACGCGGTGAACCCATCGGCTTTCCGCTGGCGAATCCGCTCGACCAGGCGTGGAAAATCGCGCTGCGGATATCGCGTGATGCGCACCTGCGTGTCGAAGTCGACAAGCGTAATGTCGGCGGCGTTCGGCAGCAGGTTCAGAAACTTGATCGCGGCGCCTTGCGCCAGCTTCATGCCGCGCTCCATGCTGCCGCTGGCGTCGACCATCAATCCCACGTGCATCGGCGGCGCCGCGGCGCCGTCGCCGTGCGCGAAGAACTCGATGGCCTGCGCCTTGCCGTCCTCGATGACCTCGAAATCCTCTCTGGTAAGGCCGGTGACGAGACCGCCCCGGCGATCGACAGCGGAAACCGAGAACGTGGTCAGATCGACGCCGGTGCTGAACCTCGGCTGCTCCGGCCAGCGCCAGGCGGCGCACACCAAAACACAGGCAAACAGGCCCAACCAATGGCGCGGGGCGCGCATGGGCTCGATTCTAGCAACACCGTCCGCGTCGGCTCTCCGGACGAGGGTGGCCGTGTCGCTATAATCTGAGGATCGTGCGTTGTCTCGCGGTCTGCCACTCGGAGCTGGTCATCCGGCTCCTCGAGGCAGTCCTGGCTCCGGAAGCGGAGCTCGACGTGTTAGTGGAAAGCCGGGCGTTGGCCCGAAAGTTCGAATCCTCTGAGCTGCCGGTGTCGGTCGACGAAGTCGATCGCATCGACAGCTACGTGAAGCTGGGCGTCTCTCCCGTGATGCCCGTCTTCGTCGAGGACAACGGCCGGCGCGGCCTCCGCAAGGTCCTCGAGGCCGTGCGCAGCGCCGGCGGCACCTTGATTTACGTACTGGGCACCAGCCTCGCCGACGTCCGGAAAGCCGAAACGCTGCGCGACGACTTCCCCGAAGTCACCACCATCACCCTCGCCGAGCTCGCCGGGCCGTCCTTGCGCCAGGAGCTCGGACGCTCGGTGACACGCCAGCGCGTGCAGCAGTACCAGCGCTACATGGCCGACGCCGATCGCGTGCTGATCCTGACGCACAACGATCCCGATCCGGATGCGATGGCCAGCGGCCTCGCCTTGCGCGCGATTCTGCGGCGGACGCGCCAGACCGCGGTGCTCGGATGTCTCGAGCCGGTGACGCGGCCGGAAAACCTGCGGATGGTGAAGCTCCTCGACATCAAGATCGAAACCATCTCGCCCGAGCACCTGAAAGACTTCGAGAAGATTGCGCTCGTCGACGTGCAGCCGCATTACTTTCCGGGCCTTCTGCCGCACGTCGATCTCGTCATCGACCATCATCCCGAACAATCGGGCTACAACGCGATTTTCAAGGACATCCGCCCGGAGTACGGGTCGACGTCGACGATTCTCACCGAGCACCTTCGCGCCGTCGACATGGACATCTCGGAAAAGGTCGCAACCGCGATGCTCTACGCGATCAAGTCCGACACGTTGTTCTTCAACCGGCACACCAATCGGGCGGACGTCGAAGCGTTTTCGCATCTGTATCCGCTGGCCGATGCGCCGCTGATCAGGAAAATGGAAGGCGCGGAAATCACCGCGGAGCGGCTGGATTACCTGATCAAGGCATGGCAACAAGGCCGCATGATGGAGCACGTGTTCTGCGCGTTCCTCGGCGAGCCGCCGCGCGAGGACTTCATCCCGTACTGCGCCGATTTCTACCTGCAGCTCGAAAACGTGCAGTGGACGGTGATCAGCGGTGTCGTCAATGACCAGTTCGTCGTGTCGGTGCGGAACCTCGGCTACTCGCGAAACGCCGGCGACTTCGTACGGCGCTGGTTCAACGACATCGGCAGCGCCGGCGGCCATCGCACCATGGCCAAGGCGGTCGTCCCCGTCGAGGCCTTCCAGAAGAAGTTCGGCACTTACGAAGGCAGCCGCATTAACCAGCGGATGCTCGAGCTCGTGCTCGAATTCCTCCACGAAACTAAAGAAAAGTAGCGCGCGGCGATGTGCGGCATCGCGGGATTCGTCAACCTCGATGGCGCGCCGGCGGACCACCGCGTGCTCGACGCGATGTCCGGCGCGCTCAGACATCGCGGCCCCGACGATCGCGGACGCCTGCTCGTCTCGCTGCGGCAGGGTCAGCTCGCCGCAAACGGTCGGCCAGCCGACGCCGCCCTCGCGGTCGAGCGACTGCGGATTCTCGACGTGTCGGACCGCGCGCGGCAGCCGATGCTCAACGAGGCGGGCACGGTGGCGATCGCCTTCAATGGCGCGGTGACCAACGCCTTTGCGTACGACGACACGCTCCAAGACGCCGGTGTCAGGTTTCGGAGCGCCTCGGATACGGAGAGGCTGCTCTACCTCTACGAGCACTTCGGTCTGCAGGGGCTGCTCGATCGCATCGACGGCATGTTCGCACTGGCCATCGTCGACCTGCAGACGCGCCGGTTGCATCTCGTGCGCGATCATTTCGGCATCAAGCCGCTGTACTGGGCGCAGATCGGGTCGACCGTGTTGTTCGCCTCGGAAGCCAAGGCCTTTCTCGCGCACCCGCGGTTCCGAGCCGAGATTGACGAGCAATACGTCGACGAGCAGTTGGCGTTCCGCTACGTGGCCGGTGATGCATCGCTGCTGAAGGGAGTGCGCCAACTCCGGCCCGCCCACTGTCTGACGGTTTCACCCGACGGTACGGTCAACGCGCGATACTGGTCGATTCCCGAATCCCGCACCGAACAGCCTGTCAGTCGCCGGGACGCAATCGATCAGCTCGATGGGCTGCTGCGCCGCAGTGTCGCGGACCACCTGCGCAGCGACGTCGAGGTCGGCTGCCAGTTGTCCGGGGGCGTCGACTCGTCGCTGGTAACGCTGTTCGCGGCAGCGCGCGCCGGCGCCGGCATGCGCGCGTTCTCGCTGGTGTTCGAGGATCCGAAGTTCTCAGAGGCCGCGTGGATAACGGAGGCCGCCGTCGCCGCCAACGTCGCGAGTCATCAATATCTGTTCGACGAACCCATGTTTCGGGAATCGCTCGAGCGTGCGACGTGGCACAGCGACCAGCCAATCAGTCATCCCAACGCCGTGGGCCTGTGGCACCTGGCGATGCGCTCCCGCGAATACGTGACGGTGCTGCTCTGCGGCGAAGGCGCCGACGAAGTGTTCGGCGGCTACGCGCGGTGTGCCGAGGCGAATCGGCTCGCGCCCGACGCCTACGTGCGCGCAACCCAACTCCACCCGTCGGCAAAACTCGCGCGACTGCGTCCTGGTGGCGACCTGTCGGGGGCCTACGAGCGTCGCGCGGCGATCTTCGACGAAGGACGGGGCGACCACCTGTCGAACTGTCTGAAATACGAGATGCAGACCTATCTCGTCGATCTGCTCGCCCGCCAGGACAAGATGATGATGTCTCACGGCATCGAGAACCGCGTCCCGTTTCTCGATCGCAGCCTTGTCGAATTTGCCAGGGCACTGCCGGCCGCCCATCTGGTCGACGACGGCGACGGCGACGCGGGTGCCACCAAGATCATCGTCAAACACCTGGCGCGCCGGGTATTCACCGACGCCTTTGCCAACCGGCCGAAAGCCGCCTTCAACCTGCCACTGTCGCAATACTTTCGCAGCGCCGCGTTCACCGCCATGATGGAGGACGAGGTGCTGCCCGGTATGCGCCGGCGCGGCCTCGTTGATGCCGGCGCGGTGCGCCGGTTGTGGCGCCGTTCCCTCTCGGCGCCTGCGCTGACCGAGCCGTTGTGGACGCCGATCGCTTTGGAATTGTGGGCGCAGCGGTTCGTCGACGCCGGTCAGGCTTGAAGCGCCTGCTCGAGATCGGCGATCACGTCGGCGACATCCTCGAGGCCGATCGAAATCCGGATCATGCCTTTCGACACGCCGCACTTGTGCAGCTCGTCGTCCGTGAGACCGTACTGCGAGGTGAGGATCGGCAGGCTGCAGATGCTTTCAACGCCCCCGAGGCTCGCAGCGCGCTTGATGATGTTCAGCCTGTCGAACACTCGGAACGCGGCGTCCTGCCCACCCTTGACGTCGATCGTCACGACGCCACCGAATCCGCTCATTTGCGCGCGCGCGATTGCATGATCCGGATGTGACGGCAGTCCGGGGTAGTACACGCGATCGATCGCCGGATGACCGTCCAGGTGCTGCGCCACCGCCAGGGCGTTGGCATTGTGCTGCGCGACACGCAGCGCCATCGTCTTCAACCCGCGCCCGAGGGCGAACGCCGGCTGCGGATCCATCACGCCGCCGAGCAACCGCCGCATCTTCGCCATCGGCGCGAGCAGCGAATGCGCTCCCGACAGCACCCCGCCGGTGACGTCGCTGTGACCGTTGAGATACTTCGTACAGCTCTGCATCGAGAGGTCGATGCCCATCGCTAACACCGGCTGATTCAGCGGGCTGGCAAACGTGTTGTCCATCGCAACCAGGACGCCGGCGCGCCTGCAGGCCGCGGCGACCGAGGCAATGTCGACGCATCGCAATGTCGGATTGATCGGTGATTCGAACCAGACCAGCTTGGTGTTGGGTGACAGCGCACCGCCGATGTCGCCGAGCTGCTCGATGGAAACGAACCGGCGCGCGATCCCGAGACGCGGCAGCAGATCCTCGAGGATGTGGAACGTGCCGCCGTAGATCGCCGAGCAGCAGATGATTTCGTCGCCGGCTTTTAGCAGTGTCAGGAGCGCCGTCGAAATCGCCGCCATGCCGCTGCTGAACAGCAACGACACCTCCGCCCCATCAACGGCCGCCAGCTTCTGCTCCACCGCCACGACGGTCGGATTCTCGTAGCGCGAATACAGGTAGCCATTCAGCGTCCCTTGCTGGTACTGCTGGACGTCAGCCACCGAGTCAAACACGAACGTGCTTGTCTCGTAGATCGGTGTCGTCAACGACGGCGTCTTGCCGGCGTCGATACCTTCGCCGGCGTGAATGAGCTTGGTTGCCTCTCTCATGGGCCACAGATTAAACACAGATTACGCACAGATTGTTTAGTAATTTGTGCTTTAGCAATATCGTCTCGGGTTAGCGGCGCTTAACAAAACCGTCTTCGGTTATCTGCGCTGAGCAAGACCGCCTTCGTCCTCTGCGCTTAACAAGGCTCGGTCACCGCGCTCGACAACAAGGCATTTGTCATTCACAAATGCGCCTTCGTCGATGTTCACAGGTGCGCCTCCCCGGATGCGCCTTCAGGAAACTGTCCCTGACAAACACGCCTTTGATCGGTGCCTCACAGATGCGACATCGGTGATCGGTGCTTCACAGATGCGGCCACAGATTAAACACAGATTAAGCACAGATTAGTAATCGTGCTTTAGCCGAGTCGTCCTAGTTGAGCGCTTCATAAATGCGCCTAATCTGTGTCTAATCTGTGTTTAATCTGTGGGCTGACGCGATCCCCCGACGCGCCCAGGAACGGCTCGATGAATTGGCGATACGCGTCCTCGTAGCCGCGTTCCATCAGCTCGTCGAGTGACTGCACGCGATCGGAGTGCTCGTCGTAGGCGCCGGTGAGGTCGAGCGGCCGGATCGGGTTGTGCGACGGCCGGATCACGTAGACGCCTTGAAAGCGGTGGTGCAGATGGCGCAGCGCGTCCGAGAGCGCAACGGCTTCCGTCGACGCGATGTGCTCGCCGACGCGGCCAAGGCCGTCGAGCCTTGGCGGGCGCAGTTCGTGAGGGCCTGGTGGTTCCGCCACGGCGGCCACCACTAACACCTGCTCGACACCGGCCGCCGCCGCTTCTTCGAGCAGGCGGCCGATACTCGCGGGCCGATCGCTGAGCCGATGCGTCTCGCCGCGCCAGTAAGAATCCGGCGTGAAACGCACCAGGCGGGGATCGCTCACGGTGGGTAGGCTCAACGCCGCCGCCAAAACATCCGCGAGAAATCCCTGGGTGCCGCCGGCGAGATCGTGCGCTTCCGCGCGGCGGGCCGCCGACACGCTGCCCGGCGCGGGAAACAACATGCGGCGAAACGGATCGCGCAGCACGCCAAACACGAGATCTCGGCTCGCATCGAGATCATGGACGACCAGCAACAACTCACGAAAGCCGGGTTGACCCAGATTCTCCGAGAGCAGTTCGGAGTATCTGCGGCTCAAATCGTCCGCTTCGGGGGTTTTGATGGCGGCGCCGCCCTTCAGCAACCGCCACACCGCTTCAATGGCTTGTGTGATTGCGATGTGGGCGTCGATTGGCGATCCGAGTAGCGCCCACAGGCGGCTGCCGGTCGAGCGCCGGTACAACGGCGAGTTCCACCATGACAGCCAGGCGCCCACCCCCAGCACCAGCAATGCCGCGGTCGCGCACAGCGCCGCGAGGCGAGGAATCCACGTCGGCAGCGCCGCCGGCACGAACGCCAGCACCAGCGTCGATACGAAGCTCTCGACGAAGCGCGCGCCGGCGTCGAGTCCCGCCATGCCGAGGATCATCGCGATTGGATACACCACCAGGCCGAGCAGTAGCGCCGCAGCCGGAATGGCCAGCACGATGAGCAGCGCGATGCCGAGCCATTTCAGCACCGTGAACGGCCAGCGCCAGCGGTACAACTGCGGCACCGTGGCGGAGCGCCAGAAGCCACCGGGCTCCCATAACTGCGACGCGCCATCCACCGCGGCAAGTACCGCGGACACCGCGCCGATGCCGCGGCCGCCGACCACGTCGATCTTGACGCCGGCCTCCTGCAGGGCACGCATCGCCCCGGCATGGTACGCACCGTCGGCCCCGGTCCCCGTGAACAGCAGGGCCGTTCGTCGTTCCGGTGAGTACGACTCGCGAGGCTCGGTCAATCGAACTCGGAGTTAGAGGTCGTCGTGAATGGTGACGAGCTTGAGGATTTCGAACTTGCGGGTGCCGTTCGGTGTCGACACGGTGACTTCGTCGCCTTCTTCCTTGTTGAGAATGGCGCGGCCGATCGGCGAGGACGTGGAGATCAGGCCTTTCTCGGCATCGGCATCCTCAGGCATCACCAGCTGATAGACCATGTCCTGGTCTTTTTCGCGAATCGTGACGGTCGATCCAAAGCCGGCCTTGCCGTGCGGAATGCGATCCAGATTCATCAGCGCAATCTCGCTCATGCGGCGCTTGAGCATGGCAATGCGAGCGTTGACGTAGGTCTGACGCTCCTTTGCCGCCTGGTACTCGGCGTTCTCGCGAAGATCGCCCAGCTCCCGCGCGCGCTGGATCTCCTTCGGGAGCTCCATCTTCAGCTCGCGCTCGAGCGCGTTGACCTGCTCTTCAAATCTTCTGAGAAGCTTTTCCTTCATCGCTCAAACTTCGAAGTTTAGCATATGAGGGAATATAGAGAGACGTGATTACCAGCCGCCAACATCCGATCGTCAAGGAATTCCGCGAGCTGGCCCGCGGCGCGGGCGGGCGGATGCTGCTCGACGGGTGGCACCTACTCGGTGAGGCGGCGAACGCGCGCGTCGCCGTCGACAAAATCGCGATCTGCGGCCCGCCGACGCGCGACGAGCAGGTCATCGTCGAGCGCCTGCAGCGCCGCGGCGCGCAGGTGGTGGAGGTGTCGGGCACGGTGCTCAATGCGCTGTCGCCGGTAAACACGCCGACCGGTGTGGTCGCGAGCGCACGCACACCATCGGTGACGACGGCGGCGGCGCTGTCGCCGCCGCCGGCGCTCGTCCTCGCGGCCGCCGGCCTGCAGGATCCAGGCAACACGGGTGCGGTGATTCGATCGGCGGCGGCGGCCGGCGCCACCGGAGTCGTGCTCGACGAATTGTCGGCCGACCCGTGGAGCTGGAAGGCGCTGCGCGCGTCGATGGGCAGCGCCTTTCACGTTCCCGTGGTGCGGCATCGCGCCCTGGCGTCGCTGGTTTCGGGCTGGAAGCGCAAGGAGGTCCGCATTCTCGCCGCGGTGCCGCGCGGCGGCGCGTCGATGTACGCGGTCGATTTCGCGAGACCTACCGCACTGTTGCTCGGCGGCGAAGGCGCGGGCCTCGGTGAGGAGTTTCTCGACGTCGCGGACGAACACGTCAGCATCCCCATGCATGGCGCCATCGAATCGCTCAACGCCGCGGTGGCGGCGGCGTTGTTGTTGTTCGAGGCACAACGGCAGCGAGCGGCGCTCGGCCGCGGTCGTCCGGCAGGGGGGCCGCGGTCATGAGCCTGTTCGACGAGGAACCGCCGCCGATCGACCCGAAGACGATCCCGCTCGCCGAGCGCATGCGGCCGCGATCGCTTGACGAGATCGTCGGGCAGGACGACCTCGTCGCGCCCGGCCGGCCGCTGCGCGAGATGATCGAGCGCGACCTGCTGCAATCGATCATCCTCTGGGGCCCGCCGGGCACCGGCAAGACGACGCTGGCCAGATTGGTGGCTGAGCTCACACAGGCCGAATTCATCGCCTTCAGCGCCGTGCTGTCGGGGATCAAGGAAGTCAAAGAGGTGATGGCGGCCGCCGAGCGCCGCCGCCGCATGACCGGCAAGCGGACCATCGTCTTCGTCGACGAGATTCACCGCTTCAACAAGGCCCAGCAGGATGCCTTTCTGCCTCGCGTCGAGAGCGGCGACATCGTGCTGATTGGCGCCACCACCGAGAACCCGTCGTTCGAGGTCAACGCCGCGCTGCTGTCGCGATCGAAAGTGTTCGTGCTCAAACCGCTCGACGAGGACGCGATTGTCGGCATCCTGCGGACCGCGATGACCGACGCGGAGCGCGGTCTTGGCCGGCTCGATCCCGAGGCTGGCGATGACGCGCTGCTGGCGATGGCGCGGTTCGCGAATGGCGATGCACGCGCGGCGCTGAATCTGCTGCAGCTCGCCGTGTCGTCGGCGCCGCAGCCCGCCGGACGGCCGCGCATCGATCAGGCGCTGCTCGAAAAGCTCCTGACCAACAAGATGCTGCTCTATGACAAGAGCGGCGAGGAGCACTACAACTTGATGTCCGCGCTGCGCAAGTCGCTGCGCAACAGCGATGCGGACGCTTCGATTTACTGGTTGGCGCGCATGCTCGGGGC
>DASPNQ010000032.1:0-16291 GCA_035626435.1 Vicinamibacterales bacterium
CTCCGCGCGATCCGATTCGATGAAGACCGTGCCGATCGGATCGCCGCCAAAGACGATCGGCCTGGTGACGGCGATGCGATCCCACGTGATCGCCGTGCCGGTTGCGGATGCGGCGGCTATCACCGGGTCGCGAGCGTAATCGGCGGTGCTGTTGCGGTGTCTCGCGTAGGACGCGAAGAGCCGTCCGTCAGGCAACGCGATGAAGGCGCGGGTCAAGGTCGGGTAAACCGAGAGCGTTGCCAGCGTCTCGGCGCCGGCCTTGTCGTCGTCGAATGAAATCGCCGCCGTGTCGGCGGCGCCGATCATGTCGGCCAGCGTAGCCAGCGACGCGATCCGTTGATCGCGGAACGACAGGTAGTCGTAGGTGATGAAAGTCGCGCACGCCAGCAGCAACGCGACCGTCGTCGTCGACATGCCGATGACGATGAGTTTGTGACGGATGGAGAGGCTGGTCATCTGAATCTCACACTACTCGCCGGATTGATCACACCGGCGATCGCGAGCACCCTCGAGCTGATGATCACGCCCGCCGCTTCGGCGCGATCGAGAGCGATGTCGAAGCGAACGCGGTCGCGTTCGTTGCGCAGCTGAATCATCCCGCCGCGCGCGCAGAAGTCCGGCACGTCCGACACGGTCAGCACCGCGTCCCTGCCGGCGCGGATCAGAATGTCTACAAGATGCTGCCGCTCGCCATTGCCGATGAACAACAGGTGCGTCTGCGAGAAGTCGTCGGTCGGGCGCAGCCGGGTGACCGTTACCGAGCGGCCTTCGACGATTTTGTTGCCGACCAGCCGGCGCACGGACTCGGCGACCGCATTGTCGCCGATGACGCCGACGATGATCGGTTGGCCCGCGGGCAGCCGGGTGGCTGGCCACGTCGCGAATTTCGTGAAGTTGAACAGGAACGCGGCCTTGACGTCCGCGCTGCTCACGCGTTGCGCCGTGAGGGGCGCGGGCTGGCAGACGATCGCCAGCGCGAACACTCCCGTCACGAGCCATTGGCGGCCGTGCGGCCGCATCCCAGTCACTGCCTCGTCACCTTGGTATGCCCTGCGGTGGTGCAAGCGTCTTGCCACAGCGCGGCCCCGGGCACGCTGCTGAAACCGGCCGGATTCGCGCGCTTGGCCGTGGCACTCGAGCGGTCTCGATGGTGCGTCCCGCGTGCGGAGGTGTGCGGCCCGCTGCGCGCACACCGGCCGACGTGCCCGGTGGACGCGTTTCACCGTGTTTCCGCGCTATCGGGCGCGGTACTGTCCTTGCACAGAGGCGGCGGCATGAACCGCATCGATGTGAGGAGCCGACGATGACAGAAGCGTTGCTCGCCGTTGCCCCCGGCCGCCAGACGTCCCTCGCGGCCGCTGCCTTCGCCATCGAAAACGGCTCGTGGCCGATCGAGCCCTCGCAGTTGGCCACGCTGGTGGCGGATCTCCGCCGCAGCGACGAACGCACGCGTTTCGCGCTCGGCGTGGCCCGCACCGGGGTGTGGGAAGCGGAGTTGTTCACCGGTCAGGTCGAGTGGTCCGACACCATGCACCTGGCGATGGGGCACTCGGATTTCGAGGGCACCATCGACGCGATGCAGCAGCTGATTCACCCGGACGATCGCCGCAAGTTCGCGAAGGTCGTGCATGGCAATTTCGATCAACCGAGCCACTTCAACATCGACGTGCGTGTGCCCTGGCCGGACGGCACGCAGCATTGGGTGCAACTGCGCGGACAGATCACGACGGATCCCGGCGGGATGGCCGTCCGGCTGGTGTCGGTCGCGCAGGACATCACCGAACAGAAACAGATGGAGCTGAAGCTGCGGCAGGCGCAGAAGATGGAAGCGATGGGCCGGCTCGCCGGCGGCGTCGCCCACGACTTCAACAACATCCTGACGGCGATTCTCGGCTACGCGATGCTGATCGAAACCGACACCGACGCGATCGAAGCCTCGCGCGAGCAGGCGTCACAGGTGCGCAAGGCCGCGGAGCGCGCGTCCTCGCTGACCAAGCAGCTGCTCGCCTTCAGCCGCCGCCAGGTGATCGATCGCCGGCGCGTTTACGTGTGCGAGATCATCACCGACGTGTTGTCGATGCTGACGAAGATCCTCGGCGAGCAGGTGCGCATCGTCCATAACGTCGACGCCGGGACGCATCCGGTATTCGCCGACGCCGGCCAGCTGCAGCAGATCCTGATGAACCTCGCGATCAACGCGCGCGACGCGATGCCGAACGGCGGCCAGCTGTCGTTCACGGCCACCAACGTCCGGCTCGACGGCCGCGAATGCGTGGCGCGTTTCAAGCTGGCGGCCGGCGACTACGTCGCGCTCACGGTGTCCGATACCGGCACCGGCATGGACGCCTCGACCCGTGAACAGATCTTCGATCCGTTCTTTACCACCAAGGAAGTCGGTCTCGGCACTGGTCTTGGTCTGAGCAACGTCTACGAGACCGTCAAGCAGCTGGGCGGCGGCATCCGCGTGGCCAGCGCACCGGGCGAAGGGACGACGTTCCAGATCTTTCTGCCGCGGTGCGACGAGACCGCGGAGCAGCCGCTGCCGAGCACGGCCGCGGTGATCGGCGGCAGCGAAACGGTGCTCGTCGTGGAAGACGAAGAGGGCGTGCGGCTGCTGGTGCAGAGCGTGCTCGAACGCAATGGCTATTCGGTGCTGGCGGCGCAGGATGCCCCGCATGCCCGCCGCATCATCGCCGACCCGGGCCCGCCCATCGATCTGGTGTTGTCCGATGTGATGATGCCGGATGGCACGGGTCCGGAACTCATCGAGTCGCTGAGCACCGGCCGCGCGGCCGGCGCTCGCGCCCTCTATATGTCAGGCTACGCCGGCGCGGTGCTGGCGCAGCAGGGCCGCCTGGCGGCCGACAGCGAGTTCCTGCAGAAGCCGTTCAGCGGCCCGCAGCTGCTCGCGAAGGTTCGCCAGCTGCTGGACGTCACTTCCCGTCAATCGGGGCTTTCTTGACGCGTTGCAGCATCAGGTTGAACGGCGGCAATTGCTCGGCGACGGCTGCGTCCAGCCGATCGGTCTCCGCCTTCAGCTCCTGAATCAAGTCGTTGAAAATCGGCTCGACATTTCCTGTCGGCCGTCCTTCGCCGGAGACCGCCACACGTAACAGCGACGCGAGCCGGTTGTTGGTCTTGATTGGGAAGTTGAGCGGGTCCTGTCCGCTCTGGTTCTTCACCTGATAGATGTCACCCTCGATCGCGGCCAGCGCCTTGGTGAGTTGGTCGCCGGCGTCGCGGACCTCCGCGGGCGCGTCCTTGACGCGATCGGCGATGTCGGCCTTGATGCGGCGGATCCTGATCACCGCGAGGTTGGCTTCGTTCACCTTGTCGCGAATCCGGCTGGCGAGGTCCCACTGAAACTGCAGGTCCGCGTCGCTGACCGGCCGCAGCGGGTGCTTGAGCACCGCGAACGACTGCGACTGCACGACGCCGTCGGCCGTCAGCCGCACTGAGTAGTTGCCGGGCAACACTGCGGGTCCATTCTGAGTGGCGCCCCACAGGATCATGCCGGGGAAGGTGACAATGCCCGTCGAATTGAGATCCCACGTGTATCGGTTGACGCCTGCGGCCATCGGCGCACCTTGCGGAGCGCCGCCGCCGGTCTCGGCCGTGCTCCCTTCCGGGCGCGGTGGCTGGCCCGTGACCGAACGCACCACCTGGCCCTTGGCGTCGAGGAAATCGATGGTTAGCGCCTTGGGCTGCGACTTCAGGAAGTAGGTGATCTGCGGCCGATCGAGACCTCGCGTGGCGTTGGCCGGCTTGAACAGCGTGACGTCGCTCAGCGGCGTGACGCCGAATTGCCGCAACGCCGCAATGTCGTCGAGCACGTAAAAGCTGCGGCCGTGCGTGCCAATCGCAATCGCGTTGTCCTCGACGACGAGATCGGTCACCGGCACGTCCGGCAGGCCGTTGTTGAGCGGCATCCAGTTCGCGCCGTCGTTGAACGAGACGTAGACGCCGTGCTGGGTACCCGCATACAGCAGGCCGCGCCGGACGACATCCTCGCGGACGGTATGAACGTAATCATTCGCGGGGATGCCGTTGACGATCTTCGTCCACGTTTTGCCGTAGTCGCTGGTCTTGAAAATGTACGGCGAGCGATCGCCGAGCAGCATTTTCTTGACTGCCATATAGACCGTGCCGTTGTCGAACGACGAGCCATCGAGCTGGCTGACTCTTCCAAAGTCCGGCATGTCCTTTGGCGTCACGTTGGTCCACGTCTTGCCCTCATCGCGAGTCACATGGACCAGTCCGTCGTCGGACCCGGCCCAAATCAGGTTGCGATCCTTCTTGCCGGGCGCCAGCGAGAAGACCGTCCCGTAAATCTCGGGACTGTTCATGTCGTGCGTGATCGGCCCGCCGGACTCGTTCATCGTGTTCGGATCGTGTCGTGACAGATCCCCGCTGATCGCCGTCCAGGTGTCCCCGCCGTTGGTGGTCTTCCATACACGCTGGGAACTGGTGTAGAGGACATTGGGATCGACGTACGAGAAGATGATCGGGTAGGTCCACTGCCAACGCTCTTTGACGTCTCGCGCCGGCTCGCCGGAGAAAAAGCGCGGGTAGGCGCCGACTTCCTTGAACTCACCAGTACGCCGATTCAGACGCGTCAGGAACGAGCCGTTATTGGTGCCGCCGAAAAAGATGTCGGGATCGGTCGCGTGGGTGGCGATGTAGCCGGGCTCGCCGCCGCCGACTTGGTACGGCGCCACCGGGGGCACGCCGCCGAAGCCCTGACCGGGCATGTTGGTATTGCTCGGCACACACAGCGTGCTGTTGTCCTGCTGCGATCCGCAGACGTGGAAGGGCAGATGGGCGGTGGTAATGACGTGATACCACTGCGCGGTTGGAAAGTCCTGTTCGCTCCAATTCGGCGCGCGTGAGCTGATGTCGTAGGTGATCGCCCCGCCGCCGTCGTTGCCGTCGATGACGTGGTTGGGATCGTCGGGGTCTACCCACAGGTCGTGATGATCGCCGTGGGTGTTCTGTCCGACCTGCACCGTGGTCTTGCCGGCATCGGTCGATCGGAACAAGCTCACGTTCTGCATGTAGACGACATCCTTGTTGCTGGGATCGCCGAAGACGTGCGTGTAGTAGAACGCGCGCTGGCGGATGGCGCGGTTCGCGTTCATCAATTTCCACGACGCACCCGCGTCGTCGGACACGAACAGGCCGCCGTTTTCGTTCTCGATGAGCGCGTAGACGCGATTGGAATCGGCTTTGGTGTTCGCGAGACCGATGCGGCCAACCACGCCCGCAGGCAGCCCGGCGTTGCGGGTGATCTCGGTCCAGGTCTCGCCGCCGTCCGTCGACTTGTACATGCCGCTGCCGGGACCTCCGCTCGACATCTGGTACTCGATGCGATACGCCTCCCAGAGCGCCGCGTACAGGACGTTCGGCTGGTTGGCATCGACCACGATGTCGACAGCGCCGGTGCGCGGATCCTTGAACAGCGTGCGCCGCCATGTCTTGCCGCCATCGGTCGTCTTGAACACGCCGCGCTCTTCGCTCGGCCCGTGATACAAGCCGAACGCGGCGACGTAGACGATGTCCGGATTGGTCGGGTGGATACGGATCTTGGAAATCGCGTCGACGTTCCTGAAGCCGACATGCGTCCAGGTCTTGCCGGCGTCGGCCGACTTGTAGACGCCGTCCCCAGGCATGATGTTGCCGCGGATGCAGGATTCGCCCATCCCGATGAAGACGATGTCCGGGTTCGACTCGGACACCGCGACCGCGCCGACCGACGAACTGCTGATCTGGCCGTCGGTGACCGGCGCCCAGTTGTTGCCCGCATCGGTCGTCTTCCACAGCCCGCCGCCGACCGCGCCGAAGTAGGCTTCTCGAGGCCGCCCTTTCACCCCGGACACCGCAATCGAGCGCCCGCCGCGATCGGGACCGATACTCCGCCAGCGGTAGGCATTGAGCAATTCCGGCTCGATCGCCGGCGACTGTGCCACGGCCGCGCCAAACGGCGCGCCGAGCGCCACCACCACAAATACAATCGCCGCGATGACGAGGCGAGGCAACCCGAACGCCATGCGATTTCCTCCAAAAAAGCAGAGTCTACCAGTACGTCTGTCGCCGGACGCGCTCAATAGGACTTTATGGATCCGACGGCCCGTCGCACGCGTCGCGTCGACGAAGTATGATGCGCCCACTCTGGGAGGCAGGCTTGAACGCTGAGCACGTTCTGTTGCCAGGGTCGTACGACTACTGGCTGGTCGCACTATCGGTCGTAATCGCCATCATGGCGTCGTACGCGGCGCTCGATTTTGCCGGCCGCGTCACCGCCGCCAGCGGATGGTATCGGCGGCTCTGGTTGATCGGCGGCGCGACGGCGATGGGCCTTGGCATCTGGTCCATGCACTACATCGGGATGCTTGCGTTCAGCCTGCCCGTGCCGGTGATGTACGACTGGCCGACCGTCGTCCTGTCCCTCCTCGCCGCGATTCTCGCGTCGGCCGTGGCGCTGTATGTCGTCAGCCGCACCGACATGGGGATCGGCCAAGCCGTCGTCGGCAGCCTCTTCATGGGGGCCGGGATTTCCGCGATGCATTACATCGGCATGGCTGCGATGCGGCTGCCGGCGATGCATCACTATCACGCCGGACTCGTATCCCTCTCGGTCATCCTCGCCATCGTCATTTCCCTCGTCGCGTTATGGCTGGCGTTTCGGGCCCGCGACGAGCGTCGCGCGTTCGGACAGAAGTTCGGCTCGGCCGTCGTGATGGGCGCTGCGATTCCCGTCATGCACTACGTCGGCATGAGTGCCGCCAGCTTTTCGCCGGCGCCTGTGGTGCCGGATCTGACCCACGCCGTCACGATTACCTCCCTGGGCACCACCGGCATCATCGTCGTGACGTTCATGGTGCTCGGCCTCGGCCTTGTCACGGCGGGGGCCGGCCGCCATTTCATGGCGCAGGCGCAGGAGCTGGAATCGACGGAGCAGCGCTATCGAGCGCTGTTCGAGCGCAGCCTCGCAGGTGTGTATCGCGCGACCATTGATGGACGATTTCTCGATTGCAACGATGCGTGCGCAAACGTATTCGGTTACGCGTCGCGCGAAGCGCTGCTGGCCAACCCGCTGCAGCCGGGCTTCAACAGTGAGGGCGACCGCAGCCGCTTCATCGAGAAGTTGACGGAAAGCGGCAGCGTGTCGCATTTCGAGCGAACCCTGATCCGCCCCGACGGCCGCCTCGCGTGGGTGCTCGAAAGCGCGACGCTGATTCCGGGACACGACGGCTCGGCCGTCATTGAAGGCACGCTGATCGACATCACCGATCTGAAGCAGGGGCAAGTGGAGCTGCAGAAGGCCAAGGACGAGGCCGAGGCCGCCAGCCGCGCCAAGAGCGAATTTCTGGCGAACATGAGCCATGAAATCCGCACACCGATGAACGGCATCATCGGCATGACGGAGCTCGTGCTCGATACGCCGCTGAGTGTCGAGCAGCGCGAGCACATCAACACCCTTCGCCTGTCGGCGGAGTCGCTGTTGTCGTTGCTCAACGACATTCTGGACTTTTCGAAGATCGAATCCGGCAAGCTCGATTTCGAGTCCGTGCCGTTCTCGGTGCGGGAAGTCGTCAGCGAGGCGGTGCGGCCGCTGGTGCTGAGCGCGGACGACAAGGACATCGAGCTGATCATCGACGTGCATGAGCGTGTGCCCGATGGCGTGCAAGGTGATCCGGTGCGCCTGCGTCAGGTGCTGGCCAATCTCGTGTCCAACGCGATCAAGTTCACGGAACGTGGTCATGTCATCGTCAAAGTGACCGGTGAGGCGCATCACGAACGTGCCCGCCTCCATTTCAGCGTGACCGATACCGGCGTCGGGATCCCGCTCGACAAGCAGGCGACGATCTTCGAAGCCTTCAAACAGGCGGATGGATCGACGACGCGGCGATATGGCGGTACGGGACTGGGTCTCGCGATCTCCTCGCAGCTCGTGCACCTGATGGGGGGACGGATCTGGGTGCAAAGCGCCGAAGGCGCCGGCAGTACCTTCCACTTCACGACCGAGCAGCCCGTCGTCAGCGTCCCGGCGCATCAGTCCGACGAGCCGCTGCCGCTCGGACTTCCGGTACTCATCGTCGACGACAACGCGATCAATCGCCGGATTCTGTTCGAACAGTTGACGCGCTGGGGCATGGCGGCCAAGGCGGTCGATGGCGGGCATGCCGCACTCGCGGAGCTGAGCGAAGGCGTTCGTTCGGGGAATCCCTACATTCTCGTGCTGCTTGATGCGAACATGCCGGATCTCGACGGCTTTGCGGTGGCGGAGGAGATCAAACGGCGTCCCGAGCTGGCCGGTGCGACGCTGATGATGCTGACGTCGTCAGGCAAGTACGGCGATTCGGCGCGCTGCCGGGAGTTGAACATCTCGGCGTATCTGACCAAGCCGATCAAACAGTCGGACCTGCGTCTGGCGATTGCCGGCCTGTTGCGGCCGCGCGCGCCGCAGGCCGAGCGGCGCGCGGAACAGCCGGCGGCTCCACGCAAGCTGAAAATCCTGCTCGCCGAGGACAACCCGGTGAACCAGCGCGTCGCCGCCGGACTGCTCGTCAAACGCGGACACGCCGTCACGATCGTCCCGAACGGCATTGCGGCGCTGGCGGCGATCGACGCCGAGGACTTCGATGTCGTGCTGATGGACATTCAGATGCCGGAGATGGGCGGCATCGAGGCGACCGCCGCGATTCGCGAACGTGAGCGCGAGCGTGGCGGCCATCTGCGGATCGTGGCGCTGACGGCACACGCGATGGCCGGCGATCGCGAGCGCTATATGGCGGCAGGTATGGACGGCTATCTGGCCAAGCCCGTCGATCGGTTGGCGCTGTATTCCATCGTCGAAGAGTCGATATCGGAATCCGCGCAGGCGGAACCGGACGGTGACGCCGCGCCGTTCAACCGTGCGCGGATGATGAGCCGACTGGGCGGCGATGAGGCGCTTGGCCGCGAAGTGATTCAGGCGTTTCTGGATGACTCGCCGGCGCGCATGCACGCCATCAGGACGGCGATTGCGCAAGGCGACGCCCGCGCGCTCGAAAGCGCGGCGCACGCGATGAAGGGGGCGGTCTCGAGTCTGGCGGCGACGCCGGCGGTGGAAGCGGTTCGCGAGCTTGAGTACATCGCCCGCGACGGTGTGATGTCCGATGCGCCGGCGGCGTGGCGGCGCGCCGAAGCGGTGCTTACTCAACTGGTCGCGACGTTGCGGCGAATCCAGGAAAGCGCGGTGGAGTAGTGGTGGGCCGCTGCCGTGACTAGGTCAACCGTTACCCACAACCACAATCGCACCACATAAAGGGCCCAAAAACGGGCTTTGAGACACGGCACGCGCCTTGCTGTGGGCAAGGGCATGACACGTGTGGGTCGGCAACATCGGGCAGTGCTGGGGAGTGTGGCGATCGCACTCGCATTGTCCGCGGCCTGCGCGCGCGCCGAAGCCATCGACGAGATCCCAGCCGGCACTGAAGTGACGGTGGTCACGCAAGACGGCACGCTGGTGCGCGGCAAGCTCGCGAAAGTCGAAGCCGATGTCGTCACCCTGAGCGGCGAACGGCCCAATGCGACGACCGAAGTGTCACGCAATCACATCGCGGAAGTCACGCGCGTCAAACCCGCGGACCGCGATCGGGAAGCGGTGGTGCGCACCATCACCATTCCGGACAATACCGTGCTCGACGTCACGCTCGGCACGGCGCTGGCTTCCGATCGGAGCCGCGTCGAAGAGCGCGTCCGCGGCACGCTGGCTTCGCCCGTCGTGCTCGACGGTGCCACGATCATCCCAGCCGGCAGCACCCTCACCGGTCACGTCACGCACGTTGACGATTCGGACAAGGTGAAGGGTCGCGCCGAGCTGGCCTTTCGTTTCACGCGGCTGACCGCCGGCTCGGTCACCTACGACATCGACACCAAGCCGCTGTCGTTTGTCGCAGAGAGCACCAAGAAAGATGATGCCGTGAAGATCGGTGTCGGCACGGCGGCAGGCGCCCTCATCGGCGCCATCAGCGGCGGCAAAAAGGGCGCCGCGATCGGCAGCGCCATCGGCGCGGGCGCCGGCACCGGCGTCGTGCTCGCCACCGACGGCAAAGAAATTCGGCTTGCAGAAGGTCGCAAGCTCAAAGTCTCGCTTACTAACCCGCTAACCATCCGCACTAAATAACCCACCACCCGCGGCGGAGATCTGCTTCAGATCTCCGCCACTCGCCTGTACGATTGAAGGCGGTGCGGCCGCCACTCGACGAATACCAGTCCCGCAAGTCCGCGCGCGAAATCACCGCCGCGCAGCGCGAGCGCAGCCACGTCCATCTTGGCAACGCCAAGGTCGCGGTGTTCGTGGCCGTCGTGATCTACGCCGCGGTGAAACTTGGCGACGACCCTTCGTCGATGGTATTCGGGATCGCCGTTGCGCTTTTCGTCGCGCTGTCGATCTGGCACGAGCTGGTGATGCGGGCGCTGGCGCGCGCGCGCGCGGCGGTCGAGTACTACGTCGCCGGCTTGGCGCGAATTGAAGATCGCTGGATGCGTGACGAGCCCAGTGGGGAGCGGTTCCGCGACGGCGATCATCCCTACGCCGATGACCTCGACGTGTTTGGACCCCGCAGCCTGTTTCAACTGCTGTCGACGTGCCGGACACCGATCGGCGAAGCGCGCCTGGCGTCGTGGCTGTTGCAGCCCTCACCGGTCGCCGAAATTCGCGATCGGCAGGCCCGGGTCGCCGCACTTCGCGATCGCCTCGACCTCCGCGAGCGTATCGCCGTGGTCAACGCCGGACGCCGGCGTGTAATCGATTCACAACGGCTGATCGAGTGGGCAGAGCGCCCGCGCGAGCTGCCGCGCGTGCGGCTGGTCATTGTCTTCTTGACGCTGGTGTTCGCCGGCGCGCTGTTCAGCTATCTGAATGGCGGTTCGGGCAGCCTCGTCGTCGGCAGCCTGATCGTCAATCTCGTGGTGCTGGCGTGGCTGGTTCGGCGCGCGAGCGCGATCGTGGAAACGCTGGAGTCGTCCGCGCAATCGGCCGCGCTCGATCTGCTGGCGAACGTGATTCGTGAGATCGACAGCGAGACGTTCGAAAGCCCGGCCGTGCGCGCGCTGGCGGAGCGTCTGGGCGGCGCGTCGCGGGCGTTGGGAAAACTGGCGCGTATGTCGGACTGGACGGATTCGCGCCATAACGTCTTCGTACGGCTGTCCGAGATCCCTCTGCTGTTCACGCTGCATCTTGCGTATGCCGCGGAAGCGTGGCGCACGCACCACGGCAACGCGCTTCGTGAATGGGTCGATGCCGCCGGAGAAATGGAGGCGCTGCTGTCAGTGGCCGGCTATGCGTACGAGCACCCCGCCGACGTTTTTGCCGAGATCGTCGAGCATACCGAGCCCTTCTTCAACGCGATCGAGGTCGCGCATCCGTTGTTGCCGGCGCGATCGGCGGTCGCCAATACGATTGCGCTGGGGAACGAGGCTCCAGACGACGGGGCGTCACATCCACGGGTGCTGATCGTCAGCGGCTCCAACATGGCCGGCAAGAGCACGCTGATGCGGACGGTCGGCGTCAACGCCGTCCTGGCGATGGCGGGTGCGCCGGTTCGCGCGCGCACGTTGCGTTTGAGCCCGTTGACGATCGGCACGTGTCTGCGACATTCGGACTCGCTGCAGGAACATCGCTCCGGGTTTTACACCGAAGCCCTGCGGATTCGGTCGATCTGCAACAGACTGGATGGCCCGTTGCCGTTACTGTTTCTGTTCGACGAACTCCTGAGCGGCACCAATTCGAAAGACCGGAGGATCGCCGCCGAGGGTATTGTTAGGATGATGCTTGGACGACGATCGATTGGCATGATCACCACTCACGATCTGTCGTTGACGGAAATCGCGGGGATTTTTCCGGGCCGCGTGCGCAACGTGCACCTGCAGGATCACGTCGAGAACGGCACGATGGTGTTCGATTACAAGTTGCGTGACGGCGTGATTACCCACAGCAACGCCCTCGAACTAATGCGTATGATTGGGCTCGATGTTTGAGACGCTGCGTCACGTTCCGCTGATCCGGACGGGGGCTGGCTGCGTGCGGCTGGTGGGAACCCTGATTCTGGCCGGCACCACCCTCGTCGCAGGCCAGAACAGTCCCCGCGTCGGCATGCTGGAGCAGGAGGGGTGGGCCGCGATCAAGGCCGGACGCGCCGATGCCGCATCGCGACTGTTCGCGGACGCGATCGCTCTCGATCCGAAGAACGCATGGCTGCGCCTCGGCGCAGGCATTGCCGCATTCCTGCAGCGCCGCGATCCGGAGGCGAAGGCGCACCTCGAACACGCGTTGTCGCTCGATCCGACGCTAACGCAGGCCCGCGTTCAGCTCGCGCAGGTCGTCAAACGGCAAGGCGACCTCTCTGAAGCGATTCGCCTCTACGAGATCGCGGCGGCGGAGTTGCCAGGCGAGGCGGGCATCGGCGATACGCTCGAGCGGTGGAAGCGCGAGCGTGAGCTCCACGAGCGCATGCGGCTCGAAGTGGGCGATCACTTTACCGTGTCGTTCGAAGGCCCCGAAGACGCGGCGCTTGCCGCGCAAGCCCTCGACTCGCTGAACCGGGCGTTCTGGCGCATCTCCGGCGTATTCGGTGTGTTCCCGAAGCGCACCATCCCGGTCGTGCTCTACAGCCGCGAGCAGTTCAGCGACATTACCCGGTCACCGAAGTGGGCCGCCGCCGCCTTCGATGGCATCATCCGCGTACCGATGCGAGGCGCCTCCGAGAAGGGCGCGGATCTCGATCGCGTGCTCGCGCATGAATTCACTCACGCGCTGATCCGCGGCATCGCGACGCGTGGACTGCCGACCTGGCTCAACGAAGGTCTGGCGTCCGCGCTCGAAGACGACGACCTGGCGTGGGCGAACCGCATCCTCGCGCCGGTGCGGCAGCGGCCGTCGCTGCAGGCGTTGTCGGCGCCGTTCAACAGGCTGGACAATCGCGATGCGCAGCTCGCATACGCGACGAGTGCGTTCGCCGCCCGGCGGCTGCTCGACGAAGCCGGCGGCCCGGCCATCGCGCAATTGCTGCGCGACCTCGGCGACGGCGCGGACTTCGAAACGGCGTTCCTTCACCGGATTCAGAAGTCCCTCGCCGACTTCGAAGCGTCACTACGACAGTAGCTCCCTTGCTCCCTAGCTCCCTAGCTCCCTAGCTTTCTAGCCCCCTAGCTCCGGCCTTTTCGAGACAATGGACGCCTGCCGTGTCGACGTGTCCGGAATAAAGCGGCCGGCCCCCGGCATCTAGATCTAGAATGCGGCGCCGGCGCCGGCCAATCCCGGGACTTCGGTGTCTAAAGCCCCGGAAACTATCTGATGCGTCTCGTCTCGCTTCGGCTTATCGGAATCCTCGCGTTCGCCGTCGTCCTCGGCGCGGGAGCGCCGCCCGTGTTCGGCCAATCCGGCCGCACTGGCGGCGAGCCGGTCGTGCCGGAAAAAGTGGGCAAAGAACTGAACGCTTTCTACGTCGGCGACACGCCGCCCCGCCTCGACGGGCGGCTGGACGACGAAGTCTGGCAGTCGGCGCAGGCGATCGACGACATGGTCCAGAACGACCCCGACAACATGCAGCCGCCCACGGAGCGCACCGTGGTGAAGGTGCTGTATGACGATCGATCGGTGTATGTCGGCGTCATCAACTACATGAAGGACCCGTCGAAAATCACGACGGCACTCGGGCGACGCGATACGTTCCCACGCAGCGACTCGATCAAGATCACGTTCGATCCGCGGCACGATCACCTCACCGCGTTCACCTTCGATTCGAACCCGGCCGGCGTGCAGGGCGACATGACCTGGTACGACGATACGCGGTCGAGCACCGACTACGACGCGGTGTGGGAAGTGAGAACCGCGGTGAATCAGGAAGGCTGGATCGCGGAATTCCGGATCCCGTTCTCGCAGCTGCGGTTCACAATCACGCCCGGCGAGCCCGTCGTCTGGGGCTTCAACGTCCGCCGCGACATTGTCTACAACGCCGAAATCATTCGCTGGGTGGCAACGCCGCGGGGAGCGCAGGGGTTCGTCTCGCGCTTCGGTCACCTGACGTTTGCCAGGCCGCCGGCCCCGCCGCGCCGGCTCGAGGTCCAGCCGTTCACGCTGGCGCGCAACGAGCACCACACCACCAGTGGCAGCGATCGTGACGTCGCGTTCGGCCTCGACATGCGCACCGGTCTCGGTACCGCGACAACGCTCTCGGCGGCGTTCAATCCGGATTTCGGGCAGGTCGAGCAGGATCCAGCGGTGTTGAACCTCAGCGTGTTCGAATCGTTCTTTCCCGAGAAACGGCCGTTCTTCATCGAAGACAGCCGCGTACTGGTGCCGAACTATCCGCAGGTGCCGATGTTCTACTCACGCCGCATCGGCCAGCGGCCCAACCGCTTTGCGGTGGCCTCGGGCGACACCGTGATCAGACGCCCGGATGGAACCACCATTCTCGGCGCCACCAAAGTGACCGGGAAGGCGAGCGGCTGGACCTACGGCGCGCTGACCGCGCTGACCGATCGCGAGTTCGCCGACGTGCAGAAAGCGGACGGCCGTCGCGTCGAGCATTTGCTCGAGCCGTATACCTCGTACAACGTCGCGCGCATCCAAAAGGACCTCTTCAACGGATCGTCGAACATCGGCGGATTGTTCACCGGCGTGGTCCGCGAGAAGGATTTCGACGGGTATACGGGAAGCGTCGATTACTCCTTGCGCTGGAACAGCAACAGGTACACCTGGAACGGCCAATGGAGCGGCACCCGCAGCGCGATCAGCTCGGTGATGCGCAACGGCTTCGGCGGCGTCACCAACTTCAACTACAACAGCAAGTACGTCAACATCTACGGCCACTACGATTATTTCAGCCGCTCTTTCAAGAACAGCGACCTCGGCTTCTTCTTCACTCGCAACAATAAGCAGCAGGTGAATGGCGGTGTCAATCTGGGGCAGCCCGATCCGGGGAAGCTCCTGCCGTTCCTGCGCCGGGTCAACTGGAATACCAATCTGTTCTACCAGTACAACAACGACAACCTGATGCTCGACCACAATTACTTCACCGGTGTGGACGGCCAGTTCATGAACTACTGGAACTTCTTCGTCGGCGGCGGCCGCTCGCTGGATGCCTACGACGATCTGGACACGCGCGGCGGGCCGCCGATCGTCAAGCTGGGCGCGTGGTTCATGGATACGTTCGTCGGCAGCGACTCGCGCAAGAGCATCCGCCTCAGCGCCGATGCCCATTTCAACGGCAACCGCATGGGCGGCTTCAACCGGAACGTCAACGTCAACCTCACCTACCAGCCGACGCCGCAAATCCAGGCGACGCTCAGCGCGGGCATCACGCGCGGGCACGATGTCGCGCAATGGATCAAGAACACCGACGCGACGGGTGACGGCGTTGTCGACCACGTCTACGGTGAGCTCGATCGCAACGTCGTCAACATCACCGCGCGCAGCACCTATGCCTTTACTCGCGACATGACCCTCGAGGTCTACCTGCAGCCGTTCGTGGCGGTGGGCGACTACTCCAACATCCGCCGGCTGGCGCGAGCGAAGTCGTTCGATTTCGAGCCGGTGACGATCGCCGACAACCCTGACTTCAGCACCAAGTCGCTGCGCAGCAACGTCGTGTTTCGATGGGAATATCGACGCGGCAGCACGCTGTATCTCGTCTACAACGTCAACAACAGCGACAGCACGCGCCCGGGCGAATTCTCGGCGTTCCGCGATCTCCGCACCGGCTTTGGCGCCGCCGGCACGCAGGTGTTGATGGTGAAGTTCAACTACTGGCTGGGTCTGTGACGCCGTCTGCTATTTGATGCGATCTGCGGTGTGTCCTGGATAGGCGCACGTTCAGCGACGCGTAACCGCGAACTCTGTCACCTATGTAGCCGGAATAGACCCCGGCGGGAAGTGGTCGGGGCGACTGGATTCGAACCAGCGACATTCCGCTCCCAAAGCGGACGCTCTACCAGGCTGAGCCACGCCCCGACTCTTCTATTCTACCCGCAGGCGCGCGCCACCGGAGGACCAACGTGCCGGCCACCATCAGCAGCGTTGTATTCGGGTCGAGCCGACGGTCCGCGCGTCGACCTCGATGACCCAAGTGGCCGTTGAGTCGCTGACGCGAGACGCACTCGCGCAAATTCTCGTCCACTATTGGACCGTCAGGCGCGGATTTCGAAACCTTGCCGAAACTTATTGCGGGCTCGCGTCGGGCCCGAGTCGCCTTCGCGCACGCCACTAGTCGGTACGCTTCGGGCCAGCGATGTCTCCGGCCTGCTA
>DASPNQ010000033.1:0-12850 GCA_035626435.1 Vicinamibacterales bacterium
CCCGCAGCCAGACCGACGCCGATCGCGGCACTGCCGCTGCTCATCAGCAGCCGTAGCGCATCGAAGGGTTCGGCGCCGAGCGCCATTCGCAGCCCGAATTCGCTGGTGCGGCTGTTGGCGGCAAATGACGTGACGGCGTACACCCCAATGCCCGCCACGGCCAGTGCCAGGACCGCGAACGCGGCGAACATCCAGGCCAGCAGCCGCGGCTGCGCGATAGTGCGATCGATCGCCGCTTGCAGCGGCGTAATCGCAGACACGACTACCGTCGGATCCATTTCGCGGATCTGCAGGCTGAGCGCCGATGCCGGCGACATCACGTCGCCGTCGACGCGAAGCACCAGATTCATCGATCGCGGCAGAAATCCGGGTAGCAACAGGCGGGCTTGCCGATGCGCCACGTAGATTTCCGTGCCGGCGGGCGACTGAATGCCGGCTTGGCGCACGTCGGCCACGACGCCGACGACGGTGAACCATGGACCCTTGCCGGCGGGCTTCAGTTGATGCCCGATTGGATTCTGCCCGGGCCAGAAGCGCTCGGCCAACGATTCGTTGACGAGCGCGACCGGGGCGGCGGTCTCGTTGTCGGTGACCGTCAACTCGCGGCCACTGAGCAGTGGAATACGCAGCACCGACAAGTAGGCAGGAGAGATGTGTTGAACGAAGTCGACCTGGCGGATCGTCGAGTGGTCGATCGATTCCTGGCCATCGAGCAGAAACGACGTGTTGTTGGCGCGCCGCAGCGGCGGCAATCCGCTCATCAGCGCCGCCTGCGTCACTCCGGGCAATGCCGCGGCGCGATCGAGCAGCCGATCGTAGAAACTCCAGACGCGCGCATCATCGCGGTAGCTGCTTTCTGGCAACGCGACATGCGCACGCAATACCGAATCTGCGTCGATGCCGATGTCGACGGCGGTCAACGCCGCCAGGCTGCGCATCATCAGGCCGGCGGATCCGGACAGCACGACGGCGAGCGCAATCTGCAGCGCGACGAGCGACTTCTGGAGCCGCATCCGGCTGGCGCCGGTACCGCGGGTTCCCGACTTGAGCGCGTCGCTGGCGCGCGTGACATCGAGGCGCAACACCGGAACAGCGCCGATGATGAGACCGGCGAGCAGGGTGACGGCCGCGGTCATGCCGAGCACGCGATAATCCAGCACCGGCGCCGCGTTGGCGGCCACCGGCCAGGTTGCGATCACGATTGCGAGCATGCCGTGCGCCAACGCGACACCGCCTAGGCTGCCGACGCCCGCGAGCGCCAGCCCCTCGGCAAGCGAATCAATCAGCAATCGCCGCCGTGACGCGCCGAGAGCGAGTTGCACCGCGATGTCGGCACGCCGCCGCTCGGCGCGGGCCACCAGCAGGTTCGAAATGTTGGCGCACGCAATCAACAGAACAAAGGCGACAGCCGCAACCAGCGCCGCGATCGGCTCGCGACTGAGCCCGGTGGTCGCTCGCGTCATCGGTTGGATTTCGAGCGGATGCATCGTTGCCGATGGCGTATGCATCTCGCCGGTCTCTTCGCGCCAGATCGCCATCGCGCGCTGCAAGTCGGTGCTCGCGTCGTCGAGGGATCGGCCCGGCGTGAGACGGCCGACGACGTTGAAACGATGATCGGCGCGGCCTCCGGCGGCGCCCGGCGTCAACGGCAAGGGCAGCCACATGTCGACGGCGCGATTGAGCAGTGTTACCCCTGGTGCACCGACGCCGATGACTTCGCGGGCCGCGCCGTCGATGCGGACGGTCCGTCCGACGATCGCGTCATCGCCGCCGAAGGCGCGCCTCCAGAAGGCGTGGCCGAGGACCACCACCGGCGCGCCGCCGACGTCATATTCATCTCGGGAGAACATTCGGCCCCGGTAGGCGGAGAGGCCGAGGGCCGCGGCGGCGCCTGCCGACAGTTCGACGGCGTTGGCCTGCTCGGCGCCGGCGGCCCCTTCCACCGTCAGGCCGCTGAACGCGTACGGGCCGACCGCGTCGAAGACCGTCGCGAACTGCTGCAACTCGAGGGCCTCGGGACCGGATAGACCCATGCCGGTAAGGCGGATCGCTGGAAATGACATGCTCACGGCCATCAGCCGCGACGGTTCTCGAAATGGCACGGCCCGCACCAGCAACGCGTCGGCGACGCTGAAGACGGCGGTGTTGGCGCCGAGCGCAAGCGCCAGCGTCAGCACGATCATCGTGCTGGCGGCCAGTGAGCCGCGCTGCCGCCGCATCACCTGTCGCAGCACCGCAGAAACAAACGGCATCGGTGACATACTGTAACAGTTACGATTGGACGTAGAGCGCGCCGAAAACGTTGCTTCCGACGGTGACAACGTGTCACACTTACGCGGTGCCGATCGCCAAGCCGCCGTTGAGTCCGCTCGAACACGCGGTGATGTCGATTCTCTGGCGCCGCGGTTCGGCGACCGCCGGCGACGTCCTGGACGAGCTGTCGAGGCCGCTGGCGAACGCCACCGTCCGCACCCTGTTACGCCGTCTTGAAACAAAGGGCTACGTGCGCCATACCGTCCGCGCGCGGAGCTTCGTGTATGCGCCGAAAATCGCCGAAACCGCCGCCGCGTCCGGGGCGGTGCGGCGTCTGGTGCAACGGTTCTTCGGGGGATCGACGTCAAAGCTGGTGGCGGGTTTGATGGATGAAGGACTGATCGATCCTCGCGATCTGCGCGCGCTGTCGCGGAGGTTGTCGCGCGTGAGGAAGCGCCGCGCCGATGATTGATGTCTCGGTAAAGTTTGCGCTGGTGGCTGGCGGTGTATGGCTACTGACACGCCACGCCAGCCCGAGCCGGGCCGCCGCCGCGCACCGAGTCTGGCTCCTGGTGCTGGCGGTGCCCCTGCTCTGGTTCGGGGCAGCGGCGCTGATCGAACCGGCGGTGATCGTTCGGCCGCGCGCGAGTGTCTGGCCGGAATCGAGCGTCGCACCGTCGTCCGCGGCCACCTCGGTGGCCGTTGCCGTCTACGTCGTTGTTGCGGGTTTGTTGATGGCCCGAGTGGCGACTGGCGCGCTGACGGTGCAGCGCCTGTTGCGGCACGCCTCGCGGCTGCCTGAATCCGAGTTGTCGGCGTTGCGTATGGTGGCGGCCGATGCGTCGCTGGATATCCGCGAGGCCGATGTGCCATTGCCGGTGACGGCCGGATTCGTGTCGCCGGCGGTCATTCTGCCGGCGGGATGGCGCGACATGCGGGCGTCGGCGCTTGCCGCGATCGTGAGACACGAGGCCGCGCATGTGCGCCGCATGGACTGCAGCGTCGCGCTTGGCTGCGCCCTGATCGAAGCGGTGTGCTGGTTCCATCCGGCGGTCTGGCTGGCCACGTCGCGCATTCGGTGGTTCGCCGAAATGGCCTGCGACGCGGCCGCGGTACGGGCGATGGATGCCGGCCAGTACGCGGCCGAACTGCTCGCACTGGCCGGCGATCGTGGCCCGCGATCAACGCCGTTCGCGATCACCGCGGGTGCGCATACGGCAATCGCGCGCCGCATCGGCTTGCTGCTGGATGAGATTGAGGGCCGGCGCCGCCGAAATCTGGTGCCATGGGCCACTGCAGGGGTGCTGATCGTCGCGCCCTGCCTGATGACCGTGTCAATCGGCGCCACCGCGCGCCCGGAAATCGATGCGCCTGAGCACGCCATCGTGCATCAGCAACGCCATCAACGCGAACACGCCGGTCGTCATTGAACGCGAGCTCCGAGCGGCGCCGCGACAGCAGCTTGACGGTGTGACAGCCATGTTCGGCGCCTAGCAGGCGGGCGTTAGTGGATCCGTTGATTCGTCGCGCTGCACCGCTTCAGCGCTACCTCTGTCACCCAGCGAAACAGCATCAAGCGTCTGCGATCCGTGCCGGTCACGCTGGCCAGATGCTCGGGTCTGCGAATCGCCGCGCAAACGATATCGACGGCAACGGCTGGACTGATCGCCAGCACTGGTGCGTCGATGTTACACGATGAGGTCGCGGAATTGTTGAGGTACGCCGCCGTCAGGAGGCCTGCAAACCAGCGATCGTCGCCGACGCGATCAACGTCGTAATCGCGGTCGCGACTTGATCCGAGTGCTCTTCCGGAACGAAGTGGCCGCACTCGCGGACCAGCAGAAAGCGGGCGCCTGGGATCGCCTTCGCTGTGCGCCGGCCGATGTCGACGGGGAAGAAGGGATCTGAATCGCCCCAGATCACGAGTGTTGGCGCCGTTACCGAGGCCAGCGCGTCCTGGACGGGCTGATACAACGTCCGCAGATTGCGTAGACTCTGCACGAACACCTGGCGCGTCGACCGCAATCCGTGGGCGAATTGCAAAACCTGCCGGTACCTGGCGAGAGGGAATGCGCGTCGTTTCTTCACCGCTGCAAACCACATCATCGTCAACCCGAGCTTACCCATCATCAGCCTGAAGGCGGCTTCTCCCAGATAAGGAACGCGAGCAATCTGCAAAGGCGCGGGGATCGGTGTGTCGGTGAATGTATTGGTCGCCAGCAGCGTCAAGGTCTTGATTCGGGCGGGCTGTAATCGGCACATCGAAACGGCGATCGGCCCCCCGAAATCAAACCCACACAGGTGAACATCCTCGACACCGAGCCGATCGAGCAACGCGAACATCATGGTAGCGTGCCCGGTGGCGTGCATCGGCTGCCGCGGCGGATCGGAGTCCCCGAAACCGGCCAGATCCGGAATAACGACGCGATGGTGTTTAGCCAGTAGTTGCCCGGCGGCGCGCCACGTCCCGCGCCATCCGGGGATACCGTGCAGCAAAAGGACGGGAGGACCGAGATCGGGTGAAAGATCCACGACGAGCGGCGTGTCTTGAATTTCTATCCGATCAGTCATCCATGCAGTCATTGACACCTCAATAGCCCTCAATGCTTCAACGTTTGATGCCCCGCGATCGGATGTCGTCCCGGTCCGGCATCCGCGAAAGCGGGCGTTCGGATAGACTGCGTCCGCGACCGCTAACCCGGCGAACACCATTCACATGAGCGACGACAGGCAATCCCGTGTGGCGGCGATCTACGACCGTCACCGTCCGGAGCTGGTGGCGTATCTGGACCGCATGGTCGTTCAGACGGGCGTGGCCGAGGAGATCGCGCAGGAGGCGGCGCTTCGACTGGTCCAGCATCCGCACGTTGCCGAGGACGAGAGCAGCGTACGGGCGTGGCTATTTCGTGTGTCCACCAATCTCGCTCTCGATCATCTCCGGCGTCACAGTACCAAGCGGGAACTGCCGCTGCTCGACATCAGAGAGCGCGCCGAGGCGGATGCTGATTTCGTATCCGCGTCCGACCGGTTGCGTGGCTCGCCGGAAACCAAAACGATTGCCCGTGAGCACCTGGTCGCGTGTTTTGCCTGTACGCTCCGCAATTTGCCGGGCCAGCAGGCTGCCGCGTTGTTGCTCAAGGAGGTGCACGGCTTTTCAACCGAGGAGGTCGCCGCGGTCCTCGATGCGCGATTCGGACAGGTCAAACACTGGATCCAGGCGGCGCGCGAGGTCCTCACCCGACGCTATGCGACGACGTGCGCACTAGTTGCGAAGGACGGGGTCTGCTATCAATGCGTCGAACTCGATGACTTTTTCAACGGCCGCAAATCAAACCCTCTTGGCGGCGCCGCCCACCTGGATGCACGACTCGCGATCTTGCGCGAGCTCAAGGACAAACCTCTGGGAACCTGGCACGCGAAGCTCTTTGATGTGGTGCGTGACATCATCGAATAGACAGCGGCACGGGCCGTGCAGTGCTCGATCATAAAGAGACACCGCAGTGATCGCGCGTGGTGAATCACCAAATCCTTTCACCCGAGCTCGAGGCGCTGATGCGCAATGAGCCGATCGACTTCATCGGCGTCGATTACTCGATCGACAATCGCAGCGCCGAGGAAAGGCTCCTCCCGCTGGCTCAAGAGCGAAGGATCGGCGTCGTGTCGTACTTCCCGTTCAGCACCGGCACCCTCTTCCAGCGCACGAGCGGCATCCCTCTTCCACTGGCCGCCGAAGTCGACGCCACCACGTGGGCGCAGTTCTTCCTCAAGTTCGTTGTCAGCCACCCTGCCGTTACCGTGGTCCGCGCGGGGACGACTCCGGCCACGCACATGCTCGAAAACAACGGCGGCGGAATTCGTCGTGTGCCGGATGAGGCGATGCGCACCCGCATGGCAGCCGTCGTCCATGCGTTGCCTGGCCGCGCCTGGAAATGAACCGCCGCCGGCTCCTCTCGCCGAATAGCGCGCGCGTGCGTCAGGAGGGCTTGACGATGGACCTGATGGTGGCCGGGGCGCCTGCTGTCAAATCGCCGGGCTTGACGCCGCGGAACGCATTCTCGGCGGCCGCGCCCTCAGCGGCGGCCTTCGTTACCGCAGCGACGAGGGCTTTGTACGCAGCCTCGTTCGCGGCCATCAACTTCATCTCGATGAGGCCGTCCGACGCGATCGCGTTGACGGAGTTTCCTCCGGTCAGGTTCGTGATCTGATAACTACGAGCAGGCAGCGCCTTCTGAATCAGGATGACCGTGCGGGCGGCGGCGTGCAGGGCGCTGACGCGTCCATACGCGCCGGAACTGTGGCCGCCGGGTCCTTGGAACTCGATGCGCACGTTTCCCGATTGTTGAGCGAACGCCGGCGTGCCTGCTGCGGCGACGCCGACGACGAATGCGAGCGAAATCACCAGACGCTTCATAATCAGATGCTCCACGGCTATCGAACGACTTCTCGTGTCCGCTTGCCGATCGGGCCGACGGCTGGTTGCACCACGGTCCCATCCGCAGCGTGGAATCCCGCCACGATCAACGCCGCGGTCAGCACGCGATGCATGCGGGCCACCTCCGCGGCCGGAGCGCCTCGCGTGCCCCACTCCCAGAACGCATGCGCGCCGGCGCCGGCCGCCGTGGATGCCAGGCTGAACTGATAGGTCGGCACGCCGGTGTGCGCGGGAACGTTGTCGTTCAGGCTCCCCGAACCGGTGCCGACGATTGGCGAGCTGACGACGCCCAGCTCGATGCCGGATTGCAGTCCGGCGTGGACTGCCACATTGTCGACGCTCTCCGCCACGAACGCAGGCCGCAAGCCGAACCAGACCAGCTCGAGGCTGATCGCTTCGCTGCTGCCGTCCTTGCGGCCATGTCTCGCGTTCTCAGCGGACACGCCGGCCTGAAACATCGGCTCGATGGTATTGCGGATGTCATTGAGCGTTTCCTTGCGCGTGGAGCGCATGTCGACTTCGAGCGAGCAACTCGGCGTACTCATGCCCGGCGCCGGCGGCGGTTCGCAGCTGGCGCGGCCGACGGTGTAGGTGGTGCGCGGCGCATCCGGGCGCAGGTCGGACGGCGTCCTGACGTCCGCGATCTTCGCGATGGCTGCGGCCATCGCCTCCGGTGCGCTCGGACCGTCCGCGCGCGGCGACGGCGCCTTGAACTTCATCTCGAAACGATAGCTGCCGACGAAGTTGACGGTGCCGCCACCCTCGAGTCCGAAGTTCGCGACGAAATTGAGCGGGTTGGATCCGGTTCCCAGCTTCTGATCGAAGCCGTAGAGCTGCTTGACGCCGGCGAGGTTGCCTTTGCCTTCTTCACCGGCGGTGCCGCAGATCCACACGTCGTAGACCGGCCTGATGTTGTGTTTCTTCATCGCGGCCGCAAGCACGAAGGCGTTCGACGTGCTCGCCATCATGTCGAGGTAGCCTGGGACGTAGATGCGCACGCCTCCGCCGGTCTCGGCCTCTTTCGCATTCGCGAAGACCTTGCTCGCGATCGCGTACTTGTCGTTTTCGATCACCCGGCCCTTGGCGTCGAACGACAGCTCGTCGGGGATCGCAGCCAGCTCCTCGGGCGTTGCCACTACGGGCTGCGCGAACGGCTGCAGCTTCATGTGAAGAAACGGATCGCTCGCTGGCGGCAGCACTTCGGGATTGACGACGTCGATGTGGCCTTCGACGAGCACCTTGGGAAACTGGCCCTGGTAATGCTGCGCGCCACCGCGCCCCGCGTACGACCCTTTGATCACCACGCATGCGTTGTAGACCGGCAGGCCGTCGACGATGTTGGTGTCGGTGCCAGCGATGATGCCATCGGCCCGCGTCATCACTTCCGCGGGAGAGAAGCCCCACTCGTTCACCAGGCGGCGATGGATCTCGGCCGCCTTCAAATGCTCGTAGCGCGGCGGCGACGGGATGCGCACCAGTTCCAGGAACTGATTCCATCGCGCCTTGGCCGCGGCATCCGTGCTCTGCTCCTTGAGCAGCCCCATGATTTGCGGGTCGTTGGCGATCTTGTCCGCGGCGGCGACCACGGATGGCGGAATCGTGGCTGGAGTGCCCGCCGATGGGGCCTGGCCGGGCTCTTGCGCCACTCCCGCGACTATCGTGGCGAGAACGATCGTGGCTGCGGTGAACAGCGCAGTGGCTTGGTGAAGAGTTTTCATCGTGTCTCCGAGTGTTGCGGACGTCCAATTCTAAGTCGGAACCGACGCGACTGCACGTGCGCTCGGAGCGAACCGCTGGCGGAACAGTGCGTTCAGTGCGGACCGGGTCCGCTCATCGCGGGGTGCGATAAACGACGCCGCCTTTCATCACGAACGTGACCCGTTGCAGTGCCGTCACGTCTTGCAGCGGATCCTTCAACCGCGATCACATCTGCGAGCTTGCCTGGCTGCACCTGCCCGACGCGAGCGTCCATGCCGAGTAACCGCGCGCCTTGGATGGTGGCGCTCCGGATAATCTCGATCGGCGCGGTTCGGGCTTCATGGGCGGCGCCAACCATTCGCTTGACGCTGCCGATGCCGCGTGTCCACTTGGTCTGGTAGTACTGGTCGCTGCCGGTCGCAACCGGGACTCTCAGCTCGAACGCCCGGCGCAAACGCGTATAGGTGCGTTCAAACGCGCCTTGGTGAGCAGGTGCGAGTGCGCGTCGATCAGGCCAGGCAGGACGGTGGCACGATTGAGATCGATGACCTGCGCGCCTGGCGGAACCGCAAGGGTCGCAGCGATCTCCTTGAGGTGCTCGCCTTCGATCAGGATCGACTGATTGAGACGACTGTTCCGGCAGCGACATCGATCAGGCGGCCCACCTTGAGCACGATCGCAGCCGACTGGGATGCCGCTGCGTCATGGAGCAGCAGCGCGCAGGCCGCGCGCAAAGATATTTCGTCATGGTGGTTCGAATCGCCTGTCCGGGTGCGAAGCTGCTGATCCGCCAGCAGTCGCCCGTCAGCGTAGGGCGAGGACCGAGCACTGTCAACGTTCTTTGGCGGCGCGCCACTCCGGCGCTCCACAGGCGCATCTGCCCACGCCACGCACAGCATGTGCGTCTGTTCCAAGCGACTGAGACGGTTTGACACATCGTCGCCCGTCAAGCCGAGCGATCACGGCGCAGTCCATCGTAGGAGCATCGCCGGCTGCGACCGCTCCATGAGACGTCTCCGTTAACGATCGCTTTGATGTGGACCTGAGATCGATTTCTGACACCGATGCGCTTTCGCTTGGGACCAGAGGGTCTTCAAGATTCTGGGCGGTCTCTTATCGGCGTCGGCGTTGCTGAATGGTGCGGCGACGTATTGAATCTGAACGGGAACAGAACTACGATTCGCTGGAACAATCGCACATGTCATCCGACCCATCCCAAGCGGAACGATCGTTGCGGGATGCTCGCGTCCTCGTCGTGGATGACGAAGCCAGTGCGCGGGAATTGAATGCGTTTGTGCTCGAGCAGTCGGGCGCGCACGTCAGAACGGCGATGTCTACGGCGGAGGCGCTGCACTGGCTCGAGCACGAGTCGTTCGACGTGCTGGTGGCCGACCTCGCCATGCCGGTCGAGGACGGATTCGCGCTGATCGAGACCGTACGAAGCAATCGGAATTCGCCACACTGCAAGATCGCGGCGGTGGCGGTGTCCGCTTTGACGACAACAGGGGATCGAGATCGAGCCATTAAATCGGGTTTTAACTGGTATCTCGGTAAACCGATCGAACCGTACCGACTCGTTGCGCTTGTGGCAACTGCCCTTCAGAGCGCTAGAGGCCACGCCGAGGATCCATAGCTCGGAGTTGGGACCCATCTCAGCCCAAGGCGAAAGCCGCGTGCCGGGACCGGCACCGTTTAGTGACTCAGCTGATCCAGGTTCCGCGGCTTCGCCGCTACGGCGCGGCCTCCTTCGCGTGGCATGCCGAGCCGAAGCTCACGCTTCGTCTTTGGTTGCGCGTGAGCGAAGGATGGTGGACCAGAAGAGCGCGGGTTGGAACCGAATCGCCGACTGGCTCAAGATTGTTGACGCAGTGCGCGCGACTTGGGGTTCTGTCTTTCGGAGACGCGTTCATCGTCGACAAATCCTGAAGAAACCCATATCGCGCGCACGTCGGATCAGTTTCGCCCGTGACCACAATTCCCGGCCAGAATTGGCGGCATTGTTTCTTTGGATCGCGTGACGGCCTGATGTATCCTCTGCGGCACAACGAACGAGCCTATGCCGTGGATGAACTATGCGAATGGCGACGCGACTATTTGGTGCTTGTTTAGCGGCAGTTCTGGCGACCGGCTGTTCTCGTGGACCCGCGTTGTCTGACGCAGATGCGAAGGCAATAGTGGCATCGCACTTTGACAGCGAGTCCAAAGTAATCCTTTATTTCGGTCAGCTTCGATTCATTCGCGAAGGCGTAGCCAATCCGTTGAAGGGAACCGACACACTCCGACGGTATCCGCTCTATAAAGCGTTTGCAGATCTTGGCCTGGTGTTCCTGGACGGAAATCGCGACCTCTCGCAGCAATTCACGGGATGGAATGACTTCTTTTCGCTGACTCAAAGTGGCGTGCAACGTACGGCAAACGTCCTGCTTCCCGATGGCGCCGGTGAAGGAGGACCAAGTGGAACGCTACTGAACAGCGAATTCAAGCCTGTCTCGAAGCACGATGGGGGATACGTCGGCATTTCCTTCGACGTACTCACCTATTCGGTGGACAGTATCGTGTCCAATCAGCATATTCGGACGACAACCGACGATTATCGCCAAATCATCGGAACGCATTCGATACAGTTCGATAAGCGTATTGAAAAGGCTGTGCGCGAACTGTTTGATGACCACTACGGAGAACCACGCCGGTTTCGACTGTTGGTGAAGTTTGACCCAATCATGAAGAGTTGGCGACTTGAGAAGTTTGACCAGGGTAACCGTGAAGGTGACTTCGGGACGTCGTCCGTGCCTGACACCATTCGAGCCCTCGGTTCGGATTGATCACCACACATCGAGGCGTATGTGACTGATCCGGGTTCCGACTGTTCCGATATAGCGATCAGCGGTGGCACAAATCCTGGTGGCCGCCGTGAGAACGCGAAGGTGTCTTTTAACGCGATGGCCAAGCTCGCACAGCAATGTCGGCTAGCCAACGTTGTCTCTCATCGATAGCTTGTGGAGACCAAGGATCGCGTTCGGCAACGTCCTTTGTGATCCTCAAGGAGGATTGCCCGAAAGCCTGGCGTTTAATCGGGTACGGTTTATTCCCCAACTTCGTATTCTCTGTAGCCAACAGCAAAGTCATGTTTCCCAAACGGTATACGCTAGCCGTGAGGTCTTCCTCCCCAAACTCGGGCCACTCTTCACGCTTAGCACGTTGCGGAAGGACATGCTCCAAGTTGACCTGCTGCTCGTCAGAGATCACCTCATGCTCTTTGAGACCGGCATCAAGGGACAGCCGTTGCTCCAGCGTTCGGAGGTAGTAACGCGCGAAAGCATTCTGAGACACCTGGGCAGTCGAAAAAGACGCAGCAAACTCCTTATCAGTCGGGACGGTGCTCGCAGCGTGTTTAGCTAACTCGGAGGCGGAATTGATTTCGCCTTCCCTTACGAGCATGCCTGTGCTCCCATAGAATTGTTCAAGTCTGCTGCTGCCTAATTGATGGGCGATCCTAAATCGGACACTCCAGGACACCAGCATCGAAATCGTCTTGTTAATCTCCGGCTGTGACCACTTCGACATGGCCGCTAACAGAAGAGGGCGATATTGCTCCATCCGCAACATCAGAAGGGTTTGAACGTGGCGTTTGGTTCGCGTTCCGTACGGCGCCCAGAAATCGTGATCAGAGTTCAGCAGCGCCGAGTAGTGCTGCGCTGCGGTCCCGAGTTCGACCGCGAACTCTGCTGCCGCGTGGCTACTACGGATGTAACTCTTGAAGCTTTGATATAGCTCGCGCTCACGAGTAAGCCCTCGCTTTGACGCCCAGAAATGGCGCAAAAACGTCGTAACGACCTCAGGTCCCGAGTCTCCACCTATCATTGCCATCGCCTTGTGCCACTCCTGTTGGACGATGGGAAGCTTTTCCGGACCGGCTTGGCCGAACACATAATTCTTCAATAAGTCCGCAATCGATAGATCAAGCCCCCGATCATTGAGCGTCTCGAAAATCTGAAAGGCGTTCGCTTCATTTGACACGGTCACGACGATGGCCTTAATCCGCTCTGAAAGACAGTCAACCCATTCGACCAGTTCGTCAACAGGAGTAGGTGATCTGGCAACGCCCGCAATATGATCCGTGATTCTCTGATATGCGGCCGCCAACCTCGAATTTGAAACACCGCGGGGCCTTGTTTGTGCCCGGCGTGGAGAGCCTGGCCTTTCCAGAATGTATCCTTCGAAGAATTCGCTATCGTCGAGGTTCAGTCGGAGCTTAGGTTCTAGACTTTGGGTCCGCAGGTCTCGCGTGAATAAGTACCTCGATTCTATTTGCGAAGAACGATCGGAATCGTTGTTGTTAATGAAGTAGTCACGGATCGCGGCGAGAATCATTGTGACAGCGGCCAGACGCTGTTGGCCGTCCACCACGGAGGGACGGCGCTTATCCTTCTCCGTCGTTAAGACCAGCGAGCCGACAAAATACTCCTC
>DASPNQ010000034.1:0-6596 GCA_035626435.1 Vicinamibacterales bacterium
GTGTGTATGTAGTCGGCGTCACCGAATGCGTGCCGGAAGTGCGCAGCGCCAGGAACATCGACGTCGCGTTCTTTCCCATGAACGTGCCGCTCGAGCGGATGGAACCGGCGGCGGCGATCGAGTGTCTCAGCGCGATGAAGCCGAAGGTCGTCTATCCCTATCACTACGATCAGGAATGGGTGCGCCCGGTACCGCCCGGAGGCCGCCGGCCGCAGCCGACCACGCGCGGGTTGAAAGAACTCGCTGACGCGCTGTCGAAACAAGGCATCGAGGTTCGTCTGGCAAACTGGTATCCGCAATGAAGAAAACGTCGTTGACGCTGTTGCTGCTTGGTGCATGGGTTTCGACCTCCGTCGCTCAATCTCCTTCCGGGCCGCGTGCCGGCGTGGACTGGCCGAGCTTCCGGGGGATTGCCGCGCGCGGCGTCGACGACGCCACGCCGGTGCCGGCGCAGTGGAGCGTGCCCGAGGGCAAGGGCGTCAAGTGGAAGGTGCCGGTGGCGGGGCTCGGTCATTCGAGTCCGGTGGTGTGGGGCAATGTCGTCTGCACCGCCAGCGCGATCAGCGGCACGCCCGATCCGCAGCTCAAAGTTGGTCTGTATGGCGACATTGGCTCGGTGCTGGATACCACCGAGCACAAATGGATGGTCGCCTGCTTCGACAAGGCGACGGGCAAGCCGCGCTGGGAGCGCGTCGCCAAGACCGGGGTGCCGGTGATCAAACGCCATCCCAAATCGACGCACGCCAGCTCCACGCTCGCCACCGACGGCCGCCACATCATCGCGATGTTTGGTTCTGAGGGGATGTATGCGTATTCGATGAACGGCGAGCTGCTCTGGAAGAAGGAGTTCGGGCGGCTCGACTCGGGATTCTTCATGGTGCCCGAGGCGCAGTGGGGATTTGCCAGCTCGCCGATCATCCACGACGGCCGCGTCATTCTGCAGGCGGACGTCCAGAAAGGGTCGTTCGTGGCCGCGTTCGACGTGCGCACCGGACGCGAGCTGTGGCGCACCGAGCGCGGCGATGTACCGACGTGGAGCACGCCGGCGGTCGTCTCGATGAACGGCCGAGACCAGGTGATCGTCAACGGCTGGAAGCACATTGGCGGCTACGACCTCGAGACCGGCAAGGAAGTATGGCGCATGAGCGGCGGCGGCGACATCCCGGTGCCGACGCCGATCGCGGCGCACGGGTTGGTCTTCATCACCAACGCGCACGGCAAGTTCGCGCCGATTTACGCGATCAAGCCGACGGCCTCCGGCGACATCACGCTGAAGGACGGCGAAACCTCGAACGCGCACATTGCCTGGAGCTACATGCGCGACGGCGGCTACATGCAGACACCGATCGTGTATGGCGACATTCTTTACGTTTGCCGCGATAACGGTGTGTTGAGTGCGTTCGACGCGAAGACCGGCACGCGCCATTATCAGGCGCGGCTCGGCGACGGCAAGACCGGCTTCTCCGCGTCACCGGTCGCGGCCGGCGGCCGGCTGTATTTCACGAGCGAGGACGGGGACGTATATGTGGTGAAGGCAGGAACGACCTACGAGCTGCTCGCCACCAATCCGCTCGGCGAGGTCGCGATGGCGACGCCGGCGATCTCCGAGGGCACGCTGCTGTTCCGCACCCGCAATCACCTGGTCGCGGTCGGCGATCGCTAGTCGAGCTCCAGTGTCATCTCGACCATCGTGGCGCGAAAGCCGCGCCGTCCGAACAGGCGCTGCGCGGCGTGGTTGTGCGGCGCCGTCCACAGCATCACGCGCGGCATGCCGCGCTGTCTCAACCAGTCGATCGACGCATTGAGCAGCGCGTCGCCGACGCCGCTGCCGCGCGCCTCTTCGGTGACCAGCAAGTCGTGGATGAAGCCGCACTCGCCGCGCAGCTCCTTCCACGACAGCGGCTCGATCGCCGCATACGCATAGCCGACAACCGCGCCGTCCTTCTCCGCCACCAGCACCACCGCGTTGGTGTTGGCTAGCTGCGACTGCAGAAATTCGGCGTAGCCGTGCTCGTCGCCGCCTGCCGGTTCCAGGAACCGGTCGGGATCGAAGGCGTAATGCGTGCGCATCAGCGCCGCGCCCAACTCGCCGAGCGCCGCGACATCGCGGAACTCAGCGCGGCGAATCGTCTCTGGCCGCGCCGGACGCTCCATGCCGAGTCATCATAACCGCCGACAAAACTGCGATTCACACCTGGTGCCTGCACATTCGTCAGGGACGAATGGCCTATTTTCGTTGACGAACCGCATGGCCCCGATTACATTCCGTGACGTTGCGGTTGCTTGTCGTGGTGTTTTTGGCAGGAGGGTGGGGATGAATCGCTGTAAATCCGGACTGAAATCAGCCATCGTGCCGCTGCTGCTCATATTGGCTCTCAGCGAGCCGGCATCTGCGCAGGGGAGCATCTTCTCTGTCCTGTCAGGGACCGTCGTCGATACCGAGGGCCTGCCCATTCCCGGCGCGAACGTGAAGATCAAGAACCTCGGAACCGGCCAGCAGATCGATCTCGTGAGCAGCGGCGACGGCGGCTTTACGGCGCCGAACATCACCAGCGGCAAATACGCGGTGACGGTCGAACTCGCCGGCTTCCGCACGACGACGTTGGATTCGGTCAGCGTGGCCGCCGGCATCCCGACCGCGGTCAAGGTGACGCTGCAGGTCGGCACCATCGCCGAAAACATCACCGTGGTCGGCGAATCTGCGACGGTCGTGCAGACGCAGTCACCGGCGATTTCGACGAATCTGACGGGACAGCAGATCACCAGCCTGCCGCTGACGAGCCGCAACGCGCTCGATTCGCTGACCTCGCTGCCCGGTTTTAACACCTCGGGCACCGCCCGCAACTCGACGGTCAGCGGCCTGCCGCGGAGCGCGATCAACATCACGCTTGATGGCATGAGCGTGCAGGACAACTATCTGAAAACAACGGACGGGTACTTTGCGCGATTGAGCCCCCTGCTCGACTCGGTGGAAGAAGTCACGGTCACGACGGCCGGCAACACCGCGGATGCCACCGGGCAAGGCGCCGTGCAGATCCGGTTTGTCACCAAATCGGGCACCAACCAGTGGATCGGCACCGCCTACGAATACCTGCGTCACGACGCGCTGAATGCGAACACCTGGTTTCGCAATCGCGACCTGCCACCCGATCCCGCGACAGGAAAAGCGCCGAAAAACGAATTGCGGAACTACCAGCATGGCATCGCCCAGGGTGGTCCGCTCAAGCGCAACAAGGCGTTCTTCTTTTTCAACTACGAGGAGCAACGCTCGCCGAGCTCGAGCACGTTGCAACGCGTGATCCTGACGCCCGAGGCGTCCTCCGGCATCTTCAGTTACAACGCCGCCGGCGGCGTGCAACGCCAAAACCTGCTGCAGATTGCCGCGAATGCCGGGCAACTGTCGACGATCGATCCGACGATCGCGAAAATCCTCGCCGACATCCAGTCTGCGACGCGCACCACCGGCGGCGTCACCGCGCTCAACAACCCGCTCGTTCAGCAATACACGTGGTCGATGCCGACGAAGAGTTTCAACCCCTCGCCGACCGCGCGGCTCGACTATGAGATCACCCGCAATCACCGTCTCACCGGTTCTTTCAACTATCGCAAAATCAATTCGGTGCCCGACACCACCAACAACGCGCAACTGCCCTTCCCGAATTCGCTGACGACCGGCAGCCAGCGCTCGACGCGGTGGACGACGTCGGAATCGCTGCGATCGACGTTCGGCGACAGCCTGTTCAATGAACTGCGTGCGGGCGGGTCGGGCGGGGCGACGCTGTTTTCGCCGGAGCTCGGTCCTGACATGTGGTCGAACACGAGCGGCTATCGCCTCAATTTCAACGCCGCGTGCTGTGGAACCGGCGCGCAGCTGACCAACCCGAGCTTGAACTCCACCCAGTCGTCGCGCGAAGCCTCGACCACGGTGCTGGAAAACACCACGACATGGTTGAAGGGCCGCCACAACATCCAGTTTGGGGCGCTGATGGTGCAGGCCGACGTCTGGCTGCAGAACCAGACGCTCGTGCCGACTGCCGAGTTCGGCCTGATTGCCGGCCAGGATCCCGCCGACGCGATTTTCAATGCGACGACGCTTCCGGGTGCGTCCGCCGCGGACATCACTCAAGCGAAGAACCTCTACGCGATTCTGACCGGACGGCTGTCACGACTGACCGGCGATGCCCGCATCAACGCCGAGGGCAGCGCCTATCAGTTGCTCGGACGGTCGCGCGCCGAAGGGCGCATGCGTGAGTTCAACGTCTTCGTGTCCGACTCGTGGCGGGCCGGCCCGAGCCTGACCGTTTCCGGCGGCGTCCGCTACGTGCTGCAGAACCCGTTCTATCCGACCAACGATAGCTACACGACGCTCAGCCTCGCGTCGCTGTACGGGATTTCCGGCGAGGGCAATATTCACCGGCCCGGTACGTTGACCGGGACCCGGCCACGATTCGTGCGCTATACGGCCGGTCAATATGCCTACCGCCCCGATCGCAATAACGTCGCGCCGAGCCTCGGCGCGGCGTGGCAAGTGCCGGCTTCCACAGGATTCATGAAGTGGCTGCGCGGCTCGCAGGAAGGAGACGCGGTTGTTCGAGGCGGATGGGCGATGGCCTTCCAGCGGCCAGGCATGTCGGATTTCACCGGGGTGTTTGGGGACAACCAGGGCATTCAGGTCGCGTTGCAAACCGATCAGAACACCGCGTCGATTCCAATTCTGCTGCGCAACACCCCGGCCCTGCCCGGACCACCGGCTGTCAATCTGCCTGCGGCGCCGGCATCGCTCACGACCCGTGGCAACGCCTACGATCCAGACATTCAACTGCCGTATACGCAGTCGTGGTCGATGGGATGGCAGCGCAAGGTGTCGGATAACTCCGCGATCGAACTGCGCTACGTGGGCAGCCGTCACAGGCAATCGTGGGACTCGATCAACCTGAACGAGCCGAACATCAACAGCAACGGTTTTCTGAACGAGTTCCGTCTCGCGCAGGCCAACCTGCAAGCGAACATTGCCGGCGGCCGTGGCGCCACGTTCGCCTACATGGGACCGGGAACCGGCACGAATCCCCTGCCGATCATGCTGGCTCACTTCAACGCGCAACCGACCGGCAATGCTGCGAATCAGGCGCTGTATACCGGCGCGAACTGGACCAGCGCGACGTTCCTCGGGTTTCTCGCCGCTCGTAATCCAAACCCCTGGGGGTTTGCGTCGCTGGGCACCAACGGACTGATTGGCAACACCACGTTGCGTAACAACGCAGTGCAGGCGGGTTTGCCGGCGAACTTCTTCGTCGCCAACCCCGACTTGCTCGGCGCGGGCACGACCGCCGGCGCAGCGAACCTGACCACCAATATGGGCGGCACGCGCGCCCACTCGATGCAGTTCGAGTACCGCAAACGGTTGTCGAATGGCTTCTCGGTGAACTCGAGCTACACGTGGAGCCGCGCCGAGATTCTCAATCGCTACGGCTTCAACAAGCCGCTCGAGTGGGTCGAACAGGCCGGCCAGGTTGGCAACGTCCGCCACGCCGTGAAGGCGAACTTCGCAATCGAATTGCCGGTCGGCCGCGACCGCCATTTCGGTTCCGGCATGCATGCCGCTCTCGATGCGATCGTCGGCGGCTGGTCCCTCGACGGCGTCGTTCGCCTGCAGACCGGCGAAGTGATCGACTTCGGCAACGTGCGTCTGGTCGGCATGACGAAGGACGAGCTCCAGGACGCCATTCGCATTCAGCAGGGCCCTGGCGGACAAATCTTCATTCTGCCGGCCGACATCCTGGACAACACCGTCAAAGCGTTTTCGGTCAGCGCGACCTCTGCGTCCGGCTATGGCGCACTCGGTCCGCCGAGCGGCCGCTACTTTGCGCCGGCGAACGGCCCCGATTGCCTGGAGACGGCGCCGGGCTACGGCGACTGCGGCGCGCGCAGCATTACCGTCAACGGGCCGCCGCTGTTCCGTGTCGATCTCGGCGTCTCGAAAAAATTCGATCTGCCCGGGCGCTTCGCCTTCGAGTTCCGCGGCGAAATGTTGAACGCGTTGAACAACCCCTATTTCAATCCGGCTTCGACGGCGGGCATTCCGCTTGGTTTCACGACGACCACGTCCGCGCCAATGGGCCCTGGAGGCGGCACGCCGATCTCGAATACCACCGCGGCGACCAACGTCGACAACTACCGCCTGACGGCGCTGCTTGGCGACAACCCGTCGCGCATCGTGCAGCTGGTGTGGAGGGTGCGCTGGTAGTCGACGGTCCGAGCCGGATGCGTGGCTCGCGGCAGTTTGCTGATGCGGCGAGCAACACGTAGCCGTCGGTTCGCCCGCCCCTGACGCGGCTGGACGAACCGAGTATCCCGGATGACTGGGTCAGGTCGTTGCTGGCCAGAAGGTGAAAGTGAAACAGGTAGACGAGCACATTTGGCTCGTCCACCTGTTTCAGTATGACCAGGGTACTTCGAGAATCAGACCCGCCGGCTCGAACCGATCGATAATCCCTTCGGTCCGAAACGGTTACCTATGTCTCCGGAATAATCCGTCACCCATGCGCCCGGAATAGTCCCGAAGAGAAATGGTCGGGGCGACTGGATTCGAACCAGCG